>NZ_SNWX01000017.1 GCF_004362045.1 Halanaerobium saccharolyticum | reverse complement strand
GATCCTTTTTCTTTTCTAGCTAAACTTCTATTTAACCTGGCAATCTTTTTCTCATATTTATTTAAAATTCTAGGATTAGCTTTTTTCTCACCATCCGAAGTAATGGCAAACTCCTTAAGTCCCAGGTCTATACCTATTTTTTTATCTACCTCAGGTAATTTTTTGATTTCCTCTTTAACTGCTATTGATATAAAATATTTGTCTGTATTAGTCTTAGTTACTGTCACATTTAATATTTTGCCTTTAACTTTTTGAGATTTACTGTATTTAACCCACCCCAATTTAGGCAGGTTAATCTTATTATCTTTTATTTCAATATTGGTAGTTCCACTTTTTCTAATAAACTTATTAGTCCGATAAGAATTTTTAATATTCTTTTTAGATTTAAACTGAGGAAAATCATATTTGCCGCTAAAAAAATTATTAAAAGCTTTATCTAAATCTTTAAGAGCATTTTGTAAAGCAAATTTATCTGGCTCTTTTAGCCAAATTAATTCTTTTTTTAATTTTGTTAGCTGCTTAGAATATTCAGTATATGTTTTATATTTATCTTCTTTAGCTTTTGCAAGAAAATGGTTATATATATACCTTGTACAACCAACTGATTTGTTTATTAATATTTTTTGTTTTTTATTAGGATATAGCCTGAACTTATATCCTTTTTCTCTTACAATTTTTTTACTTGTCATGCTTTCACCTCCTCACTAATATTATACCATAAGCAAAGAGGTTAAACAAACATCCGTTCTTGTGTTTTTAGATTATTTTATAGCTAAACATAATACTTAAAATTCAATACCGTCTTCTCTTTCCTAGGAGCAAGCCCACCGAGGTTTTCTAGTAGACTTTAACTCAATCACCAAGTTCACCTTTCTCATACAGGATTGCTGTTAAAGCTGTAATCCCAGCAGTTTCTGTTCTCAAAATTCTGGGACCAAGAGTAATAATTTGGGCACCCAGTCCAGCTTTAAATTGATTTACCTCTGCTTCAGAAAATCCACCTTCCGGGCCAATAATTAATAAAATTCTGGCTTCAGCAGCAACATTATTTTCTTTAAAAAACTGTTTGATTGAGTATTTTTTTTCATCTTCCCATAAAAGTAAAATATAATCAAATTCTTCTTTTAAATTACTTAAATTATCAGTACTGTAAAAATCTTTAATCTCAGGAATCACTGCTCTACCCGATTGTTTAGCAGCAGCTTCGGCAACTCTCTGCCAGCGGCTCTGTTTTTTATTCTTCTTTTTGTGGTCATACTTTACAATAGTTCTTTTACTTTCTAATGGAATTAAACCTGCAAAACCAATTTCAGTTGCCTTTTCAACTATTAAATCCATCTTACTCTTTTTGGGCAGTCCCTGAGCCAGCCAGATCTTTGTTTTAGCTTCAACATCTGCTTTTTCTTTAGTTAGAATTTTAAGTTCTGCACCTTCATCGCTATACTTAAGTATTTCTGCTTCCATATCAAAACCATTACCATCAGAAAGAATAACCCTGTCACCTATATTTAGGCGCAGGGAATTTTTAAGATGGTTATAGTCATTTCCAGAAATAATTATAGTTCTACCAATTTCAGTACTCTGATCTATAAAAAATCTATGCATTTTTTTCACTCCATTGTTTAGAGTTGCTTATTATTAATATTTAAACTGTTGAAAATAATTACGCTTAAATATTAATTGCGTCTTTTATTTTTTTTAAAAAGCTTTTATGCTCCGGGTTTATTTCTTCACCACTAATTTCTGCAAATTCTGCCAGCAGTTCTTTTTGTTTGTCATCCAGGTCCTTTGGAATCATGACCTTAGCTTTTATATATTGATCTCCACGACCATAACCGTTTAGATGAGTAATTCCTTTGTTCTTTAATCTAAAGGTTGTACCCGGTTGAGTCCCCTCAGGAATATCAAACTGAACCTTACCCTCCAGGGTAGGCACTTTAATCTTATCACCTAATGTGGCCTGCACAAAACTAATTGGCACCTCACAGTAGACATCATCACCCTTGCGGTCAAAGATTTCGTGATCCTGAACATCAATTACTATATATAAATCTCCTGCCGGGCCACCTTTTTCTCCAGCCTGACCTTCTCCGGACATCCGTAGTCTGGTTCCAGTATCAACACCAGCCGGAATATTTACAGTTAATTTCCTCTGTTTTCTTACCTTACCAGAGCCATTACACTTATGACATGCTTCTTCAACAATTTTCCCATCTCCACCACATTTGGGACAGACTCTGCTCTGAGTAAACTGGCCAAATGGAGTCTGCTGACTGCTGCGCACCTGTCCCTGACCATTACATTCAGGGCATGTTTTTACATCAGTTCCTGGTTCAGCCCCACTGCCATCACAGCGATCACATTCTTCTTCCCTGGGAATTCTAATTTCTTTTTTACCGCCAAAGGCAGCTTCTTCAAAAGAAATTTCTAATCTGTACTGGAGATCGGCTCCACGGCGGGGTCCACTTCTTCTGCGGCCGCCCATTCCACCGCCAAAACCGAACATATTAAATAAATCATCAAGACCACCGAAGCCACCCTGAGCAAAATCATCAAAGTTGAAGTCCTGATCATTTATACCTGAATGTCCATACTGATCATAACGTGCTCTTTTATCCGGATCACTTAGTATCTCATAAGCCTCAGAAATTTCTTTAAACTTTTCTGAGGTATCTTTTTCCTGATTCATATCAGGATGATATTTTTTGGCAAGCTTACGATAAGCCCGCTTAATTTCTTTTTGATCGGCATCCCGGTCAACACCGAGCAGTTCGTAATAATCTTTTTTTGCCATCTTAAAATCACCTCTCTATAAAAAGAAAGAGAAAACAGTTATAGGGAGAGTCATACTCTCCCTAAACTGGTATATTCTTTTTCTTATTTATTAGTTAATTTCTGATTTATTTTTCTTCCTCTTCGTCATCTACTTCTTCAAAGTCTACATCGACTGTATCATCATCTGCATTAGCCTGACCTGCTCCAGCTCCCGGCTGTGGACCTGCCTGTCCCGCTCCGGCTCCTGGCTGAGCTCCAGCTGCACCAGCACCAGGCTGAGCTCCTTCAGCTTGAGAATACAATTCGGAACTTAACTCTGTTAATTCATCAGTTAAAGCTTCCATTTTCTCTTTGATTTCTTCAGTTTCAGCATCTTCATTTGCTAAGACTTCTTTTAACTCTTCTTTAGCTGCTTCAACCTTATCTTTAATTGCAGAATCAACTTTTTCTCCTGCTTCCTCTAGAGTTTTCTCTGTTTGATGAACTAAAGCATCTGCTTCATTGCGTGTTTCAATTTTTTCTACCCGCTTTTTATCTTCTTCAGCATGTTCTTCAGCATCTTTTACCATTTCTTCTATTTCTTCGTCAGATAAACCGCTTGTAGATTTTATAGTGATCTTCTGCTCATTACCTGTACCTTTGTCTTTTGCAGATACATGAACAATACCGTTTTTATCAATATCAAATTCTACTTCAATCTGAGGTACTCCACGTGGTGCAGGTGGAATATCAGTTAATTGGAAACGGCCCAGTGTTTTATTATGCTGTGCCAATTCTCTTTCACCCTGCAGTACATGGATATCTACACTTGTCTGATTGTCAGTAGCTGTAGAGAATATCTTGCTCTTTGAAGTAGGTATTGTTGTATTTCTATCAATTAATTTAGTGAACTTACCACCAAGTGTTTCAATACCTAAAGATAATGGTGTAACATCAAGTAGTACAACATCATCTACATCTCCCGCTAAAACACCAGCCTGAATTGCAGCACCAACTGCTACAACTTCATCAGGATTAATACCTTTGTGTGCATCTTTCCCGATCAAGTTTTTAACTGCTTCCTGAACAGCAGGAATTCTGGTAGAACCACCAACAAGAATAACTTCATCTATATCTGATTTATCCATACCAGCATCTGCAAGAGCTTTGCGGGCTGGATCCATTGTCTGTTCAATTAAATCAGTGATTAGACTTTCAAACTTAGCTCTTGTTAAATCAATATCTAAGTGCTCAGGCCCTTCATCAGTTTGAGTAATAAAAGGCAAATTAATATTTGTCTGCTTAACACTGGAAAGTTCTATCTTGGCTTTTTCAGCCGCATCTTTTAAACGCTGAAGTGCCATTTTATCTTTCTTTAGATCAATTCCAGTTCTATTTTTAAATTCTTCTGCTAAATGGTCGATGATTCTCTGATCAAAATCATCTCCACCAAGGTGATTGTTACCATTAGTTGCGATAACTTCGAAAACTCCATCTCCAATATCAAGAATGGAAACATCAAAGGTACCTCCACCAAGGTCATAAACTAAAATAGTTTCTTCACCTTTATCATCAAGACCATAAGCTAAAGAAGCAGCTGTTGGCTCGTTGATAATTCTTTCTACTTTTAAACCTGCAATTTTACCAGCATCTTTTGTTGCCTGACGCTGAGCATCACTGAAGTAGGCAGGTACTGTAATAACAGCTTCCTCAACATCTTCACCTAAATACTCTTCAGCATCCCTTTTTAATTTCTGTAAAATCATTGCTGAAATTTGCTGTGGAGTATATTCTTCTCCATTAAGTGTTGCTGTAAAATCTGAACCCATTTCTCTTTTAATTGAAGAAATTGTCTGATCAGGATTAGTTACTGCCTGACGTTTTGCATGTTCACCGACAATTCTTTCTCCCTTTTTAGAATATGCTACTACAGAAGGAGTAGTTCTAGCACCTTCTTTATTAGGAATAACAGTAGGTTCTCCACCTTCCATTACTGCCACACAGGAATTAGTTGTACCTAAGTCAATACCAATTACTTTACCCATTTTATATTCCTCCTTAGAAAATTGTTGTCAAAATACTTAACAAAAAACCAGATTAATAATAAATAGAATTTATAACAAAATTATTGAAACTTCAAGACTTTATTTTATCCGGCTACTTTAACCATCGCCGGTCTAATTACGCGATCATTGAGACTAAAACCCTTTTGAACAACCTCAACTACAATTCCTTCTTCAAATTCTTCACTTTCAACTCTCATGATTGCCTCATGATATTCAGGGTTAAATTCTTCCCCTTCTGCCAGAATTTCTTCAATACCCTGATCTTTTAGAGTTTTTAAAAGCTGTTTGTAGATCATCTCTACTCCCTGGTAAAAATCATCTACTCTGTCCTCCGCCTTCAAAGCCCGCTCAAAATTATCAATTACCGGCAGCAAACTGGCACAGAGTTCTACTTTCCCCTGGGTTGTCATCTCAGCCTTTTCTCGCTGACTTCTTTTGCGGTAATTAACAAAATCAGCCTGTAAGCGCTGTAGTCTGCTTAATAAATCATCTATTTCGGCATCCATTTCTTCAATCATTTCATTTTTTTCCTTAACTTCCTCAATTAATTCTTCCCGGGAAAGCTCCATCTGGATACCATTTAGTTCTTCTTCATTTAACTCTACCTCAACCTCAGCATTTTCTGCCTCTGCTGCAAAATTATTATTTTCTGCAGTTTCATTATTTTCGGGATTCTCAACTTTTTCTTCAAAATTATTATTTTCTTTTTTATTGTCCATAATTATCACCCACTAGCTTTAGAAATTAATTTACTTAAAATATCAGAAATAACATCCACCGAAGAAATAACACGTGGATATTCCATTCGGGTGGGACCAATAACACCAATTTTTCCAACTGCTCGCTCAGAAATATAATAAGTTGCAACAACAAGTGAGCAGTTTTTAATATCTTCAACTTCATTTTCCTGACCAATTTTAATTTCAAGATCAGAACCAGAAATACTATTAATAATTTTATTCAGCATTTCTTCCTGATCAAGTAATTTGAGCATCTTCTTGACTTTTTCCAGATCATTAAACTCCGGCTGCTCTAAAATATAGGAAGTACCTCCCAGATAAACTTTAACTCCACCAGGTTCAAATGCACCTTCAAACTCATTATAAAACTGTTTAAACAAATCAACAGATAGGTCAACTTTTGCCAGAAGCTCTTTTTCTACTTCTTTTAGATAATTAGTATCTAAATTGGCAAGTAATTTATTTTCTAACTTTTCGCTTAAAAATTTATTAAGATAAGAAATTTTAGCTGTAGATAAACTCTGATCAAGATTAATAATTTTATTATTAACCATTCCTGTATCTGTAACCAGAACTAAAAGCAGAGAATTATCTGCCAGCTGCATTATTTCAACTTTTTTTAAACGACTGACCTGACTTTTGGGCTCACTAACCATCGCCGTATAATGAGTCATATTAGAAAGCATTTTTGCCATACCAGAAATAATATCCTGTACATCCTGAAGATCCTGATATAAATTTTCCACATTTTCGATTACTCCAGGAGCTTCATTTTTCTTCCTGCTGATAAGCTGATCAACATAATAGCGATAGCCTTTATCAGAAGGTATTCTTCCTGCAGATGTATGGGGCTGTTCCAAATAACCTAAGTCTTCCAGATCAGCCATTTCATTTCTGATAGTTGCAGGACTTACATCCAGATTATATTTTTTTGCAAGTGTCCTTGAGCCAATTGGAGATGCAGAAATTATATGTTCCTGAATGATGGCCTGCAGTATTCGCTTTTTTCTCGGATCTAATTCCTCAACCATCATTTCTCACCTCTTTTTTTAGCACTCGATTAAGGAGAGTGCTAACAGCTAATAATAAAATAACACATTGATATTTTTTTGTCAAATAATTATTGGAATTAATCAAGTAAAAATTTAAGAAAAACTTTGTTAGCTACTTCTTTACCTCGATCCGTCAGATAGATACGCTCATTTCCTTCTTCAATTAAATTATTCTCTTTTAATTCTGCAATCTCTTCTTTATATAGAGATTTAAAATCGACTTTAAATTGACAGTAAAATTTATGATAAAATAAACCTTTTGCTGTTCTTAAAGCAAGAAATGAGTATTCGGCCATCTTCTCTTTTTTGCTCAAACAGTTTAATTCTCTAATTTTTATTTCCTGGTTTTGTTTGTTTTGTCTAAATCTACCTGCTGGTTGACTAACTTCACTCTCCAAAAACTCGGCAAAGGATAAATTTTGTGGATTATAATATTTAAGATACAAACTTAAATCAGACAGATTTTGCGAGCGGCAGTTACCATCAAAAGCTGCTGCTCCTGGACCTAAGGCCAGGTAAGGCTGATAGAGCCAGTAAATATAATTGTGACGGGCTCTATATCCTCTACGGGCAAAATTAGAAATCTCATAATGCTGATAACCAGCAGTTTTTAATTTTTTTAAAGCCAATTCATACATTTCTGCATCAACTTCTTCTGTCGGCAGTTTAAGTTCCCCCTGATTATAGCGCTGATAAAAAGGAGTATTCTCATGTATTTCAAGATTATATAACGAAATATGAGGAGGATTAAATTTAAGCATCTCTTCTAAATCAATTTCGAACTCTTTTAAACTCTGTTCAGGTAGAGCAAAAATTAGATCAGCACTATAACTATCAAAGTACTGATCAACTAAAGTTAATATTTTTTTATTATTCTCACTGCTACTTCTGCGCCCTAAAAAATTTAAATGCTGATCATTAAAACTCTGGATCCCAACACTTAGACGGTTAATTCCCGCTCTTTTTAAAGCAATAATTTTTTCTTCTGTAATAGAAGCCGGATTAATTTCAATCGTAATTTCGGCCGCCGGAATAACTCTAAACTTATTTTTAATCTTTTTAATCAATTCTCCTATAAAAAAAGGAGCTACTAGAGAGGGAGTTCCTCCTCCCAGATAAATAGTCTGCAGTAAATGGTTATTTACTTTATGAGTTAATTCCTCTAATTCCATAAAAAGGGCGGCCCAGTAGAGGTCCACCCTTTGTTTTGAATATTTAACTGAATAAAAATCACAGTAAGGGCATTTACTGGTGCAGAATGGAAGGTGAATATATAGTGCATTTGCATTTTCAAATTTTAAATCAGGCATTTTCATTCCTTTCTAAAACTGTCATAAATGCTTCCTGAGGAATTTCGACACTTCCAACCCGTTTCATCCGCTTTTTACCTTCTTTTTGTTTTTCAAGTAATTTACGCTTGCGGCTGACATCTCCACCATAACATTTCTGCAGTACATCTTTGCGCACAGCAGGAATATTGACTCTGGCTATGATTTTTCCACCAACTGAAGCCTGAATTGGAACTTTAAACATATGTCGGGGGATTACTTCTTTTAATCTTCTAACAAGATCATTACCCCGCTGATACGAATCTTCTTCATGAACGATTATAGATAAAGCATCCACAACCTCTTTATTAAGTAAAATATCAAGTTTAACCAGATTGGATTCTTTGTATCCTTCTAATTCGTAATCCAGGGTTGCATAGCCTCTGGTTCGTGATTTTAACTGGTTAAAAAATTCTGTAATAATTTCACTTAAAGGCATTTCATATTTTAAAGTTACTCGATCCTGATCTATATACTGCATATCCTTAAATTCACCCCGGTTGTCCTGACAGAGCTCCATCGCCTGGCCCACATATTCTTCCGGTAGATGTATTTCTGCAGTAACAAAAGGTTCTTTTATTTTATCAATTTCACTTTGATCCGGAAAAGCAGCCGGATTTTCTATTTTCAATTCTTCACCATTCTTTTTAATAATTTGATATTCTACACTGGGAGCAGTAATTACTAAATCCAGATCATACTCTCTCTCCAGTCTTTCCTGAATAACCTCCATATGCAGCAGACCTAAGAAACCACAGCGGAAACCGAAACCAAGGGCTTCAGATGTCTCTGGCTCAAAGGTAAAAGAAGCATCATTAAGCTGCAGCTTTTCTAAAGCTTCTTTTAAAATTTCATAATCCGCATTATCTGTTGGATAAAGACCACTAAATACCATAGGCTGTACTTTCTGATATCCGGGAAGGGCTTTTTCGGTAGGATTATTCTTTAAAGTAATTGTATCACCTACTCGACAGTTGCGTACATCTTTGATTCCCGAAATAATATAACCTACTTCGCCGGAACTCAATTCATCTTTTTTCTGCATCGCGGGATCAAAAAATCCAACCTCATCCACTTCATAACTTTTTTGATTGGACATCAACAAAATCTTATCTCCCTTTTTAACAGAGCCTTCCATAACTCTAACATAGGCAATTACGCCCTGATAGGAATCATAGAGAGTATCGAAAATCAATGCTTTTAAAGGTTGATTTATTCCATTATATGGCTCTGGGACACGCTTAATAATTGCCTCCAGAATTTGATCAATATTTGTTCCTTCTTTTGCACTGGCCAGAATTGCCTCATCAGGGTCAATACCGATATCTAATAGCTGTTCCTTAACCCTCTGCGGATTGGCTGATGGTAAATCAATTTTATTAATAACTGGAATGATTTCCAGGTCATGTTCCAGGGCCAGATAAATATTGGCCATTGTCTGAGCTTCAACTCCCTGAGCAGCATCAATAACTAAAAGAGCTCCCTCACAGGCAGCCAGACTTCTGGATACCTCATAGGCAAAATCTACATGACCAGGAGTATCAATTAAATTCAGCTCATAACCCTGATGTTCAATTGTCACCGCCTGAGCTTTAATAGTTATGCCTCTTTCTCTTTCTAAATCCATTTTATCTAAAACCTGTTCCTGCATTTTGCGATCTGTAATTGTACCTGTATATTCTAACATACGATCAGCAAGAGTCGACTTCCCGTGATCAATATGAGCAATTATGCAAAAGTTTCTAATCTTATCAGTCTGCAAAAAAACTTCCTCCTTTTATACTAAAACTTTTTGCCGGATTAATTATACTATCCACAGCACTTTAATTATATTATACTTAGGCTGATTAATCAATTTTCTTTTTTAACTCCATTTAAGTTATAATTTATTAATCTCATTTTAAGAGAAGCTGTTTTTTGAATTTAACTCTTGCATTTTAGATAACAACATGTTAAAATTGAAATGTTGCAAATTAAGTCTGAGACTATAAATACTTACTTTTAAGAGGGGGTGAAGTTAGATGCCTATTATTAAATCTGCTAAGAAAAGAGTTAAGGTAACAGAAAAGAAAACTGCTCAAAATCGCGAATGGAAAGATAGATTAAAAAATGCGATTAAAGATATGGAAAAGGCAGTTGAAGCAGGGGACAAAGAAGCTGCTGCAGAACAGTTAAAAGAGACTAAAAAGGTCATCGATAAGGCTGTAACTAGAAATATTATTCATAAAAACAATGCAGCCCGCAAAAAATCCCGCCTCACAAAGATGTATAATAATATGTAATTTTAATTTTAAATTTAGGACAAATGTCCTTATTAAAATATATCTAAAAGATAGCTATCTTTTAAATTATTAAACTCATCCAGCTGGGTGAGTTTTTATTTATCTATAATAAAAAGTTCAGCCTCTAACAAACAGGCTGAACTTTTTTTAGATTTAATAAGCAATTGATTTGATTATAATCATTTCCAGAGCCGTATTCTGATCCGGATAGTAACCTGTCAAAAAGTGGTAGTTAGCTCTTAATATTTCATCCAATATTTTTTCTAATTCTTTCTGGGTAAAGTTCCTACACCGCTGCAGTGATTTTTTTACCGGATAGGGATGTTTACCAATTTTTTTAGCAATCTTATAATTATCCTGAGTGTACTGACTGTAAAATTTAACCTGCATTAAAAGCTCAATCTGATTTTTAAGCATTGTCAGCAAATATAAAGGATAAACTCCCTTGTTTAGCATTTCTTTTAAAGTCAAAAGAGCCTGATCAGTTTTTTTGTCACCAATTAAATCAAGAAAGTGGAAGATTTCTTCATCTTCTAGAAATTTTTCTCTGCTGATGATATTTTTGAGATCATAATAAGAAATCTTTTCCTGATCTGGATAACGTGTTACTACCTTTTCAATTTCACTATTCAATATTTCCAGTTTATTGCTGAACATATTTTCCAGCATCTTTACACTCCGGCTGTCAATTTTTTTATTATTTTCCCTAAAACGAGCAATAATCCACTGATCTAAATCTCGATAACGGGGAGTTTCAAATTCCTGATATTCTGCAATTTTTTTTAAACTTAGATAAAACTTTTTTCGTTTATCCACTTTATTGGCTGTTAAGAAAAGCAGACTGGCACTCTGATCAATGTTTTTAAAAATTTTTAATTGTCTCTCCTGCTCACTCTGATTTAGAGAATCATCCTCTGTAAAATGAGAAATTATAAATCGCTTTTCTGCCCCCATTGGAGGAGTCTGAACAGCATTTGAGAGTCGTTTTAAATATTCATCACCGGGATTAACATAAGAAAGATTGAAATCTCTAACTGCCTCCGGCACAAATTTTTCAATAAATTTCTCTTTAAATTTATTTCTGAGATAAGAATTATCTGCATAAATATAATATAATTTTTTTGCTTCTTTTTCATTTTTAATAAACTCTTCTAAATCCATCTAATTTCACCCCAACAATATTTCGTTATTTTTCTTCCTTCTCTATTTTAACATATCTAAACTTTTCTCTCCAGTTTATAGTCTTAAATAAAAGTTAGTTTCCTATCTAAAGCAGTTAAAATAAATATTCTGTCCATCAGAAATCAATTTAATCATTCCCCTCTGATCAGTACGCAGATAGCTAATTGATTTTCGCTTAAATCTTCTAATAACTTCTGCTGAAGGATGACCAAAGTTGTTTCTGCCAACCGAAATAACAGCCAACTCAGGTCTGACTGCATCAAGCAGTATCTCACCACTAGATGTTTTACTGCCGTGGTGACCGGCCTTGAGAACATCAATTTTGTCCAAATTATAATCCTTTACTATTCGGGCTTCTCCTGCCTTAGATAAATCTCCGGTAAATAAAAATTTATTTTTTCGATATCTAAGTAGAAAGACTATAGAGTTTTCATTTCTATCTTCTTTGATCCTATTTGACTCAGGATTTAAAATTTCCAGGCTGCAGCCAGCAATTTTAAAATGAACACCGGCAGTTAAGAAATATAATTTAGAATTACCCTCACTAAGACCTTCTGCCAGCTGGTGATGCAATTTAGTTCTCTCATGATAGGGAGGAATCATAATATTTTTAACCTTTTTCCGCTGCAGTAGATGCGGAAGTCCTCCGGCATGGTCTGCATCAAAATGACTGATCATTAAATAGTCTACAGTACTAACACCGAGGTAATTTAAATAGGAGATAATACTGTATTCAATATTTCTGCCTTCCTTCCCGGGGGGACCGGTATCAATTAGCATATTTTGCCCACCTGGAAATTGAATAAAAATTCCATCTCCCTGACCTACAGCCAGAAAATTTATTTCTAAATTATCTGGAGGGGGATTATAAAATAAAAAGGCAATTATTAAGAGTAAAGAAATTGGGACTATTTTCTGCCATAATTTATATTTTCTGGCCTTAAGCCAAATATATCTTTTTCGATAAATAAAAGGAATGGCAAAGAGAAACAAATAATAAATAAAGATAGTAATTAATTTCGGCCTTGCAATAACCAGAGGCCTTCCCTGAATTAAAGTCATTAATTCAAAACCATTAAATAATAGTTTTAATCCCAGCTCAATTAAAATTGCCAGCGATCCAAAAAAATTTAAGCTGACTAGCGAAAGTAAAAGTAAAATAAAGATTAAGGGCAGTAAAACTGTAATATAGGGAATAGCCCAGAGATTTGTAACTAAAGCAATAAAGGCATATTCATTAAAATAATAGGCTGTGATTGCCAGTGAGGCCAGCTGGGCTGCCAGAGATACTGCTAAAAAGCCAGGCAGCCAGCGATTTAAAACCGGAGTTAAATAAAACAAAGCCAGAACCAGGATATAAGAAAGCTGTAAGGAAACCGTAAATAAGGCCTGGGGATCGAGCAGCAGATTAATAATCAAAGTTAGAGAAATTATATTTAAAAAATCTCCTTCCCGATTAAATTCGTCAGACCATAAAAACAGAAGCGCCAGCAGTGCTGCTCTAATAATTGAAACAGCAGCCCCTACCAGAATAATATAGATAAAAGTCAAAAAAGAGAGTAAATAAAGAGCATTTCTTTTCTTTGAACAGAGCTTAAATAGAATAAAAGAAAATGTTAGAATCAAAATTCCCATATGCAGACCCGAAATAGCCAGTAGATGGCTGGCCCCTGAATTTCTGAGTAAAGATTCCTGTTCATAACTTAAATATTCTTTTTCCCCCAGTAAAATTGCTTTGATAAAAGCAGCATTATCCTCAGTAAATAACTGATTAATATTATTCAAAAGGAGCTTTTTGACTTTAATAATTAGATTTTTTAGGGATTTGTTTTTTCTGATTAGGCTAATATTTTCTGGATTCCAGCCCTGTAGATAAACACCTTTTCTTTTTAAGTATTCTACATAAGAAAATGAACCGGGATTCAGAGCAGGAGCCGGTTTTGTTAATTCCAGTTCTAGAGTAATCAAATCTCCATCATTGAATCTCTTTAATTTTTCTGAAGTAATTATAGCACTACCATATTTTACTCTTGTCCCATTAACTGAATATACTTGAAGATAAACTTTATCACTCTCTAGATCTCCAGGATCCAGTTTAATTTCTGCCAGCAGCTGACTCATTCCAGAGTCAGCAAAATTATGGAGAGAATACTTACTTCGATACTGATATTCCTGATAACTATATAAAAGACTGCCCAGAAACAAAAATAAAATTGCAAGCCAGGTATAAATTGATTTTTTTGAAATATTTAATTTAAAAACTGTATAAAAACATAAATAAATAGTTTCAGTAATCAGTAATATTTTTAAACTTAAAATCAAATTATGACTTAATAAAAAATAACTACTTAAAATTCCTGCTGTTAAAGCTGCCGCCAGATAGAAAGCCGGTCTTCTTATAATTTTCACTGTAAAACAATCTCATCTTTAATATTTTCCAGTGTTTTCTCTCCAATTCCACTAACTTTTAAGAGATCTTCTTTTCGAGAAAAATAACTATTCTGCTCTCTATACTTAATAATTGCTGCCGCTTTAGAAGGACCAATACCACTTAATTTTTCTAATTGACTCTGATCAGCCTGATTGATGTTTATTAAATCACTATCACTGGAGGTAGAATATTTATTGAGCAAAAAATTATCTTTATTCTGTGAATCGGAAAATTTAAAATCCCCCTGAATCTGATTAATTTCCTGCTGGTTATTTTTTGATATTTCGGGAATATTTAATTTTTGCCCATCATATAACCTTTCAGCTAAATTTATTTGCTTTAGATCAGCATTTTCCATAAGTCCGCCAGCTGCTCTGATTAAATCTACAAGTCTATCATTTTTATTTAGTTTATAAACTCCTGCATTTTTGACAGCTCCGGCTAAATGGACAACTATTTGAACATTATTCTCTTTTTCCACATTTTTTTCTGCTACACTGCCTGCTTCTAGAAGATTTAAATTGGCTTCCGGATTTAAAGTCGTACTCTGCTGAATGTTTTGATTATAATAACGAAAACACAACAACAGCAATCCGACAACTAAAATAAAAATTACTCTTTTATTTTTGAACATAAAAACACCTCCTAAAGGCTTATTCGAGATAAAATTTAGATTTCCTGTAATTTTTTTACATTTAATATAAAAAAATATAGCAGCCTGAGCTGCTATTAATTAAATCTGTCGCAAGTAATCCTTGATTTTTTTAATAATTAAATCATTTGCTATCTCATTTAAACCACCATGTGGAATAATTATATCTGCCTGATATTTACTCGGTTCTACAAATTTTTGATGCATAGGTTTTACAGTTTTTAAATACTGATTTTTAACAGATTCAAAGGTTCTGTCTCTTTCTTTAATATCTCTGCTGATTCTTCTAAGTAACCTGATATCAGCATCTGTATCTACATAAATTTTTAAATCAAAAAGATTTTTTAAAGATTCATAATGAAAGATTAAAATACCTTCTACAATAATAATTGGTGCTGGTTCTACTTTTTTCTTCTTTCCCAGCCGCTCATTTGTTTTATAGGAATAAACAGGTCTTTCTACTTTTTTACCACCCTTTAACTCCTGCAGCTGCTTGACCAGCAGTTCAGTCTCAAAAGAATCCGGATGGTCAAAATTAATTTTATGATCTGCTACCTTAAAATGGCTGCGGTCATGATAATAATAATCATGCTTTAAAATAGTTACTTTATCCTGAAAAGAATCTTTTAAAATTCTTGCAAGTGTTGTTTTACCTGATGCAGTTCCTCCTGCAATTCCAATTAATAATGCACTCATTCAGTTAACCCCTTCATAATTTGATTAATTATTTTTGAAAAGTATTTAAAAATTTTTGTCTCAGTTTTGATATTATATTTTTATTATTTATCAAATCCACTATCTCCTCATTGAATAAACAGCTTCTCAGCAACATCTAAAAGAAGATCCTTTTTTAACTGCCCGGGCAGTAAATTACTCGTTTTGATAAATGCAGGCAATTTTCTGGAAAAACTTTCATTTTTTTGCTGATAGTTCTCTCTGACTATCTCTAATAATTCTTCAAAATTATAAATTTGATATCTATCAATTTTTAAAAAAGATGCCATTTCCTCCAATAATTGGGTCACGATTACACTATAACTTGCCTGATAATTTAGTTCTAATAAGTTAACCAATTTAGGAATCAAATTCTCGAAAAAAGAACGAAGATATGGTTCTTCTGTTAGAGACAGCTGTTTTAAAAGTCTCCTGATAATCTTTTGATCAAGATTCAATAAATAATTTATAAAATATTCTTCCTCTTTTTCGATATTCAAATAATATTTACTTCCACTTAAGTTTTTAAAGTATTTCATCGTATCATAGTAACCCATTTTGATATTTTTGCGCGCATTTTGCTGATCAAAATTAAGCATTCTTCCCAGTTCCTGACTGGGATTAATAAATATCAATTCTTTATCCTGATCAGTCTTTTTTTCAATATCTCCCAGGCTATAAGTTCTAATTGCAATAATTTTTTTATAACCCTTATTTTGAAGAGTTTTAAGAGGTAAATTTTCATAAAATCCACCATCAATTAAAATTTTGCCGTCTATCCGCTGCATTTTAAATGCAGGTAAATAAGAGCTGGCCATAATATAATCCAGTACTTTTCCTTCTGGAATATCTTCTATAAATAATTCAAGAGGTTTTAAATCACTTAAAGAGAGGGTAACTATAGCAAAATCAATTTTAGAATTCCTCAAACTTTCTTCATCAATATTTTTTTCCAGAATTTCTTTTAAAAAAGAATTATCAAGGCCACGATTTTGCAGTACCTCTTTAGCTTTATTGATAAAATATGATAAATTATTCTGATTGATGCTCAAATTTAAAAGTTCAGATAAATATTTATCTTCTATATCCAAAACTTTGGAAGTCGAAATATTATACCAGTAATCATAGGCAATATCTAATTTATCCTGGACAAACATCGCTCCATTCATTGCCCCAATGGAAGTGCCTGCAACTGCATCTATTTCAATATTAAGTTCGTTGAGAGCCTTAAGAGCGCCAATATGATAAGCTCCTTTGGCTCCACCACCTTCCAGCACCAATCCATACATTATAATTCTCCCCATTCCCTATATTTTGTAATATAATAAAAATGATAGAAAATAAAAGCTTAAACAAAAATAAACTACAGTCTCCAGACTGCAGTCAAAATGGCGGGAATGTGTGGGAATCGAACCCACCACAGACAGGTCCGCCTGCCTGCCGTTGGATTTGAAGTCCAGGATGTCCACCATGGACACAGCCACTCCCCAAGATTTTCTCTTATAATTTTAACATGATATTTCAAGTTATTCAAGCAGTTACAACAAAAGATAATAGCCTATTTAAAATCAAATTTTTCACCTAAATATTAAACTCATAACTCTAAATTTTCACCTGGATAGCGATAATCCTCTACTCTTTTAGTAATTTTTATTTGGTCCGTTTTTTCCAGTAAAGGTAAAGCATAACGCCTGCTGCTGTCAATTAAATCCCTGAATTCAGCCAGGTCAATACAGTCGTTTTCTCTAAAATATTCTTTAAACATTTCATTAAGTTCATTTAGTACACTAATGTGAAAATATAATTCTGCTGATAGGCGAATTAAAACCCCTTCATTTTCCAGATAATCAAATAATTCTTCTTCAAGTTGATAATAATTAAACATCTCTGTTCTGGTCGGTGGAGAAAAAAGATGCTTTTTATATTTTTTGATGACTTTATCTTTAATTTCCTTAATTTCAGGACTTAGTTTTATTTGAAAACTACTGTGAGCAATTAAATTGTTTTTTTCTTTTAGAAGTTCTTTCTTATATAATATCTGAAGTAAAGAATTTAATTCATTTTTCTTTAATTTAAAATCCAGACGGGAACGAAGTTCTTCCTTTTTTATACCCGGTTTCAAACTATATTCCTGATGATAATCAGAGACAATTTTCAATATACTATTTTCTATATCTTTTAACTTGCTTTGATGAATATAACTTTTTTCAGGAGCCAGTTCCAAAATTTTTTCTTCAGCAGTCAGTTTGTTTAAAATTTCTTTTAAACTTTTAGATTTTAAAGCACTTTTCTTTTTTAACAATTCAATTTTTGCCGGCTCATTTTGCCTTTTTTCGATAAATAATTCAACTGCTCTTCTGATAGAAGCTTTATTTAATTCTTTTAATTTCTTTACAGTTTTGCTATTATCGACTTTCCGGCTGGGAGGAGGATCCAGTTCTAAAATTTCTCCGCCACCAATTGTGTTCAGAGGAGAAATACGCCTCAATACAAATTTTTGCTTAAAAACCAGAGCTGCTGCTTTTTCAAGTATTAATTTAATATAAACCTTTTCTCCCGGAAAAGCTTCTTTTTTATTGTATAAATATATTCTTCCCCTTGTTTTTAGAGCTGCAGTATGAAAATGAATCTGATCCCCGTTTTTTACTGTAAAATTTAGATCATCTAACAGCCTGAGTTCTCCCTCAAAAAATTTGCTTTTTAAAAGAGAGTTTGACTCAGCAATAATATCCCCTCTTTTAATTTCTGATTTATTTATTCCACTAATATTGATTCCGACTCTGCTGCCTGCATTAATCTGCTGCTTCTCACAGCCGTGGCTTTCCAAACTTTTAATTTTTAATCTTTTTTTCTCGGGATAAAGACTTAGTTCATCTCCTGACTTAAGCTGACCGCTAAATAAGGTTCCAGTCACTACTGTTCCTAAACCTTTGAGACTGAAAACTCGATCAACTGGGAAATAAGTAATTTCTGATCGCTGCTGCTGATCCATTTTTAAGGCAGTCTTGACTATTAAGTCTTTAAGTTCTATAATTCCCGCCTCTTTTGTAGAAGAAACTCTGACAATTTCTGCAGTTTCTGCAAAACTATTTTTTAAATGATCTCTCAAATCCAATTCTATTAACTGCAGCCATTCCCTGTCCACCAGATCGATTTTAGTCAGCACAATAATGGCTTTTTTTACTCCCAGCAGATCCAATATAGCCAGATGTTCCTTAGTCTGAGGCATTACTCCCTCATCTGCAGCCACTACTATCAGAGCCAGATCAACCCCGGCTGCAGCAGAAAGCATTTTATTGACAAATTTTTTATGCCCCGGTACATCAACAATTCCCAGTTTCAAATTTTCTGCTCTAGTTTTTTCGTTTTCCAGCTGGGAAAAACCATTTTCTATCGAAATTCCTCTTGTTTTTTCCTGGTCCAGTCTGTCGGTCTCATCTCCAGTCAGGGCTTTGATTAAAGTGCTCTTACCGTGATCTATATGTCCTGCAGTACCAATTATCAAATTTTTTTTCACTTAAAACACCTCTGCCAGCACTTTATTTATTGAAATAGCAAGCTCCTCAAGCTGATGCTCAAATACTGTTTTTAAATCAAAAATTATCAGTTCATTCTGGATTCGGCTGATTACAGGGGTTTTTAACTGTCTTAATTTATACACAAACTTTTCCGGACTCAAATCTCCTGTTTCAACTGCCAGGGCATAACTTTTAAAAGTATTCAATGGATAAGCACCACCCCCGACCTTTGCTTCTGATTCAATTATTGTAAACTTGACTCCAGCTGGAGCCTCAATTTTAGCTTTCAGCTTTTCTGCTCTGATTTTAGCTTTTTCCGCCTTTTCTGTCAGTATTTTTAGGGTGGGAATCTTTTGCAGCGCCTCTTCCAGATTATAATATAGTTTTAAAGTTTCTTCCAGCGCAGCCAGAGTCATTTTATCAACTCTTAAAGCTCGCATCAGTGGATGCTGCTCAATTTGAGAAATGAATTTTTCTCGACCAACAATAATTCCAGCCTGAGGTCCCCCTAACAGCTTATCTCCACTAAAGGTCAGAATATCAATTCCTGCTAAAATTTCTTCCTTAACAGTGGGTTCCTCGGGCAGTCCATATTCCGAAAGATCAAATAAAATGCCGCTGCCAAGATCTTCAATTACGACTAAATCATGCTGATGGGCTGCCTTAACCATCTCTTCTGCACTGACAGAATGAGTAAAGCCCTGAATCCGATAATTACTGGTATGAACTTTAAGTAGAGCTCCTGTTTTTTCACCAACTGCAGTTAAATAATCCTTTAGATACACTTTATTTGTAGAACCAACTTCTTTTAAAATTGCTCCACTGCTCTCCATAACTTCAGGTATTCGAAAAGAACCACCAATCTCTACCATTTCACCTCTAGCTATAATTACTTCTCTGTCTTCTGCAATAGTTTTTAAGACCAGCATAACAGCTGCTGCATTATTATTAACCACCACTGCAGATTCTGCTCCCGTTAAATCTCTGAGCAGCTGCTTAGTTCTTTTATATCTATAACCTCTTTCACCATTCTCTAGATCAAATTCCAGACTCGAATATTCTGCGGCAATTTCTTTAACTTTATTTAAAGCATTTTCCGGAAGTAAGGATCGACCCAGATTGGTGTGGAGAATTATGCCGCCAGCATTAATAACCCTTTTTAGCCCCTCATTATCTTCTGCCTCCAGTCTTTTTGAAACTGAAATTAATATTTCTCCAACTTTTAGTTCCTGACAATCAATATCTGTTTCTTCCATTTCTGCTTTTTCAGCAAGTATTATTTGTCTGATTTTTTCAAGTTCACTGCGCAGAGTTTTTAAAAATCTAGTACGCGAATATTTATTAATTATTCTATCTGCCTGTTCTGCTGCTAAGAAATCATTAACCGCCGGAATAGATGATAATAATTTTTGCCTGTTCATTTTATTTCCTCCAGATTTTAAGCATTCTAATAATATTAATTCTCGAAATACCGGGTAATTCCTCTTAAAATGCAGATTAAAATAGGAAACCCACTCTGCTCACAAAACAGAGTGGGTTTCTCACTTCTCCATTCTTAAATAACATTTAATTATTTAAAATGAAGTTTGTCGAGGGAATTTCGACAAATTTATTTAATTGTTTTTACCCAGAGACCGCGTTCATAACCTTTACTGTGATCTGTTTCCAGACAATTAAAACCGAGTCCCTGATAAAAACAAATTAATTTTTCATTTTCCAGAGAAGAATAAAGCTGAAGATAATGAGCATTTAACTCCTTTAATTTTTCAACTGCCTGCTGAAAAAGCATTGTTCCCAGACCCTGATTCTGATAGTCAGGCGAAACGGCAAATCTTTTCAGGAGGTAGCGTTTATCGCTAATTTCTTCCAGTCTGAGTGAGGCAATTATTTGTTCCCCATCACTTAGAACCAGAACTATATTATTCTCTAGATCCTCTTTTACGGCCTCCAGTTCTTCCTGGAGAGCGGAATTAATAACTTTTTCTTGATCATTCTGCTCACATTTTTTCTTTGCATAATCTGCAAAAGCCTGCTGCATCAAAATATGAATTTCTTCTGCATCAGCTAAAGTACCCTGTCTACATGTATATTTGGACTGCCTGCTCACTGCTGTCATCATCTCAATCACTCCTATAATGTAGCTGTCATGACAGCTTTTATTGTATGCATTCTATTTTCTGCCTCATCAAAAACTTTAGAATATTTACTTTCAAATACCTCTTCTGTAACTTCCATTTCTTCTAGCCCATATTCTTCATATATTTTCCTGCCATTTTCAGTCTCGATATTATGATGAGCTGGCAGACAGTGTAAAAATATAACATCAGGGTTTTCTGTCATTTTTATCATATCCATATTTACCTGATAGGGAGTTAAAAGCTCAATTCTTTTTTTGAATTCAGATTCTTCACCCATCGAAACCCAGACATCAGTATAGATTGCATCTGCCCCTTTAACACCTGCTTCTACATCAGCGGTTAGTTTAATCTCAGCTCCTGACTCTGCTGCCAGATCCTTACATTCTGCCACCAGCTCTTTCTCAGGCCAGAGTTCTTCTGGAGCAACAATAGTATAATTTACTCCCATGATTGCTGAACCGACCATCAGCGAGTTAGCCATATTGTTGCGGCCATCCCCCGTGTAAACCAGATTAAGTCCTTCTAATTTACCAAAGTTTTCTTTTAAAGTTAAAAAATCAGCCAGGATTTGGGTTGGATGGTAAAGATCAGTCAGTCCATTCCAGACAGGAACCCCTGCATATTCACCCAGAATTTCCACAGTTTGATGTTCATAACCTCTAAATTCAATTCCATCAAACATTCTTCCTAAAACTCTGGCTGTATCAGCCACAGTCTCTTTTTTTCCTAACTGAATATCATTTTTACCCAGATACTCGGGCATTCCACCTTCATCCTTTGCTGCAACTGCAAAGGCACATCTAGTTCTGGTAGATGGTTTCTCAAAAATCAAGGCTATGTTTTTTGCTTCCAGACTATTTCCTTTTATTCCTGCTCTCTTTTTAGCTTTTAAATCTTCTGATAAAGTTAATAGATAATTAATTTCTATTTTTGAAAAATCCTTCAATGTTAAAAAATTTCTTCCCTTTAAGTTATAAGCCATCATAATCTCCTCCTTGAATTCTCTCTGGCATAAATATCCTCTTCTACCCTGCTCACTGCTCTAATTTACTTTAATAATTAAATTGCTAAAACTTTTAGTTAAAAAACTTATCACCTGCATAAAACCTGCATAAAACAATATAAACTAAAAAATCCCCGCTCTCTTATCAAATAAGAGACGAGGAATTACCCGTGTTACCACTCTAGTTGCCAGTTAATAACTGACCACTCTAAAACTTAACGCGTTCAACAACGTCTCTACCTACTAATTTTGGAAGAGCTCCTCCTGAGTGCGCTTCAAAATAATCTACTTATCGGACTCACAGCTGCTCCGACTTGCTGTAAAGCAAAATTATTTTTACTCTCTCATTCACTGGATTTATCTTATTTTATCATAAATCGTATTTTTTATTATTATATAGCTGAATCGGAAAAATTGCAAGTTATTTAAAAAAGTAAAAATATTCAGATAATAATTAAATATTTACTAGTTTCCACTTTACCTTTTTAAATCGGTAAAATACATAGCTTCCTCTAACTGTCCAATCTATAACCACTGCTGTCCAGGCACCAGGTTAAAAAACCAAGGCCGAGCGGATGTACCAGGATGTAACCCAATTGCAGCTACAGCAGAAGCACCCAGCCTGCCAATCATCATATCAATAATCATAATTTATTTATAATTAACTTTCATAATAAAAGCCATTGTGAGTTACAACTCTTGTTATTTCAGGATGAAAATAACTTTTAGAGCCTGCTTTTTTATCAAAAAACTTAAGCAAAGCAAAAGATAATAAAAATCCGATTCCTGAACCAATAATCCCTGCTATTTCTAAATTACTAATTATGCCGCTCAACAAACTGCTGCCGGCAAAATAACCAGCTATAATCGCAACCAGAGGAAGCAAATAGACTACAAGTGCGGAAAACAAAATCGGCCTGGCACCCATTTCCAGTTCAACTGTACTTCCCACTTCAGCTCCAATGGGATCATTAACTAAAACTTCCATTTCCTCTACCTCATGTGAATCATCAGCCAGCATACACTTTTCGTCACAGTGGCTGCAGGCAGAGGTTCTTATAATCTGAACCAGACTTTGACCATTTTCTTTTTTAATTACTCTGGCTCTTTCTTTCATCAATAATCACTCTTTCCTTATAAAAAATTTTGGTTCAAAACATTGCTAATCTATTTTAGCAAATATTGAAGCTAAAATAAAGAACACTTATCACATTCAGTACACTTTTTAAATAGATAGCTGTTACAGCGCGGACATTTGAGTTTCTTAAATTCCTTCATTTTATAGCCGCAGGTGGGACAGACAATTTTTTTCTCCTCTTCTGCCTGAGGATTTAGATCACAATTATCCAAACTAAAACACCTTCTTTCCTCTTGAACTACCAAAATAATTAAAAGTAAAATTATTAATTATAAACTTGCAAACGATACTTCAATATAAATCCAGGCAGTCCTAAATTATTAAAAAATCAGTAAATTGACCAGTCCACCGGTAATAAAAGCAGTAATCCAGCTTCCAAACCAGATATAAACTGACTCCTTAAAGTTTCGTTCCTTAATCATAATCATCATTGCTGCAATACAGGGTACAAATAAAGTTAAAGTAATTAAAGAAATTGTAATCTGGGCTGATGTTAAAGCAATTGAGGTTAAACCAGCCGCTCCAAAATCACGCCTGATAATCCCCATCACAAAAGCGGTTGCCGTTTCGGCCGGCAGTCCAAGCCAATTAACTGTTATTGGTTCTGCTCCCCTGGTAATCAGGGCCAGCAGACCTGTTTTCTGCATTACAGTAATCAGGGCAGCACCAAAAACAAAAATTGGACCCGCCTCTTTAACAAAGGCTACTGTCTGCTGATAAGTTTTATTAAAGACATTTTTTAGATCCGGCAGCCTGATTGGTGGTAAATCAATTAATAAATCACTTGACTCTCCAGGTAAAACCTTATTCAAAAAAGTCCCCGCCAGAACATAAACTGCAAAAATTGTCAGTACATAAACCAGAATATAAAAGACATCAAGCTGGGCAATTAAACCTGCTATAACACCAAGCTGAGCTGAACAGGGAATTGCAAGACCTAAAAGAAAAATAGAAATAATTCTCTCTCTTTTTGTTCCCAGTAGTCTGGTGGTAATGGTGGCCATGGTTACACAGCCAAATCCTAAAAGCATGGGGATAATTGCCCGACCATTAAGACCAATTTTCTGCAGTAGGCGATCCATGAGCACTGCAATTCTGGGTAAATAACCTGAATCTTCCAGTAGAGAAAGCAAAAAGTAAAATCCGGCCACCAGGGGTAATAGCAACCCAAAAATGTAGGTCACCGACATGGTTAAGATTCCATATTCTCCTGCCAGAAGCTGGCCAAAAAAGTTTTCCAGCCCAATAGTATTTGCTATTATATTACGCACAAAAGGCTCATAATTTTCAACAAAAATTAATTCTTCAGTAACACCAACAACTGTCTGAGCAACAAAAACCCCGATAAATTGATAAATTAAATATAAGAGCACTAAAAGCATTGGAATAGCTGTCACTGGTTTTAACATATAAGCCCCAATTTTTCTTGCCAGCTGACTTGTGTTTTCATCATAACTTAAAACTCGATCAGTAATCTGATCCACCCGCTGACGGCGAGCAGTATATATTTCTTCTCTCAATTCTGGAACAGTTTTCAGGCTAGGATATTGACAGCGAATGTTTTCATCTTCTTCTAAAATCATTAAAGCATCAGCTCTATTTTCAGTCACAGCTTCAATATCTTTCAGTTCTTTTTCTAAATCCGAATTTTCAGCAAAAATAGTATTACCTTTTACCGCCTGATCAATTGAGTGCTTAAGTTTGTCCAGGCCTCTATGTTTGGCAGCTGTTGTTGGAATAACTGGGACACCCAGTTCTTTCTCCAGAGCTTCAAGATCAATAGAAATATTATTTTTCTCTACCTCATCCATCATATTTAGCGCCACAATTATTTTTTTACCCAGATCAATAAGCTGCTGGGTTAAAAATAAATCTCGTTCCAGATGACTTGCATCAACAACATTAATTATAATATCTGCAGACATAATAAAATCCCTGGCTACTCTTTCCTCATCATTTATGGAACCGACTCCATAAACTCCTGGTGTATCATAAACAGCTGCATCACCCATTTTGCCGCTCGTGATATCAAGGGTAGTCCCGGGATAATTAGAAACACTGACATAAATACCTGTGAGGTAATTAAAAAATATAGACTTACCTACATTGGGGTTTCCAGCCAGCACAATCTTTTTATCAGCCTGCAGTTCATTTTCTATCTCTGTTTGACCGCAGTGACTCAACTAAATCATTCCTTTTTTCTTAACACTTATTTTTTCTGCAGTTCGACGTCCAATAGCAATTTCCTGTAAGTTCTTTTTTAAGATTACCGGGCCACCAGGTATTGAACCTGCACTTTCTATTTCTGAGCCTTCACTTATTCCAAAACGCAAAGCCTGTAAGCGAGTTTCTTTATCTTCAATTTTATCTATAATAAATTTATTTCCATGTTTCATATCAACTAGAGTCATTAATTTTTTCCCTCCTGCTGCTTTTTGAAAATCATCTGATAAAAACCAAAATCTTAACTAATTAATTATAAATTATTATAATTTCTTCTTTCCTAACTTTATTATACTGAAAACGATTTTCAAAGTCAACAAATTTCGTTAATTAATAGTTAATTTATCAAGTTTAAAAATTATTATTTCTAACAAAAACTCCTGCGAGTTTATTTGCTAAAAGACTCACAGGAGTTAATTATTATTTATTATATTTTCGACTTATTTCGACATAAAACGAGTAGTAACCGGTAGCTGTAAATTTTACTGAATTACCAGGTTGACTAATTTCTTTGGAATATAAATTGTTTTAACTAAATTTCCATCCTCAAGATAGGACTGAATCTTTTTTTCTTCCATAACCTGGGCTTTTACTTCTTCTTCAGAAGCATCTGCAGCAATATTAATCTTATCTCTTACCTTACCATTAACCTGGATGACAATTGTAATTTCATCCTTTTTAAGAGCTTCCTCTTTATATTCCGGCCACTGAGCTGCATGAACATTTTCCTGATGTCCAAGCTGCTGCCAGAGTTCTTCGGTAATAAATGGAGCAAATGGTGCCAGTAAAAGAACAATGTTTTCTGCAGCTGCTTTAATTAAGGCAGTATTAGTTTCTTCAGCACTGCGGTCATTTAAATAAGAATAAACTTCATTTGTTAACTCCATAATTGCACTGATTGCTGTGTTGAAGTTTAATCTTTCTCCAACATCCTCACTTACTTTTTTAATGCTGGCATGCATTGTCCGATAAAGAGTTTTAGCGTCTTTATCCAGGCTGTCAGCGTCAACTTCAGCTTCTTCATTTTTGATCAGTTCCAGATTTTCTGTGACAAAGCGCCAGACACGATTTAAGAAACGGTCAGCACCTTCAACTCCCTTATCACTCCACTCTAAGTCTTTCTCCGGTGGTGAAGCAAAAAGTATAAATAAACGGGCTGTATCTGCACCGTATTCATCTAAAATATCTTTAGGATCAACTACATTACCTTTTGATTTGGACATCTTGGCCCCATCTTTAAGCACCATTCCCTGAGCCAGCCAGTTAGTAAAGGGCTCAACATGTTCTGTTAGATCCATATCGTGAACAACCTTGGTAAAGAAACGGGCATACAGCAGATGCAGGATAGCATGTTCAATTCCACCGATATACTGATCAACCGGGAACCACTTATCCAAATTTTCTTTAGTAAATGGCATTTCTTCATTTTTAGGATCTGCATAACGCATAAAATACCAGGAAGAATCAACAAAAGTATCCATGGTATCAGTTTCTCTTTTAGCCGGACCACCACATTCAGGACAGGTGGTATTAACAAAACTATCTACTTTTTTTAGTGGTGACTCTCCGGTTGGAGAAAACTCAACATCATGTGGCAGTTCAACCGGTAGATCTTCCTCAGGGACTGCTACTGTTCCACAGTCATCACAATAAACAATAGGAATTGGAGCTCCCCAGTAGCGCTGTCGGGAGATTAACCAGTCACGCAGTCGATAATTAGTTTCTACTTTGACAAAACCTGCTTCTGAAAAATCTTCAGCCATTTTATCAAAAGCTTCCTCTACCTTTAAACCATTGTATTTACCAGAATTAATTAGATATCCATCTCCAGCATAAGCCTCTTCCATTTCGGAACCAACCAGTTCTTCTTTCTGATCCTCTGGCTGGATTACAGCTTTAATATCTATATCGTATTTGCGGGCAAAGTCAAAGTCACGCTGGTCGTGAGCTGGAACTGCCATAATTGCTCCAGTACCATAACCCATCAGGACATAATTTGCTATATAAACAGGAATTTTTTCGTCATTAACAGGATTAACAGCATAGGCGCCGGTAAAGATACCCAGCTTTTCTGTTTCGGCAGATGTTCTTTCCTGTTCTTTCTGCTTCTTAACTTTTTTGACAAATTTCTGAACCTCTTCTTCTTTTTCAGTCCCCGCTGTTAATTCTGAAACATAAGGATGCTCCGGTGCCAGAACCATATAGGTTGCACCAAAAAGAGTATCAGGTCTGGTTGTAAAGACTTCTAAATCCTTATTCAGTTTTGGCAGTTCAAAATTAACTCTAGTACCTTCACTGCGGCCGATCCAGTTTTTCTGCATAGTTTTTACTTTTTCCGGCCAGCCTTCTAAAAGCTCATGGTCTTCTAAGAGTCTTTCTGCATAATCAGTTATTTTTAAGAACCACTGTTCAAGATCACGGTGATCAACTTCAGTTCCACAGCGCTCACAAGCTTCATTTACTACCTGCTCATTGGCCAGTACTGTCTCACAGCTTGGACACCAGTTAACAGTTGATTCTTTTTTATAGGCTAAATTATCATTAAACATCTGAGTAAAAAACCACTGAGTCCACTTATAATAATCCTCTGCTGCTGTAGTTACTTCCCGATCCCAGTCATAACTTAAACCCATTGCCTTCATCTGTTCTTTCATATGGGCAATATTATCCCAGGTCCATTCTTTAGGATGAATATTTCCATGCTTGATAGCTGCATTTTCCGCAGGCAGCCCAAAAGCATCCCAGCCCATCGGATGTAAAACATTATAATCGTTCATTCTTTTATATCGGGCAATAACATCTCCAATAGAATACACTCTTACATGACCCATATGCAAATTCCCAGAGGGATAGGGAAACATTTCTAAAACATAATAATTTTCCTTATCCGGATCATCTCCAGTCTTATGTAAATTTGAGTCTTCCCAATTTTTAAGCCACTTTTTCTCTACTTCTTGAAATGGATAATAGTCCTGCAAAGATCTTCACTCTCCTCATTTATTCAAAAATTTTATCTATATTATTAAAATAAAACAAAATTATATCCAGCCTCCTACTCAGGCCAATTTACAACTCTTCTTGATCTTCCTGACGCAGAATTTTCTCTGCATCTGACCAGAGTCGTTCCAGATCATAATATTCTCTTTCTCTTTTATGAAAAACATGAACAATTACATCAGCATAATCCATCAGCACCCATCTTGCATCATCCATCCCAGCTATTTTCTTGGGTTCAATACCTATTTCAGATAGTTTTTCATCAATAGATCTTGCCACAGCTCTAACCTGCTGATCAGAATTAGCACTGCAGAGTACAAAATAATCTGCAATCACCGTTAAACCCTGAACATTTAAAATATCTATATCCTCTGCTTTTTTATCATCAGCTGCATCAGCAGCCAGTAAAGCTATATCCTTAATATTTAAATCTGACATTAATAAGCTCCTCCTTATACAGACTTCTCATAGCCTGCTCCAACTATAACTTCTATATTTTTAGCTGAATCTTCCTCAGCATCTTCAATAAATTCGGTCTGACCACCCAGCAGTTCTGCAATTTGTGAAGCTGTCTCTCTATCCTTCTGAGCATAATACTTAATAATGGAACTTTGATAATTATAACGATCAGCATTTCCTATCTCAGCAATCTGAAAACCATATTGCTTTAATAAATCTGCTGTCCTCGAAGCAGCACCGGACTCACCAACCCCGTTTAAAACCGTTAACTGATATTTCTTATTTTGAATATACGATTTGTTTCTGACCAGATTGTCAATCATTATCTCTGCTTGCTCAAGATTTGGGACCCAGTAGCTGATTCCATCTATATATTCAGGTCTTCCGGGCAGCATTTTAGATTCAATCTGGTTTAAATTAATTTCTTTAGCTGTATTTAGAAATGGTGTAATATCCTGAAATGGAATATTAGTATTGACTGCTTGATTTACTTCTTTAATAACCCCGGGTATTTTAGGGATAATAGAAGGAGAAAGGACCTTAGCTAAAACAGCATTAATAAACTTCTGCTGTCTTTCAATTCTACCGATATCTCCTCTTATATCACGATAACGAACATACTGCAGGGCTTCTTCCCCATTTAAAGTCTGCTGACCTGCAGGAATATTTATATAAAGTCCACCTGCTTTATCAACATAATGTAAACGCTCAGAAACCTTAATATTTATCCCACCTAATCGATCAATTATCTTTTCAAAACCGGTAAAATCTGTTTCTAAATAATAATCGATATCAATATCCAGCATTTCTTCCACTGTTTTCTGAGTTAACTTAATTCCCCCATAAACATGAGAAGAATTTAATTTAGTGAATTCTCTTTTATCAGAATTTATATAAGTATCACGGGGTAGAAAAATAAGACCTGCCTTATTACTTTCTACATTCAGGCTAATTAAAATAATAGTATCTGCACGAGAAGGTCCATTGATATTTGAATCATAACCTACAGCCAGAATATTGACTTTGTTATCTTTAAAAGGTCCACTGGAAGAAATTTGACTTAATTCATCATTCCACAAAAATGGAATAGCAATCCCGATAATCACCAGAAATATAATTAAAGCTATATATTTCCAGTCAGTTAATTTTTCTAACATTTATTAATCACTTCTCTTTAATAATTTATTTCGGAAATCATTTGAATAAGGATGGATCATATTATCCTGTTCAAGCTGATATTTAATAATATGAGACGTAATTAAATATAATCCTGATTCAAAATCTCTTTCGATTTCAATTCTAATTTCATCTAAACCGTCAAAATATCTATCTTCAGATATAAAATCTGCTGCATAAATAACCTTAGCTATTCCTCCCATTTCCGGATGGCCCAGAGTATGGAAGCGAATTGCTTCTAAAATTTCCGGATCAGTTATTCCAAATATATTTTCTGCCATCACTGCTCCTGCTGGTGCATGCAGTACTGGAGTAATCTCTAACTCCAGCCGATCCGGTTCCCAGTTTGAGTTCTTAACCATATCTTTTAATTCTCTCTCATTTTTACTTTTTGCAATATCGTGTAATAAAGCAGCTGTTTCTACATTTTTAAGGTTAAAATTTTGTTTTTCTGCAATCTTTAAAGCTGCTTTAAGTACAGATAATGTATGCTGAAATCTCTCTCTACCTAATATCTTTTTTATTTGTTCTAAATCAAGATCAGAATTTAATTCCTCTTTTTTTAAATACATTTAATCACCTGTAAAGATTATTTTCTCTTATGTACTCTTCAATTTGTTCTAAAGTTAAATATCGAATAGAATTTCCTTTTCTAACTTCTTCTCTAATAAAAGAAGAAGATATTTCTATATTCAGGCCTCGATACGTCAAAATATTATTTAAATAAGCTTGAAATTTCTGCTGGCTTAAAATTTCCCCAAAGTCATAATCAGGTCGATTATAGACTATAAATTTAGCTTCTGATAATAAGAATTCTGGTTCTTTCCATTTAAAAATTTCTGCTAAAGAATCAGCACCTATAATAAAAAAAACCTCTTCTGCATCAAGCTGAGGTACAAATTGAGACAAAGTCTGTGCAGTATAAGAATAACCATCTTTTTTAATCTCCCAGTCAGAAATAGAAAAACCTTGATTTTTATCTACAGCTAATCTTAGCATTTTAAACCTATCCTGATCAGGTGAAATATCTTTATTTTTTTTATGTGGTGGCATTCCAGCCGGCATAAAAATTATTTCGGCCAGGGAGAAACGATTTTTTATCTGTTCCGCTATAATAAAATGTCCTAAATGTGGGGGATCAAAGGTCCCACCAAAAATAGCCACTCTTTTTTTTGACATATTTTTCACCTCTAATTTTATACATCTTTAATTATAAATTATTTTATCAATCCTTGCAAGTTAAATGACCATTAAAAAAGGAGTTTTAAACTTTAAATAGAAATAATTAACTAGAGAATAATAAAACTGGAGGTTTTAAAAATGCTTTATAAATTCAAAAAGAAAAAACCCACTACTGCGGCAAATATTTTTATTGCTCCCGGCAGCAGAGTTATTGGAGATGTAGAAATAGCTGAACACAGCAGCATCTGGTATAATACTGTTGTGAGAGCGGATCTAGCTGAAATTAAAATTGGAAAATACTCAAATATTCAGGAGAACTCCACTGTTCATGTTGAGCAAAATCAGGGAGTTGAAATTGGTGATTATGTAACTATTGGCCATAATGCAGTCATTCACGCCTGTAAAATTGGTAATAAATCACTAATTGGTATGAATGCTACAATTTTAAGTGGAGCCTGGATTGGCGAAGGTTGTATTGTTGGTGCCGGAGCAGTAGTTCCAGAAAATGCTGAAATCCCCCCGGGAAGCCTGGTATTGGGAGTTCCTGCTAAAGTAGTTCGCAGCATTACAAAAGAAAAAATAATTGAATTAAAACAGCATGCAATTCATTACGCTGATCTAGCTGCCAGGCAGGAAGATATTGAAGAAATAAAATAAGATTAATTATGCCTCCAGTTTAAAAACTGGAGGCAATTTTAATTCAAACTATTTTCCAAAAATGTTTTTTATAAAATCAATTATAAAAATAAACTTATTCTGCAAAAATTTTCTTTGCAATTTCTACAGCTTCTTTTGCATCTCTGGCATAAAAATCAGCATCTATCATCTCTGCATAATCAGTAGTTAATACAGCCCCCCCCACCATGATCTGACACTCTGGAGCTTTATCCCGGACTGCTTTAATCGTTTTTTCCATATTTTTAACAGTGGTGGTCATTAGTGCACTCAATCCTAAAAGTTGAACCTCATTTTCTACCACAGCATTAACCACTTCTCTGATATTTACATTCCGGCCCAGATCAATGATTTGATAGCCGTAGTTTTCGAGTACAGTTTTAACTATATTTTTTCCAATATCATGAACATCACCTTTAACAGTAGCCATTACAATTTTACCTTTAGTAATATCTCTCCCACCTGTCCGGGCCATCTCCTCTTTTAAAACAGAAAACGCTTCTTTTACAGTTTCAGCTGACTGTACCAGCTGCGGCAAAAAGATATCACCTTTTTCGTAGCGTTCTCCTACCATATCAAGTGCAGGAATCAAATACTCATTTACCACTTCTAATGCTTCTTTCTCTTTTAAAAGTTCCTGAGTCAGACGGGCAGATTCACTTTTTAAGCCTCTAATAATTACGGTCTGTAAATCATTTTTTTCAGTCAGATCTTCTTCCGCTTCTGACTCAGATTCAGTTTTATTCTCCAGTTCAGACATATATTCAATATATTGAGCAGCACCCTGATCAATATTATTCAGCACAGCAGCTGCTTTAACTGCCGCCATCATCTCAACATCATTAGGATCAATAATTGGAAGATTTAAACCCTGATAAAGAGCCATTGCTAAAAAAGTCCTGTTCAAAACAGGACGAGCTGGCAGACCAAACGAAACATTAGAAACTCCGAGGGTGGTTTTAACTCCCAGTTTTTCTTTTACCATCTTTACTGCTCGTAAAGTTTCTCTGACTCCCTCCTGCTGGGCCGAAGCAGTAAGGGTCAGGCAGTCAATAATAATCTTATCTCTGCTGATCCCATGTTCAGCTGCTCTGCTGACTATTCTCTCGGCAATTTCAAAACGTCCCTCAGCAGTTGTGGGTATCCCCTCATCATCCATAGTCAAACCAATAACTGCTGCGCCATATTTTTTAACCGCAGGCAGAGTTTTCTCCAGCACTTCACGCTCTCCGTTAACTGAGTTGACAATTGCTGTTCCATTATAATATCTTAAGGCCTCATCTATTACTTCTGGGTTACTGGAATCAATCTGTAAGGGAATATCCAGAATTCCCTGCAGTTCATTGATCAGTTTAACCATCACTTTTTTTTCGTCTATCTCCGGCAGCCCGAGATTTACATCCAGAATATCTGCTCCTGCATCTACTTCTTCTACAGCCACTTTTAGAATATAGTCCAGGTCACCATTTCTTAAAGCTTCCTTAAATGCGGCTTTCCCGGTTGGATTAATTCTTTCTCCCACCACATTAACTCCAGCCAGATTAACAGACTGAGAGGGAGAACAGGCAAGACTTTCTTTTATAATTTCCCGTTCTTTGACTTTTTTATTTTTTAAATTCTCAGCAATCAAAGAAATAAACTCTTCGTTTGTTCCACAGCAGCCTCCAATAACTGCCAGTCCTTTTTCATAAAGACGGGCTATTGGTTTAAAATATTCAGCTGGAGAGATTTTAAATACTGTTTCTCCATTCTCCACTACCGGCAGACCAGCATTGGCCTGCAGGATAACCGGGAGTTTAGAATATTGAAGCACCTCTTCAACCAGGGGTTCCAGTTTTTCCGGTCCCAGAGAGCAGTTGAGTCCAATCGCGTCTACTCCCAGGCCTTCCAGCACAGAAATCATGGAGTGAATACTGCTTCCGGTAAAGGTCCGACCATCTTCTTCAAAAGTCAGAGTACAAAACACAGGTAGATTTGAATTTTCTTTAGCTGCCAGGACAGCCGCCCGGGCTTCATAAAGATCAGCTATTGTTTCTATATGTATGAGGTCAGCTCCCTCTTCCACTCCGACCAGTACCTGCTGCTGATAAAGACTGTATGCTTCATCAAAGCTTAAACTGCCCATCGGTTCTAAAAGCTCACCTAAAGGCCCCATATCCAGAGCAACAGCTGCTTCAATTTCGGATTCTATTACTGCCTGCCGGGCATTCTGGACAGCAGCAGAAACCACTTCTTCCACTGAATAATCTGTTTCTTTCATTTTTAGGGCATTGGCACCAAAAGTATTGGTTGTTAAAATCTCGGCTCCTGACTTTAAATAACTTTTATGAATCTCAACAATTTCTTCCCTTTTTTCTATATTCAATTTTTCAGGAACATCACCGGCCTTTAAACCCCGCTGCTGCAGTACTGTTCCCATAGCTCCATCAAATAATATTATCTGGTTTCCCAGTTTATCCTTTAGCTCCACAATAAATCCCCTTTCTTCTCAGCTCACAGTCCTGATATAAAATACAATTTTTGCAGTGCCTTGTCTCAAATTCTAAATCTCTCTCTTCTAAATTTTCGTTTTCGTTACCCCTATCTATACGATCTTCAGCCTGATGATCAACTTCAGTTTTTTCTGTAATAACCCCAATAATTGCAGTTACTGATTTAGTGGGAATTAACATATTATATTTAGAAGCAGTTAACCCAATTTTTTTTGGTGCCTTTAAAATTCTTAAAATTTCTTTCTGAATCTCAATCCCCAGATCTCCGTAGCCAGGACTATAGCGAAAGGTTATATCCTCATTCCCCGCTGCCAGAACTTCTTCTTTGATCTCAGCCTCGACCTGATCACAGCCTGCTTCGATAGCCGTGGTGGCACAGGCATCAAATATCATCGATTTTGTAACTGAAACTTTTTCATAATAGGAAATTTTTTTATCAACCTGAGCTCCCAGGGTAGCGGCCATTATATAGATTTCTTTGGAATTATTTAAATGTTTTTTTATACTTTTCCCTTTTAGAGTTAGGGTTGTTCCTTTTACCTTTATTCCATCCTCAGACAGCTCAATCGGAAATTTTTGATAAAGGTAACGGAAATTAATTAACTTTTTGATTTCAGATGTTGCTTCTTCAATTAAACGGTTAATATTATCGTCTTCTAAATCCTTAGAACTCTGTAAATACCTTAAAACTTCTGTTCTATCAATTTCTAATTCCATTTTAATCAGCCTTTTTCCCGTTGATGTGAGTAATCAATGATCCAACTGCTTCTTTGATTCGGCGGGCAACATAAGGATTATTCATTGTATAAAGATGAATTCCATCAACCTCACTGGATATTAAATCAACTATCTGTTCCACCGCATAGGCAATCCCGGCATCTCGTAAAGCTTCTGGATTATCATCATATTTATCTAAAATCTTTTGGAATTTTTCGGGAAAATATGCATCCGATAATTCTATAATTCTCCCTACCTGTTTTTTGTTGATAACAGGCATAATTCCTGCTTCAATAGGGACATTTATCCCCTTTTTTTCTGCCTTACTGCGGAATTCATAAAAAAGTGAGTTATCAAAAAACATCTGAGAGATTAAATAATCAACTCCACAATCAACCTTTTGTTTTAGATATTCCAGATCCTGTTCCAGACTATCTGTTTCCAGGTGTCCCTCCGGATAACAGGCAGCAGCTACTCCAAAGTCATTATTTTTATTTATATGCTCAATCAGCTGATAGGCATAATTATAATCACCAATAGCTTCCCCATCTACCGGTTTATCTCCTCTTAAGGCCAGAATGTTTTCTATATTTTTACTCTCCAGCCGGGACAGAATTTTATTTAAAGTTTCCCGGTCAGAATTAATACAGGTTAAATGGGCCAGAGCCTCTACATCGTATTTTTCCTTGATGATTGAAGAAAGCTCACAGGTTCTATTTTTTCTAACCCCTCCACCAGCACCATAGGTGACACTGATATAATCCGGGTCAATATCTTTTAACTCTTCTAAAGTTTGATAAATATTTTCAATTGGCACATCAGGACTGGGTGGAAAAACCTCCAGGGAAAATACTACTTCTTTTTCCTCAAAAATATTTTTAATCTTCATTTCTAATTTTATCCTCCTTATGCTTCTCCGCTGCTGTTAAAATTATATATCTAAAACCTCTGCTCAAATTACTCTCTGATTTTTTAGTAGACACTGCTAGAAGTTCATGTTTAAAAAATAACATGAAATAAAAAATCCACTTCCTAAGTAGAAGTGGGGTGCACAACTACTTATCTTCCAGGCTCAACCTGCTGGATTTAGCACCGGGCAGTATAACTGCTGGTTGCCGGGTTTCTCAGGGCCAGATCCCTCCACCACTCTTGATAAGACAATATTCTATTTTTAATTACTTTACCACATTAAAAGATTTTTGTCAAAAATTTGACTGCTTATATATCACAATCTTCACTCTCACACTGCTCATTTTTGTATTCTATTTCCACAGTTACATGATCAATTTTTTCTGCAGCCAGCAAATCTTTTATCTCAGATTTAAGCTTAATTATTTCTTCTTTCGAAAATTGATCTGGAATAATAACATGGGTGCTGAGAAAATTATTCTCTCCTGCTAATGTCCAGAGATGAGTATGGTGCACTGAAAGAGCCGAAGTTTCATTTTCTATTTTTTGCTGCAGATTTCCAATCTCTATCTCTCCTGGTACACCCTGCAGAAAAATATTCAAAACTCTTTTCAACTTAGAAAATACATTATATAAAATATAGAAGTTAATTAATAAGGATAAAAGCGGATCTAAAACTGGAATGCTTTTGAAAATTAAAATTATACTAACAATCAAAACTGCTGTCCAGCCCAGCAGATCCTCCATTAGATGCCAGCTTACGACTTCCTTATTCAAAGAACTGCCACCTCTTAATTTTAAAACTGAAATCCCATTAACCACTATTCCCAGGAGAGACAGAAATAACATCCCTTCTGGATGAACAGCCTGAGGATTAAATAATCTGGGTATTACCTCTGATAGAATAAAAAATGAACCTAAAATCAAAACAATACTGTTGATTAAAGCCCCCAGAAGTGAAAAACGAGCATAACCATAACTAAAATCTTTGTCTGCCCCTTTTTGCGAAAAGTTCTCCAGATACCAGGAAACTGCGAGAGAAATAGAATCTCCAAGATCATGTAAGGCATCAGACAAGATGGCCATACTGTTGGTTAAAAGTCCACCAATGATTTCAATGATCGAAAAAGATAAATTTAAGAAAAAAGCAAATTTAATATTCCCCGCTGCAGAATGATCATGTTCATGCTGATGTTCACTCATTATAATCACAAATATCAGTCATATTTTATTCTCCTTTTGATGGATTTACTTATATAAAATTATAATATCTCAAAGAAAAGAAATCTGTTAAATGATTTCTTTAAATAATAAAAATTTGCAGCTTATTGACATTGACCGGTCTGTCTGTTAAAATAATTTAGGTAATGCCCCCGTAGCTCAGTGGATAGAGCAAAGGCCTCCGAAGCCTTGAGCGCAGGTTCGATTCCTGCTGGGGGCACCATATATCATTCCTGCTATAACAGCGATTATAGCAGTTTTTCTTTTTCAGTATCTATTCTCATTAAGCTTCCCACCGTGATTTCACCGCAGTACTTTCTATCCACCGCAATCAAGCATCCAGAAATTTAGAAGCTTTTTCAGCAGCTTCAGCCTGTAAAGTTGGAATTAAATGAGAGTAAGTATCCATTGTTTGAGTGATTGAGGCATGACCCAATCTCTCCTGAACAATCTTAGGATGTTCATTTAACTGCAGCAAAATCGAAGCGTGTGTATGGCGAAGTGTATGGAGCGTTTTTTCTTTATCTAATCCAGCTTTATCTCTTAATTCAGCATATCTAACATTATATCTGTCTGGATAATATTTTTCACCATCTTCTTTGCAGAACACCAGATTATATTCATCGTGATAATTATCTCCCAGGAATTCTTTGAACTCCTCCTGTTTCTCTTTTCTTTTCTTCAGTACTTCTACTATTTCGTCAGTAATATCGATATTCCTGTTACTATTAGCCGTTTTAGTACTTTCTCTTAGAACAGAGCCATTACCCTTTTCACCTACCAGAGCCTGTCTCACCCGAATCTTTTTATTCTCAAAATCAACATTATCCCATTCCAGGCCTAAAAGCTCACTTTTTCTCATACCTGTATGGACCGCAAGATAGATAAAGTCATGTAATAGCGGATCATCCTCTTTAGCAACCTCTAACAGTTTACTTATTTCTTCTTTTGTTAAAGCAACAATGGTATTATTCCTTCTCCGATCAATTTTCGGTGCTTCAACAGGATCAGCCGGATTAGCTGCAATGTATCTATTTCTAACCGCAAAGCTTAAAGCTTGCTTCAGCTTCTTATAGTGCTTTAATAAAGTTGCTTCTGATAACCCGCCTTCTTTACCGTCCTTTCTTCCATCTTTCCGCTTCTTCTGCAAATATACTCGAATGTGAGCCGGACTCAGTTCTTTTAACTTGATATGTCCGAGGGCAGGAATCAAATGAGTTTTAAGTATGATCTCATATCTATCATGAGTAGTCTTTTCTGTCTGAACAACCGCGTACTCCTCAAACCACTTCAATAATAAATCCTTTACTGTCATGTCCGTCTGTACTACAACTCCCTGATCAGCCTGTAATTCCATTTTTCTAGCCCATTTCTTAGCATCTCTCTTACGAGTAAATGTCTTATAATCTCTCATTGCCTTTCCTGTTTCTGGATCCTTGCCTAGATACACCTGCGCCTGCCAATTCCCTGATTTCAATTGTTTAAAGCTTCCCATATTAATTCCTCCTATTATTTTATATATTGTCTTCCTACAAAAACTACTAATCCTTTAACCTCAATTTCTGATTTATCAATTTCGCCATAGTTCTCAACATCTGGTTCTAATCTCACCTTATCTTTATTAATAATGTAGTATCTTTTAATTGTTCTGTTGCAACCACCACCTTTTCTGATAATCAATAATATTGTGGAGCCATTCTCAGGCTCATCATTTATGGGTCTAATTAGAATGTAATCATCTCTTATAATTCCCCAATCCTTAAATTTATTGTTTGTCATCTTTAAAGCATAAGAGGAATCTGTAACATAGCCTTCTGGAAAAGTGAAATAGTCTTCTTTAACACATTCTTGCTTCTCATCCCAAAAAGCTTCATTATTATAATTGTAACTTGTAACCATTTCTCTAGGGTTCTTCTTTTCTACCTGCTCAAGATAAGTTGAAAGTAACCCTTTTGCTCCTTGAGTATCTTTTTTTTCCTCATATTGCCCCTCGTCATCCTTATCCATAACTAAAAGATACTTCTCATCCAGATAACCTGCGGCTACCATTAATTCAATATAACGAACTTTATCATTATTCTCGGCTATTTTTTCTAAAATATCTGGCTTAGGATCAAACTCAAGCGACCCGTTTTTGAGTTTAGATAAATAAGATCTGTGTATGTCTGCTTCTTTAGCAAACTTCGTGACTGATTTATCACCAATTGCTCTACTTACTAAATTCATTAATTTCACTTTATCTTTTTTCACTTTCTCTCACCTCCAAATATATTGTAACATACTTTTGGGATTTATTCAAACACTTTTTTATTAATTTTAGGATTATACTTTACAATAATAAAACTTCATGCTATAATATTGTTGTAATAAAGCAAATAAACAGCAATTGATTGTTGTTCAATATTTGCACACACTAATATTTTAGGAGGATTTAAGATGAAAGATACTAAAACAGATCTGATAATTTATTTTAAGAATGCCGTAAAAGAACAAATCGACTTTGACTTTGAGCAGATTCCTTTTTCTTTAGGTGTAAGCGACTTAAAAGAGCTTTTGCCTCTATCTGATTCTAAAATTTATATGATGCTGGAAGCAGGAGAAATTCCTGCAAGAAAGATGGGAGGTAAATGGACAGTCTCAAGAGCAGAGTTCCTTGCTTGGTTTTACGGATCTGAAGAAGATCTAGATTTGGAAGAACAGGTAATCGTTTAATTATAATAGTAGGGGGAGAAAGAAGTGATCACTCTCCCCCAAACTTATCACACTCAAAATAGTAAAGTAATAATCTGAAAATCCTCCAACAGATCCAGGTCTTAACGGGCCTGGGTCTTTTTTTGTTTATTAACTAATTATCTTATAAGCATCTTCCGAGGGCAAACATTAGTTTTTTTTAGTGCCATAGATGAATCTTATTATTAAAATTTGAAAATTACTGTCAAAAATGGCCTTTTAATCGGTATTATATATATAGAAGCACTTTTTAAAATGGGGGGAAGCAGGTGGAGGATCCCAAGCAAGGTTCTCTGCCTGCAGCCATAAAAAAAGACCTACTGTTAAGTTCTTTTAAATAACTACTTAAGTACTTACGAAATCCTGTGATCGGATTAAGGAGGCTTCTAAAACAGTGAAAGTAGACGAGATCTTAAAGTTAAAGAAATCTAAACTCAGTAACATTCAACTACTCAATTTACTTAAAGAAGATATATTCCAGAATCAAAAGAAAAAGGACAACTATAACGGAGGTAATAATAATGACAGTGACAGCTCAAAATCTCAGAACTACCATGAAAAAGAATGAGGATAAGGCGGAAGGCAGAAATGTAGCAACATTAAACTCTATCGAAAGGGATATTAAAGGAGTATGGTACTCGAGAAAGCTAGATCTATACGGTAATATTCTCGATGAAATAAGTTATGAAGATGAAATATATAGGGGCGGAGAAAAGGAAAATAAATGGAAGCCTAGGACAAATGATAACAAACCATCAAGAAGTAAAAGTACCTATACTCCAACTCCAGAAGAAAGAATAGCTTCAAATATCAATCAACTGAAAAAAAAGACCTGGAAATTGACCATTGCTAATATTGAAGACATGAATACTTTTACCACAGTAACTATGGGAGATGTAGACTTCTACAGCCTATTTTCTTCAAAAAGAAGCGATAAAGATAAAAATGAACTCTACCTTGCTGATCAGTTGAGTGAAAGTGAATTGCAGCTTCTTAAAGGTAAGACCAACCTGAAGTATAAAAAGGAGAAAGATAGAAGATACTTAAATAACAGTGAGGAAGAAAAGACTCTACGTAAAAAAATTATAAACATCTTAATCGAACAGGCTTCATCTATGATCGCCAAAATAGAAGAGTCTTTTGTAAAAGATGAAAGAACATTTAAAAGTGTCAGAGCTCATAATCAAGCTATTAAAAGAGAACTAGCTTCAAGAATCAACTCTCTTCTATCTGGTAAGTCTCCGCATAATATCGAAAATGCCTATTCGGCTTTCAGTAAATTCATTGAGAATCTGAAGAATTTATCAGAAGCTTATGAAGGTGACTTCAAATACATAGCAGTTTTAGAATTCCAGGAAAACGGTAGACCACACTTTCACATGCTGTCTAATCTAAAGTATCTGGAGCAGTCAAAACTCCAGAATAAGTGGGGTCACGGAATAGCTCATATTAGCTCTCTTAATTCGATTAGTAGACCAGGTCTACACATCAGTAAAAGAGATAATTTAAAGGCAAAAGCAACCAAGTTGTCTAATTATCTCTGCGAAGAAATTAGTGAAACCAGAAAAGATCCTAGAACTAAAAACAGAAAAATACTTTTGAGAAGTAATGACTTACTAAAGCAGCCACTGGAGGTAATTACTCCTGAATTACAACGACTAGTAGACCAATATGTATTTAGTAATTCTGTTGAAGCAGACTGGGAAAGTAGGTTCGAAGGTAAAGGATATTATTCGAAGGACTTCCGAATAACTAGAATGGTTATGGAAGATTCCAATCTCTACTCACTGGTAGAACAACTAACAGGTCAGCTGCTGTATAAGATTCTAGAAATAGCAGAGAAACTTAATAGCGACATCATAACCAAAGATATATACTATCAGGCCAAGCATGAACTTTTCTACAATGATCAGGAATATATGCCGGCTACTGTTGCAGCATAGTGTCTCTCCTGCTTGAACATTGACAACTAAATATTGCTCTCTTCTTCTATATTAGATAAAACCTGGATGTGCGCCGCAGGATTTTAACTGCCGGGCTATAACCACAGGGAGATCTATGTCTAAAACTTATATAAAAGTGGTCCAGCCGGCCAGAGAAAGAAAATGTCCATTTCTTGCTATACTTAACGTTTATTCAAATACATCAAATACCACTGATTCAGGTATCCACATGTATTCTACACCCTCATCATTTAAAGGGAACTCAAAATAGTACCAATTACCTTCCAGATCAGTCTTGTATTGATCAGTACCCTCTAAGCCATCCAGCCACTGTTCTTCAGCAATGACTAGTTGTTCTTCATCATTAACTGGCTTTTCAGGGAATCCTTCCTGGATAATTTTAAGGTGATACTCTCCTTTAGGAAAGTTATAGCCACTGTCTCTATAATTCTTTGCCTGGTAACTTGCGCCAACTTCAAATTGCTTTGTCATGCTTATCAGCTCCTATTATGATATTTAGTTCTAAGATAATTAATAGATCTAAAGATAATGCTAATTAATATTATTGAGCTTGTCAAAATATACAATGTAGTAATCGACAAGACTACCTAAACTTCAACAAGTTAGAATAATGAACTTTTAAAAATTATTCTACTACTTTAGCCTTATTTTCACATCCATTAATGAATCTCCTAACAACGTATGATTTAGTTCGGCCTGATTTTTTAGATAAATCATCAATTATATCAATTTCGTCTTGATATAAATAAAAACTAACCTGTTTTTTCTTACCTTTATGATTTTTCTTCTTTATGATGAAAAAGTCATCAGGTATATTCTCATTGTTTTCCATTATAGTCACCTCCCTCATAAAATAATCCAGCAAATAAGAAATTAATGAGTTTTAGGCATTCTCAACATCAGAAGCTAATTCTTCTGGCTCCATATTTATCATTTCTACACCATATCTGTGCAACTCTAACAGAAATGTTACTCGATCCATCCCAACCATTTCTGCAGCCATACCCGAAGATATTCGTTTGAGTTCAAATAGTTTGACTGCCATTGCCATTTTAGCTTCTCTTTCAAATACTTCAGAACTCTCTTGAAGCAAATCTGGTAAAGTATCAGGATATTCAATCTCCATTTTTCTAGACATATTAATGACCTCCTACTAAATTTATTATACTCAGATGCATATTACTAACTCTATTATAGCACATATCTGCAGTAGAAAAAAAGACTTAACAGACAATATACTGCAGGGAGCGCACAAAGGCTATTTAAAGCTGTTCCTAACCGTTCTACATAAGAATCTCCAGCATAAACACAGGGCTTCAAACAGCTATTCTCGAGCCTTCTCAGCCCTTTTCACATAGGAACTTAGAGCATTATCTATTTTCTAACTTACAGTTCGAATTCTCGCATTGATTCATCCATCAAATCCTGATTTACTCCTATATAATCTAAAGTAATACTCGGGGCAGAATGATTAAAAAGTTTCTGCAGCATTGCCACATCTTTGTACTGCTGATAATGGTGGTAACCGAAGGTTTTGCGAGTGGAATGGCAGCCAATGGATTCCAGACCAACTTCTTTACCTACAGAACTTAGCACTCTATATGCCTGACTTCTAGTGATCGGTTTGTTGGTCCCATTTCTACTCTGAAAGAGGTACTCATGATCAGCCATGTTTTTAATGTATTGATCTAAAGCATCTCGCAATGCACCATTAATAAAGAACTTCTTTGACTTTTGAGTCTTCTGTTCTTTGATCTGGATGTGTGTCTTATTCCTTACATCAGAAACTTTTAGTTGCAGCATGTCTCCAATTCTAAGGCCAGTATTAATTCCGAGCACAAAAAGCAGGTAATTTCTGTAATTATCCATCAGCAATAGGCGTTTAATCTCCTCAATTAATTCCTTATCTCTGATCGGCTCAACTTTTTTCATTATTTTAGTCCCCTCTCTGATTTGTTTAAGATACATAAAAGCTCATTTAACACAGTATAGACATCTATTGAAGTGAGTTCATAAGTAAAATATTAGGCCTCCACCGCCGCTAAGGTTGCTATAACAGTGATAAAGACCACAAATATCAACTCACCTTATTAACTATTGTGGTGAATTGATCATCTAATCGTTTCTTAGTTTTAGTTTTACTTCATCACTCATCTTTTTAATATTTTCTCCATTTGCCCGCCACTGCAAAAGGTAATTACCTGGCTTTGCATCCAATTTTATTGATACAATTCGTTTTGTTTCTGGTTTGAGATTTTTAAAAGAATAATTAAAAGAATTATTATCAAAAGCTACACTTGGAGCACCGAATCTACCCGATGCGTCTTGGACGGGATTAACTTTAATAAGGCCAATACCCTCTGTTTCCACAACTACTATTCCATTTCTAGCAATCAAACTTTCTTCTCCATTACAAAAAGCAAAACTGACATCCCACCTATCTTTATCATCCAAAGAGTTAATATCTTCAACTTTAACCTTTAAATTCTTAACTTTTTTAGGCCTAGATTTGAATGAATAATAAGCAGCAATAATTGCAGCAATTGTCCCTATTATAGAAGAAACAGTTCCTACAACTGGTACCCAATTCTCCATAAACCCCTCCTTGCGTTATAATACTCCTTTAGTTATTCCTTTACTTTCAATGCTTTTATTACCTTTCTCCCCAGTGATCTAGTATTTCTTTTATTCCCTGAGTCAAAATATAAACTGACATCTAAATTTTTATCCTTTATTATCTTTCTTAATAATGGTTTTGCTACTTCATATTCCTGTTCATTTAGATTATAGACCTTAATTGAGCTGCTCTCATACTTTTCAATTCTATATTTTCCATCTCTTAGCTCTACAGTTACAGACTCTTTAATATCACCCAAATCATCAGCTACTCGCTCTGGAGAAGTAAATTTAATATTCGTCTCAATAATATGTCGAATAAAGGCTTTAAGGGTGTTTCTAACATAATCTGAAATAGGATCAATTTCAAAGTTAGCTTCACTCTTAAGTAATGACTTTAATAATCCTGCAAGTGTACCTGAATCATCCGCCGCATCCCACTTTAACCAAACCTTATCATCATTTGATTCATGATCAATTATTAAATTATCAAACTCTTTTTTAAGTGAATTAAAATCACCAGAAGGGGTTAGAAAAACCATTAAAACTTTTGTTTCCTTATCTTCAGTTCTATTAATTTCTGATCTAATAGCCTTATACTCCTGTCTAAACTGATCATTTTGAGCAGAAGAAGGCTTTATCTTGTTTTCAACAGCTATTTTTAGAATTTCTTTAGTTTCATATTCAGCTGTCACTGGATCAAACATATCATCATAAATCTGAATCTCAATATCTAAATATCGTTTTTGTCCTTTGTAATTATATGGAGACTCAAGAGTAACTTCTACTTCAAGGCTATTTTTATTTTTCAGCAGGTCACTGTTATTTTCAAATAGTTCTTTTGCAGTAAGTTCATCTAAAAGCTTAAGGAATTCTTTTAAAAAAGTGTCTTTTAATCCATGTTCCTGATAGGGGTTAATGAGAAACGAAAGCATAGCACTCATGTTATTCTCATTTAAGCTTCCTTTACCCTGACTTAAAGCAGTAAAAATATTCATCAAGTATCATCCACCCTTTAAATTATTTGCTGATAGTAAAATATTCATATTGTGGTTTTGCTTCACTCCAGGGAAATACATCAGCAGAAACAACAGTCTGTAAAGTCCACCGATAATCATTTCCAGCCTCCAAAATATTATCCTTAATTTTATATTCCTGAGCATTATTAACAGTAATCCAGTCTAATCTTTCCCACTCATCATTATCTAACTTCTTTTCAATTCTAAGATAAGCTTTGTCTGTTTCTGGGATATAATCAAATTCAAAAGTAGGTGCTACTGTATCGATAACCTGATTAGCAACAGGGTAATTTAAATTCGGAAAGTCTATCTGAAAGTCTAAAAGTTTAATCTCAGCCTTAAATTCTTCTTGAGTTCCATCAGCAAATTCAACTATATAGGTATAGTATCCTGCTAAAGGTTCAGTTAGATTCCAGTATTGATGCCATTGAGAACCAAAGTGAGGCTCCAGAGTATATTCTTTCCCATCTGGATCAATTACTTTACCAGACTCAATTTCTTTCCCAGATAAAGGATTAGCATAAAATGCTATTTGCCAAACTCCTTTATTATGAAACTCAGAGTAATATTTAAGCACACTTGCTATTGTGTTTACAGGTATATCAACTATATTTTCTCCTGCATCTATATTAATAGTATTCTCCCATAAAACTATTTGATCTTCATTTGATTGTGAAACAACTTTCGAACTAACATTTGAAGCTCCTTTTAGTACTCTTACTGTTGCTTTTCCACTATCTAAATCCTCAATCTTATAACTTCCATTCTCACTTGTCACTTCCTGCTTATTATCTATTTCTATAACAACATTACTTAAATTGCTGCTAACTCCATCCTTTAACACACTTACAGTCCCGGTAATAAAAGAATCCTCAGTATTAGTTAGGCCATTTCCACTATTACAGGCAGTAAGTGTTATAGCAAGTACTATAATTAAAATAATTAGTAAGTATTTCTTCACAAAGCTTCCCCCTTTATCAAATTGCTACAAAGTTATCTTTTTATTCTGGATAGCAGCAAGCTCTAAATCTTATTTCTGCATCTCCATAAGGCCCATCTTTTTTCATTCTTCTTTTTATTGCCCTTCTCCGTTGGCGTGATAATTTATATATTGGGCTGTCAACCATGCTGTAACCATTTTCACTTAAATCGCTGATTAAATCTTCTTTATTTATTTCATTTTTGTCACAATATATAGAGACTGCTTCTTTGCTAACTATTTTTGATTTCTTTATATTTTTAGCAATCTCACTCACATCATCTTCGGGAGGTATAAGTTTATTAAAGTCATCATGACAGAATAAACTGTTAATCATTTTGTTGTATTTTAGTTTTTGCTTGAATAATACTTTGTTAGACATATTAGAGAAATCTTCATTGTAATCTAGTTTTATCCCAAAGGCACATTGAACACCAGGCCGTTTAAACGGCTGTAATCCAATTAGCTTCATATTATTTAGATCATTAGCTATAAGTTCTTGGCCCATATAACTTCTAATGCAACCTACTCCTTCAGTTCTTGGAGTAAATCTACTTTCCTCACTGTTATAAATATGTGTTGCAAAAAATGCTGCAACAGCAATATCAGAGCTTAGGTCCAACAAATCGGTCTTAAGTTCATAATGTTGAGCTAATGCATCATAATGAATATCCATACCGTCATTCTCTGCAAATATAACTTTGGGATGAGTCTTTAATATTAAGGAGAAGTCAATAATTTTGAGCCGATTTATCATTACATCTTTTCTAGTAGGATTACCTCTAAAAATACTGGGTTTACAAGGATATCTCGAATCGTAATTATCATTTTCTCCCCTATAAAAAGTAAAAAACATGTTTTTAGGTAAAGCAGACATTTTACCGTTTGGCATTTGCATGAGATTAAAAGACAGCTTTCTTCTAATATAGCCAAGACGTTTTGATTTCAAATTTAGTAAAGGACTATTTGATTCAAAATGACGTATAGCTTCAAATATATCACTATATATTTTCGGACTCATAAATCATCTCCTCAATCTTCTAAAAGTCTAATCTTCTACCGTTAACTTTTAGCCACTCTTTCTTTTCTTTAATATCAGGTATAACAGCAGCTACCGTGGCCCAGAAATCTCTAGAATGATTGTCATGTATCAGGTGCGTAAGTTCATGTACTACCAAATAATCCACGATGGACATTGGTGCCATGATGATCTTCCAGTTAAAGTTGAGATTGTCTTTACTGCTGCAGCTGCCCCAACGTTTCTTCTGTTTTTTTACAACTACATTATTTGGTTCAACATCAAGCTTAACCTTATACTTATCCACTCGCTCATTAATCTTTTCTTTAGCATGTTCACGATACCATTCAATTAAAGCAACTCTAATTTTTTCTCTTCGCTGTTCTTTTTTCTCTTCAAGTTCCACTGGATAGTCAATAATAAACTTACCCTGGTAGAGCTTTACTTCCACTTTTGAATTTTCTGCCGGATTAACCTCTAATCTATATCTTCTACCTAAATAAGAAAGTTTCTCCCCGGTCATAAATTCTTTTTCTTTTGGTGCCGGCTTAATCTTATCCATTTCCTTTAATTTGGAAAGAATCCAGTTAGTTTTTTTCTTTAGTACCTCTTCTATTTTAGTTTCTGCTGTATTTTTTGGAGATCTGACTATTAAATTCCTCTCATGATCAACAATAATCCCCATTGTTTTGCGTCTAGTGCGTATTATTTCATAATTTATTAGTGTATTTCCCAGTTTGATTTGCTGCATTCTTACCTCCGATTAAAACATAAATATATTCTGAGAGAGCTTAATTATCTTGTTGGTTAAACTCTCATATTTCTGCTTGAACTCGTCATATTTGATCAAATGAACCTTGGTTGTTTTTCGCATTTTCTGCAGCACTTCAGTCTTCTGCCGCCAGAGATCAATCTTAGTGTATTCACTTAAGTCATTAAAGATACTCTGAGTAACTTCCTTGACAGTTTTGTTTACATAAGGCTCGTTACTACCTTCACCTGCAGTATATTCACCAGGCTCTTCTGCAACTTTGCCCTTTTCTTCTTTTTCTCTCTCATTTAAAAGAAGCTCATAGAGGGCAAACTCTTTCTTGTTTAATCCCAGTTTTTCTGCCTTTGACTGGACTGTTCTCATATCATTAATAATATCCTTCATCTCACCAATCTGTTCTAAAAGACTCATCTGATTATTTTTTCTCTTTTCGATGATCTCTTCCAGTCGCTCACTTAGTTTTTTATAATAGACAGGGTTTTCTTCCATCTGTACATTAATTTCTTTCTTTATCGCATGCTCCATCTCACTGGCTTTAGCCTTATCAGATTTTAAGTCATCTAGAGTTTCTTCAAATTCTTTCTCATCAAGTATAGATACTGGCTCATGCAAGACTCTGACACTGCTTGCTCTGATATGATCATCGATCAGTTTTTTAACCTTTTCTCCCACACCTTTGATATCAATACTGTCATCACGATACCTATTTCTAACTGCTGTATGAATTTTACTCAGCTTATATAAATCACCCCTGTAAGGATCAGCTATCGGGTGAGGCATGATGATATCCATACTCTTAGCAAAATCCTTAAAGTCATTTTTGAAGTCATTTCTCTTCTCTTCATCTTCAAAGAGCTCAATACAGGCTTCCAGGTCATTCATATCTGTATTTCTAAAATATTTCATTACCTCTCTGTGATTGGCTTCCAGTCTTGGTTTCTCATCTTCAATTGGAGTTACAGCGTTTTCCACATCAGAAGGATTAAAGATAGCCAGTGCTTTTTTAAGGTTATCAAAGACTCCATAATAATCTACTACCAGACCATAATTCTTCTCAGGATAAACTCTGTTAACTCGGGCTATAGCCTGCAGCAAGTTATGTTCTTTCAGAGACTTATCCAAATACATAACCTGCTCAACTGGAGCATCAAAACCAGTCAAGAGCATATCACAAACGATGATTATTTTAAGTGAAGAGTGAGGATTCTTAAACCTCTCAACTATTCTAGATTTCTGATCATTATCAACACTGTATTTTTTAAGCAAGCCCTCATCATTATGGCCACCAGAGATTAATACAGCCGCTTCTGGACCATCTAACTCATCAATCGCCTCTTTATACCTAACTGCTGCCTGTCTGCTTACGGCCACTATTTGAGCCTTAAAAGGGGCAATCTTTTCCGTATAATGTTTAATGATATCCAGGGCAATAGTTTTAATCCTGGAACTTGCTTCAGCTATATCATTTTCAGTAGCGTATTTTTCTTTTATCTTCTGTTTTTCTTCATCTGAATATCTGTGGAAGGTTTGATCAAAGACTTCATCTAGAGTTCTATCCTCTACATGTAACTCGGCCAGCCTACTCTCATATTTAATCGGCAGTGTAGCATTATCTGCAACTGATTCTTCTATAGTGTAAGTATCAATATAATCACCGAAGGTTCTTAAGGTGCTTCTTGATTCTTTATCAATTGGTGTTCCTGTAAAACCTATGTAAGCTGCATTTGGTAAAGCTCTCCTCATATTAGAGGCTAAATCTTTAAACTGAGTTCTGTGTGCTTCATCAGCCATTACAAATACATTCTTTCTTTCAGTTAAAACAGGATATTTTTCGTTTTCATATTCCTGAAACTTATGGATAGTGGTCATAATAGTTCTGCCCGCTTCTGAGGATAAAAGCTCTTTTAAGTCTTTTACACTGCCGGCTCTTTCTGGATTAGGGAAGCCACACTTTTTAAAAGTTCCACTTATCTGTTCATCAAGGTCAACTCTATCTGTTACAATCAACATTGTAGGATTGCCAATATCCTTCATCCTTCTCAGTTTAAGGGCTAAAAAGAGCATGGTTAAAGACTTACCTGAGCCCTGAGTATGCCAGACAGTTCCGTTTCTATCTTCTAAACTCTCAGCATTCTTTATTCTTTCTACTGCTTTCTGCACAGCTCTGTACTGCTGGTAGCGGCAGGCCATTTTAATTTTAGCATTACCCTTATCTTCAAAAACAGTAAAGTTCCTGATAATATCTAAAAACCTATTCTTTTTGAAAAGTGAGAAAAGAAGTATATCCTGTCCTGTCGGCTCTTTCCCCAGTAGTTCTGCCAAAGAGTCTTTAGTATAGGGATAAGGGTCCTTCCAGCCTTTATAAGCCTGTGCTGGAGCACCTACAGCAGCTGAAGAAGCTGAATCACCCCAGGCTGCAACAAGCAATTGGTTGGGGTAAAATAGTTCTTCTGCACCTTCCTGATAATCATCTCTAATGTTTTGATATCTTCTTAATTGTTTTATCGCATTTTCTTCTGGATCATCACAGGTTGTATTATTTTTGCATTCTATTACAGCAAGAGGTAAACCATTAACAAACAGTATTATGTCAGGTTTAATAGGATCTTTTCCTTTGACTCGAAATTGGTTGATTGCTATAAAAGAGTTATTATCAAGATTCTCATAATCTATGTACTTAACAGTCTGATTTTTCTTCCCATGACCTATATCCTGCTGTAAACTGATATGATTAATTAGCTTATCATAGATGATCTCATTGGCTGCCATCAAGGAGTTAGCTTTTAGACGGGCTGGTCTGATCTCGTTAACAGCCTTATTCAAGTTATTCTCATTGATCCAGGGATTGATTCTTTTAAGTGAACTTTTAAGCTCCTCAATTAAAATCACCTGGTGTTCTGATTCTCTTGCCGGCAGCTCTACGAAATCTTTATTCAGCTGATCATAGACTTTATAGCCTAAAGTATCCAATAAATCTAAAGCAGGTTTTTCTGATTGATTATACTCATCCCAATTTCCAGTCATTTTCTAAACCTCCATATCTGTATTTACTCTAATCTCTCCTGTTAATAGCTTCTGCATTAAACCTTTTTTAAGTCGCTCCAGTTTTGCTTTATATTCTTCTTCTTTCTGTATCTTAGCATCTACTGATGTTAGGATTGATGCTATTTTCTTTTGTTCTTCTAGTTGAGGAAGTGGTATTTTTATTGCACCATCAAAAACTTCTCTTGGAACACGCTGCCTTCCTGTAGAACCTTCCATCATTGAGATAGCTAAATTTCTAACTTTACTCCATTTTAAAAGATAATAAATATAATCTGAAGTTATTAAATCTTTTTTTGGTGATAATACAATTAATTCTGTAGATCCAAAAGCAACTTCCTCTTCAAGATTTTCAATCAAAGCTGTTTTACCATTTTCAGTACTTGGGGTAATTCTAGCAAATAATACGTCACCTTCTTTAAATTTAACATTTGTACATCTACTTTTTTCTCTGCTTTCATAACCATCTACTTCAGGAGAATGTTCGTTAACTGAATCCATTTCTAAAAATAAATACTTTTCCTTTTCTGGTATTTTATATCTGGGATTAATTTTAGCTGCATAACTCATCACTTTAATTTCCCAACTCTTAGGAATCTCACCAAACTGACTATCCTTAAACTCACTATGTCCAATCCCTTTAGTAAGTAGCTCCTGCATTAATCCTTTTTTCAGTTCTTTTGTTTCCTCAATTATTTCACTAGTTTTTTCTATTGATTTATCTACTGATGATAGGATTGAAGCTATTTTTTTCTGTTCAAGTAGAGAAGGAACAGGAATATTTACACTTCTAACATTAGTCCTACTAATCTCCAAAAAAGTACTTCCTCCTGCTAAAGCCTCCAAACGTGGAGTAATATAACGTAATAAATATAATAAGTAGTAATTATAAACTTTATTTTCATCGCAAATTATATTAGCAAATCCCTGATTTGTTGTCATAGGAACCTTATTAATAACTGTTTCACCTATAGTAGCACGGCTACTCATAATTACTGTACCAGGAGGTAATAATTTAACAGAACTATTTTCAAATCCTTTTTCTGTAATATATTCATCAGTTTCACTAATCTCATTAATCAATTTCCCAGTCAATTGGGAAGGGGTAAGCCAGGGAATATCTCCTCCCCAATACTCATCTGTACTCCTTCTTGGAGTATTACCTCCAGTTACTTTACCAACATCACTTAAACGCTCAACTTTCCAATCATCTGGAATAACTCCAATGGAAGTATTTCTGTATCCCTCTTTAACCATGATAACCAAGCTCCTTAAGATAGCCCATCATCTCTGATTCTATCTCATCTCTTTCCTTTTCCAACTGATCAAGCTCAGTTAATACTTCTTCAACATCCACTGGTTCTTCCTCTTCTGTTGTATCCACATAGCGAGGGACATTTAGGTTAAAATCGTTTCTCTCTATTTCTTCCATATCAGCAACTCTACAATATTTCTCTATATCTTCAAAGTTGTGGTAGGCATCTAAAATCTTTTCTAAGTCTTTCTCTCTTAAAAAGTTCTGGTTGCTTCCTTCTTCATAATCTTCCTCACCATAAATAAAAATAACCTTATCTTTTCTTTTAGCAGGCTTATTCTTATTTAGCATTAAAATACAACCAGGTGACGAGGTATTGTAAAACAGATTGGAAGGCAGTGCAATCACAGCTTCAATTAAATCTTCCTTCAAAATTTTCTTTCTGATCTTACCTTCAGAACGGCTGCGGAAAAGCACACCATTATCTAAGACTACACCAACCTTACCATCACGATTGGCACTTGCTAGCATATGCTGAACCCAGGCCCAGTCAGCAGAGTTTTTAGGTGGAAAACCATAATTAAATCTATTATATGCCTGAGACTCCTTAATATCACCCTTGGCATAACTCTGATTCCACATTGGATTGGCAATTACTCTATCAAACTGCTGCAGCTTACCACCATCTTCTAAAAACAGTGGTTCTGTAAAAGTATCACCTCTTTTAATCTGAGCATCATAAAGATCATGTAAAAACATATTCATCTTAGCAATAGACCAGGTATTTAAGTTTCTTTCCTGACCAAAAAGAGAAATGTTCTCCATTCTATCCTGATCTTCTTTTCTAATATGTTCTGCTGAATAAATAAGCATCCCGCCAGAACCGCAGGCCGGGTCATAGACTCGATCTCCAGACTGAGGATCTAAAATTCTTACTAATAGTTGAACCACCTCACGGGGAGTATAGAACTCCCCACCTTTTTTACCGGCATCATCAGCAAACTGTCTGATTAAGTACTCATAAGCTCTACCTAAAAGATCAGCATCTTCTAAGTTTTCATTTCCTAATTTTAAATCAGTATAGTGCTGGATTAATTTTTCTAACACACTGTCAGGTAATCTATCCTTGTCATTGAAATCAACTGTAGTCAGCACTCCTTCTAAAACAGAGTTTTCCTGTTCTAAAACTACAAAGGCTTTATTGATAGCTGCTCCAATATCTTCAGTCTGTTCTTTAATTGCAGACCAGCGAGCTCTTTCAGGAATAAATACCTTTGATTCAGTGTAAAAGTCTGGATCATCTACTACTTCTTCACCGTATTCTTCAATAATGTGCTCTCTGTTCTCCATAAATACATCATTCATTCTTTTTAGAAATAATAGTCCAAATATGTAGTTTTTATAATCTGCGGAATCAATACTACCTCTTAGTATATTGGCTGATTCCCAGAGATGTGATTCTAATTCTTCTAATGTTAACTTTGACATTTACAGTTCCTCCTAGAATAGTTAAGTTCTCATTTATTATATATTATAAAGTTTAATTAATGCTTTCATAAGCTTCTACCTGGTTTTCATATTCATACTTGACCATTTCATAGTCAAGGCCCCATTTTTCTTTTGCAGCAGCCATAATTTCTGGATGTTCGTCTTGAGATTGAACCCAGTTATAGGCAGCTACCTGGTTTTCATATTCGTACTTAATCATTTCATAATCGGTATCCCATTTTTCCTTAGCCAGTTCCAATAAGTCAATATGATCCTCTACTTTTATAAGCCAGTTATAGGCTGCAGTCTGGTTATCAATCTGGTATTTAACCATTTCAAAATCATCTTCCCAGTCTTCTGTTGCCTGCTCCTTTATAACCTCTTGAGCAGCTGCAGAATCAAGAAATAGATCTTCTGGTCCAGCAGCCTGAATCGAAAAAGTGAAGACCAACACAAATATTAAAGCAAGACTTAATTCCAGTTTTCTTCTCATTATTTTTCATCCCCTTTAATTTATTGTAGCTCACTACTCTGACACCGTATTGTCAACAGCAAGAAAATATTTTACCTATTACTATTTATACTTCAATAAATTCTTTAATTTTCCTTTATTGCTGCAGCAGTTATTATTGTCGTATTTTGTAGAAAAAGAGCGATATAAACAACTATATTTAAATTATCTTACACATGCATTACACACTGGAATAGCCACTCTTAAAAGGTCTCAGAGAGCCATATACGTCTATTTTTGCCTTATCTGACTGTTTGTATATTAACAGATAAACACCTTCAAAACAAGCATTTAAAGGGATATAGGCTAGATTAGAATATAAGCAGCCTCCATCATGATTTACCTTTATTCACAATGAAGACTGCAGAATTATTTTTGAAGATTAGTCGCTCCAGTGATATTATTAAATCATAGTTTTAAACCAGAAAAGATTTCTGAAAGCTTTAACCCTTTCTCAGTCTACTTTTCTGGAATCACAATCTTCTGATTAACTCTGATCATTGTCTCAATCTCATTGACCTTTTTAATGGCTGCTACCATCAGCCGCGGGTCAAGGTCAGAGTTAATCTCTTCTGCTATCTCCCAGAGGGTATCACCTCGCTTTACCACATAAACCTCATTCCAGCTGTAACTATCAATAATATCATCTGGACCTGTCTGAGCTAAAATTGCTGCTGTCAGAAGCAGTATTGCCATCAATACAGCGGATATGGTTAGTTTATTCATGAGATTTCCTTCCTTTCCTGAGCACTTAACCTGCTGAATGTATTTAAGATAGATTTCAACTGATCAAACTGATCCTTGCTTAAGCTGTTGATCGATATCTTTTTGCTGCTGTCTATACCTTTTTCTCTTTTTACATGTCTGAGATAATTATAGAGATCTTCTTTCAGCTTGGGATCACTACCAACTATTTCTTTGATAGCACGCTCTCTTTCAGTTAGAGAGTTAACTTGATCGTTTTTTAAAGTTTCATCTTTCTGAGTCTTACCTTTATTTTTCTTGCCCTGTACCTGGCTAAATGGAATCTCATCAAAGTTATAATCACTCTGCTGCTGTACAGCCATTTCTTCCCTGGAAACAAGACCAGAAACACTGAAAGCTCTCTTTAAAGCCATTGATTCAGCTACTTTAAGAATCATAGCAGAAGGATACTGCTTCCAGACCTTAGTATCTGACCTGTATTCTTCAAAGGGAGCAAAGACATAAACGGGATAGCTTCTGTCCTTTCTATAAACTAAAGCGTAACTACCGACGATCTGTCCGCGGTTGGTCCCATATTGATGATTAATTCCAGTTTCTTTTCGTCTAAACTTATCATTTTCTCTAACTACATCTGAAACTAGCCCATCATACTGGGGATGCCTATCAGCTATCTTTAGATAACCATCCCTGGAAGTCATAATTGTTGGCTTGCCGTCTTTCTTCCAGAAAAATATTTCCTTATTGAAAGGATCAAGTCCATAGTTTTTAGCCAGATAGATAAACATCTTAAACTCATCACTGGTTGCATCTCTGGCAACAGTTCGTCTCAGGGTTTCTAACTCCTCTTCAGTAAAAGTAATCAGTTCTTTTTTCTTTCTGTTAATATCAACAACTTTACTATTTGCACTCATTTTTTATTCCTCCTCTTAATTTAAGGAGACCCAGATTTAATCCAGGCCTCCCATTATAATTTAGTCTTCTTCTGGTCTTTGAGCTTCTTCATCACTTAGATCATGATCACAGTGGGGGCAGTTCCATTCACCCTTCTTACAGGAGCTGTAGGACTTCTTCTTACACTCAGGACAGTGCTTTACATACATCTTAATCACCTCCTTTCTCTGCTTTTTAGACATAAAAAAAGCCCGGCGCCGGCCAGGTTAATTAACTATTATTAATTTTTATTGATTCAGTCTTTCATCAAATTCTCTTCCTGCATACTGATAAAGTTATCTCTGCTGCCGATTATTATATGGTCCACAACATTAATTCCCATTATCTTGCCAGCCTTCTGCAGCTTTTTAGTAATTGAGATATCATCACTGCTTGCACCCGCCACCCCAGAAGGGTGATTGTGAGCTAAAACTATACCCGCTGCATTCTGCAGTATTGCACGTTTAAAGACCTCTCTGGGAGTAACTAGGCTTGAGGTCAACGTACCTGTAGAAACCTCAAATACCCCTGTTACTTTGTTTTTAACGTCAAGGGTAGCGATAGCAAATACTTCTTCTGCTCTCCTGTCCAGTTCAACCACTTCTACAAAGAGATCTCTTGCCTGAAATGGGTTCCTCACATACTTATCAATGTCATACCTTCCACCTGACTCCTTAACGATTCTTAAACTAAACTTCTGAATATTTACCATTACTCTCATCTCCTTTATGTTTTTAGTATTCATTTAAAAGGGCATCTTAAATTCCTGATCATCACTACTTAAAACTGCAGCTCTTTTCTTCTTTTCCTGCAGCAGTCTTGTTGCTCTTTCCAGCTCATCCTCATCCATTGGCTCAGCATAAGGTCCTAAAGCTCTCTTTACTCTCCATTCATCACTCGGCACACCATTAACCGGCATAATTTTCACCTCCAAATAAAAAAAGAGACCATCAGCTCTCACTGACAGTCCCCTGAGTTTAATCCTAAGCATTATTCCAACCTTCCATGAATGCATCTTTCAGTCCTGAGAAAACACTCTCTGATTTAAGTCTGGTAGAATTGGCAGCGATAACCGACTTCTCTATTGCCTTCAGGGCAGCTCTATCGACCTTTGATGCAGCCACCCCAGTGACTTTAGCAACATTCCTAGTTCCAGTAGATGCAAGTCCAGCTGCCTTTTTAACGCCATTCTCAGCTGTCTGAGCAAGCTTCTTAAAGGCATTGTCACCACTCTTAGAAGCAATAATCTTCTCAGCATATTTGAGCTCATCTTTTCTCTTAAGCCCCAGCTCATCCAGCTTATTTAGGACCAGCTCCTGCATTACATCATTCTCTGCCATCATTGCTCTAACCAGCATTTCTCTTAGTCTTAAAACAGTCTCAACATTGTTTTCATTTTTAAACATAATTATTACCTCCGTATTTTAGTTTTATTTTGACTTTCAACTTAAACAGCATTTACTCAGATATCAGATAAAGATCAAAGAGAATAAAGAACAAAGCCAGCAGAATATTTCCACTGAACAAACTCTGCCAGGCTAAAGCACCAAGTAATAAGATAACAAGTGTATTAGAAGCCATCTGATTCACCTCCTTTTCATCATTTTGGACTAAGCCCACTCCCTTATCTACACTCACCTCCTTAACTTAAATTTAGGCATAAAAAAAGAGCTGCCAGGAAAGCCTCAATTAAGAGACTATCCAGACAGCTCAGTTTCTTTAAGTATTCAGTTATGCTCTAGGGGGTGGGGCGTCGAACGTCGATCTGAAATTCATAATTAAGACGTGGTCCCGCTAGAAATTTTGTTCAATTTTTGAGATTGCTAATAGAAAAATAAGCCATTAAAAATGCTAGATATTTTCAAAAACAAGGTACAAATTGCTATATCTGTTTAAGGAGTTATTTCCCTGCTTAATAAACTCCCAAGTTTCTTCATATTCACCTTCGACAGCAAAACTATTAGTTCTAATAAAATCCAAAAACTCAAATTTCTTTTCAAAATAGCTATCACTAAACTCTTCAGCTTTTTCTACTTTTAGATTATCATCAATATTTGCATCATTGTGAAGCACATGTTCTAAATTACAGGATAAGTAGTAAGCGTTATATGGAATACCATTTATTTTAGAATGCCTACTCAGTCTATCCATGATGCTGCTTTTTTTATTATTTCTTTTCTTTGTGTTTTCAGGATGTCTGGTACATAACTTATCACCATAATAGTAAATCTTATCCTTATCATGCTTTTCGATCAAATTTTCACTGATATATGCTCCGTCAGTGTCCAGCAAATGAATAATTTCTAAAATATCCCCTTTATTATAATGTTCTTTGTCCAAAAAAGATAATACTTCTTCATTGATTACTTCTATCACATTACGAGAATTAACTCCATTCCTGGTAGTTATATCTCCACGAGCAATTTGAAATTCAATCTCTTTATCCTCAAATATCTCAGAAAAAATAAGACCAAAAGATATTTCCTCCGTTATACCTTCTACTAAGAATAGAATTAATTTTCTAGTCATCAGCATCAACTCTACCAGCAGCCCTAAAAGCTCTGGCTATTTTGTATTCATTTGTTCTCTCATAAACTTCCTCGTCCTGTCCACCTAACTTAATTCCACGATAATAGAAGCTTCTTAGATTATTGGTTTCCTTAACATTGGTGAATCTAATATATCGATTCTGAGGATTAGTAGTTGTAAAAATAAGTGACTCTTTATTCAGTTTCTCCAGCGGTCTTAGGTTATGAGAAGTAAAGACCAACTGCCCCTTAGCTCTATCCTGAATGATCTCCAGAATTTCACCTAAAAGGTATTCAAATATACCGGCATCAAGTTCATCCACTGCAAGACAAATACCAGGCTTATTATACATAGCAATCATTGCACTCAAGATAGATATGATCTTTTTAATACCATCTGATTCATATCTCAAAGGAATCTTAATATCTCCTCTTTCTGCCAGCAGCTCTATTTTAATAACTGGATCACCGTTCTCATCCAATTCTTCTCCATACTCTTTAATTTTAATTGTTAGCTCTGGTATTATCTCTTTTAAGACAATGTTTAAGTTCTCGATAACATTTTTGACAGTAGAGAGGACCCGCTCAGGAACTGTTGTCGGCTCAGACAGAGCTATTGCCAGATCTCCACCTTCTATTCTCTCTGAATCACTAAGCTGAAAACAGAAAGGTATAATTAGATTGGCATTGATCATACCTGAACGAGAATTTCTGATCACAAACAGGTTCATTCGAGCATACTGTTTAATCTCCATTATAATATCAGCAAATTCGCTAAAGGCTTTATTACCCTTATAAATATGATCCATCTCACTAGAAAAAATAAAAGAGGTTTGTTCCTTCTTCGCAAGCTCCTTGGCTACTTTAAGGTCCACTTTAGCATCTTTATTGTTTTTAGTGAGCAAATTGTAATTCTTCTGGGGACTTAACAACTGCTCCTTCTCATCAAGGTTGTGAGTTATTAT
>NZ_SNWX01000016.1 GCF_004362045.1 Halanaerobium saccharolyticum | reverse complement strand
AGGGGGAGGGATTCCTGCATTTAATGCAGATTTCTAACCTGACAACCATGATAACTATTAATATTTTTAAAAAAACTATTAGATTTGACGTAACGCTATAATTACAAGGAGGAAGATTATGTTAGCATATACTTTTAGGCGTTTACTGACGATAATTCCAACCTTATTAATAGCTTCAATACTTATCTTCTCATTTATGCACTTAATGCCTGGAGATCCGGCAGCTGTAATGTTGGGGACAAATGCAACTCCAGAACAGGTTGAAAATTTAAGGGAGCAGCTGGGATTGAATGAACCAATTTATATTCAATTTACGAGCTGGTTTGCAGATGCCATTAGAGGTGATCTGGGTAATTCTATATTTTTTCAAAGTCCTGTAATTTCGGTTATTCAAAATAGAGCAGAAACCAGTATTTTTGTTGCCACTTTTTCAATGCTCATAATTTTAATCTTAGGAATTCCAATTGGTGTTATTTCTGCAGTTAAATATAATAGTGTGCTTGATCAGCTGACAATGGGCTTTGCTATGCTGGCAGCTTCGATACCAACCTTCTGGCTGGGTTTAAACTTAATGATTTTATTTTCAGTTAATTTAGATTGGCTGCCTTCATCCGGTTTCCCTTCAGTAATTGAAAGTGGTAATCTTAGTAATTTAAAATACTTGATTTTACCATGTGTAACTCTTGCAGCTCCAAATTCAGCTTTAATAATTCGCCTGACGAGATCAAGTATGCTTGATGTTATGAAAGAAGAGTATGTTAAAACAGCCAGGGCTAAAGGGTTAAAAGAATCAATTGTAATTTTAAAACATATATTTAGAAATGCCATTATCTCTATAGTTTCTGCGCTTGGATTTACTTTTATTGCTCTGCTTTCAGGTACAGTTGTTACTGAAACAGTATTTTCTCTGCCGGGAGTTGGCCGACTTGTTGTTCAGTCAGTGTTAAGAAGAGATTATCCTGTGATTCAGGGGATAATATTTGTGGTAGTAATTTTATATGTATTTATTAACTTATTAACTGATCTTTCTTATGCTTTTTTAGATCCGAGAATAAGTTATGAGTGATTAAGGTGGTGAAAAAATGCGCTTAAGCAAAAGTTTTTTAAAAAAATTATTTAGAAGAAAAATAACAATTATTGGGGCTGTAATTCTATTTATTATTATTTCGATGGCACTGCTTTCCCCTCTGATTGCACCTTATGATCCTATGAAAATAAATCCGATTGACAGACTGCAGAAACCAAATTCTACCCACTGGTTTGGTACAGATAATTTTGGTCGAGATATTTTCAGCAGGATTATTTATGGAGCGAGAATTACTGTGCTCAGCGGTTTTGGAGTTGTTATATTTTCTATAGTTTTTGGTGTAATTTTAGGTTCGCTTTCTGGTTATTTTGACACTCTTGGGATGTTTATCATGAGAATCATAGATGTTGTGATGGCTTTTCCTCCAATTATGCTGGCTCTGGCCTTAGTGGCAATTTTAGGTCAGGGTATAATAAATGTTATTGTTGCTGTAGGTGCGGTTTATTTGACCAGGACAGCTCGAATAACATATGGACTTACCTTAAAAATTAGAAAAGATGCCTTTGTGGAAGCAGCGGTAGCGGAAGGAGCAAGTAATGCAAGAGTTTTATTTATGCATATCATACCAAATTTAATTTCACCTATTATTGTTCAGGCTACTTTCACTTTTGCCTTTGCTCTACTGCAGATGGCGGCACTTGATTTTTTAGGTGTAGGTATTCCACCGCAGATACCAAGCTGGGGAAATATGCTCAGCTCAAGTCAGGACTATATAACTAGAGCACCATGGCTGCTGCTGTTCCCTGGGATATTTATTGTAATTACGGTGCTTTCTTTTAATCTTTTTGGTGATGCTTTAAGAGATAGACTTGATCCGAAGTTTAAAGATGAACTTTAATGGAGATGAATTCAAAATGAAAATTGATCTGCTTATAAAAAATGCTAAGATTATTGATGGTACATCTAATCCCTGGTATTACGGAAGTCTAGCCGTTGAGGGAGATGAAATTGTTGAGGTTATTAGAGATAATGATCCTGAAAATTTGAAGAAATATGAGGCTGCAAAAATAATTGATGCCCAAAATAAATTTTTAAGTCCTGGTTTTATTGATGTACACAGTCATTCTGACTTTGTATTTTTTCTAGATTCTGATGCACAGAGTAAATTGCGTCAGGGAGTTACAACAGAAGTCATAGGTAATTGTGGAATTAGTGGTGCTCCATATAATGAATTGTCAGCTGATCAGGTTAAAAGTTTTACTTATGGATTTGAAGCTGAATGGGAAAGCCCAGAAGAATTTTTAACTGCTTTAGCAGCGGTAGAAAAAACAGTTAATTTAACTCCACTTTTAGGTCATGGGACTCTTCGGGCCTATGTAATGGGAATGGATAACCGCGAAGCCACTTCTGCTGAGTTAAAGAAGATGCAAGAAATTTTAGCTCAAGCTCTGGATTTAGGTTATAGAGGGATGTCAACGGGTTTATATTTTTCTCCGGGCAATTTTGCTGATCAATCAGAATTGATTGCTCTGGCAGAAGTTATAAGTTCTAAAAATGGAGTTCTAACCAGTCATATTCGAGATGAAGGAGTTAAATCTATAGGTTTTATTAATGCTGTTAAGGAAATTATTGAAATTGCTGAAAAGGCTGAAGTTTCTCTGGAAATTTCTCATCTTAAGGCCTTTGGTCCTGATGTCTGGGGAAGTTCCAGAGAAGTTCTAGATTTAATAGAAAAAGCAAGAGAAAGAGGGCTGGAAGTGACAGCGGACCAGTACCCCTATCTTGCTACAGGTGGATTAATGGCCAGTGATGTACTGCCAAATGAATTTTTAAGTAATAAAAGTAATCAAGAAGCAATGACAGAATTGAAACAGGAGAGTGTGCGGGCTGAATTAAGGGATATTGTAGCCTTAAATATTAAAAGAAGAGGTGGGGCAGAAAATCAGATTATTGCTAATTATCCAGCTGATCACAGTCTGGAGGGAATGACTTTAAAAGAGATTGCTGACAGCTGGGATGTAGAGCCGGTAGATGCTTTATTTAAAATGCTGACAGAATACCTGGCAGGTGATTGGATTTCTAGAGCCTTAAATGAAGATGATGTGGTTAATTTTATGCAGTACTATGCATCTATGGTCAGCAGTGATGGAGTTTCTTTATCTAATTCTGGAGTTTTAGCATCTGGTAACCCTCATCCCAGAAATTATGGAAGTTATACTGAAGTTTTAAGTAAATATGTGAGGGATAAAAAAATTCTTAATCTGGAAGAAGCAGTTAGAAAAATGACCTCACTGCCAGCCCAAAAATTTAATCTTAAAAACCGGGGTTTGATTGAACAAAATAAAATTGCTGATCTTGTAATTTTTGATCTAGATCAGATAAAATCACCGACTTTTTCTAACCCAGATTTTTATCCTCAGGGGATTTCAGCTGTAATAGTAAATGGTAAAATTGCTGTTTTAGATAGTGAATACCAGGAGGTTAAGGCTGGTAAATTAATTTTAAGTTAAAGGAGAATGATTATGGTAACTTATAATAAGCTTGGAGTAAAAAAGATTATAAATGCTGCTGGTACCTATACCAAATACAGTGGTTCTTTGATGAAAGAAGAAGTTTTAGATGCTATGAAAAAAGCTTCAAAACAGTTTGTAGACATAGATGAACTGCTCACTAAAAGTGGACAGTATATTGCTGGTCTTTTAGATGTAGAAGCTGCTTTAATAACTGCCGGTGCGGCAGCAGGTCTGGCGCTTTCTACAGCTGCTTGTATTGCTGGTAATAATAAGTATCTTTCTCGGCAGCTTCCTCTAAGTGATGGTCTTAAAAACGAATTTATCGTCATGAAATCACATCGTAATCCCTATGATCAGGCTGTAATTACTGCTGGAGGTAAATTTGTTGAAATTGGAAATGCGATTGAGACTTTTGGCTGGGAGCTGGAAGGTGCTGTTAATGAAAAAACAGCCGGAGTATTTTTCTTTGTCCAGTCAGATATGTTTCGTGCGTCTTTAACTTTAAAAAAGATTATAGAAATTGCTCATCGTCATAATCTACCTGTGATTGTTGATGCTGCAGCTGAACTACCTCCAAAAGAAAATTTAACTAAATTTGTCAACCAGGGTGCAGACATTGTTCTTTTTAGTGGGGGGAAAGACTTAAGAGGACCACAATCTTCAGGATTGATGCTGGGACGCCAGGAGCTTTTAGATAAATGTAGGGCAAATGGTTATCCAAACCATGCTTTAGGTAGACCAATGAAGTTAGACAAGGAAACTATTATGGGATTGACTACAGCTATCGAGCTCTATTTAAATGAAGATCAAAAAGCAAGGATGGAACAGTGGGAGGAGCAGACAGATTTTATGTATGAAAAACTTAAAAATATTGAGGCATTCGAAATAGAGCTTGGATATCCAGATCAGCCTTTAACTCAGCCTGCTTCAATTCCACGCTTGTTTATTGAAGTTGATGAAGAAATTTTAGGCTTTAATAAAGAACAGCTGAGAGATAAATTAGCCCAGGATGAGCCTGTGGTAATTGTAGAAACTGATAAAAACCATCTTTTAATTAATCCACATATGCTTCAGAGGGGAGAAGAAAAAATTATTGTTAAAAAATTTAAAGATATCATAAAGGAGGAATAATTAATGAGTGTTGAAGAAAAAATTAAGGAACTTGGTTTAGAATTACCTGAAGCTCCAGAACCAATAGCTGAATATATACCTGCTAAAAAGGTAAATGACTTAGTTTATGTTTCAGGGCAGGGACCAATTAAAGACGGTGAGTTTATCTATATCGGTAAAGTAGGAGGCAGTGTAAGTTTGGAAGAGGGCTATCAGTGTGCTCAGCAGTGCTGTTTAAATGCTTTAGCAGCAGTCAAATCAGTGGTGGGTTCACTTGATGAAATAGAAGATATAGTTAAACTAAGAGGTTTTGTTAACAGTACAGATGATTTTTTGGAGCAGCCAAAAGTAGTTAATGGAGCTTCGGAATTACTGGTTAAGATTTTCGGTGAAAAAGGGCGCCACGCCAGAGCTGCTCTAGGAACTTCAGTTCTTCCAGATGATATCCCAGTTGAATTAGAAATGATTGTAAAAGTAAAAAAATGATTGAGGTGTAAAAAATGGCTGAAAAGTTGGTAGAAGTTAAAAATTTAAAAACATACTTCTATGTTGAGGAAGGTGTAGTCAAAGCTGTTGATGGGGTAGATTTTGAAATATACCCTGGAGAAACCCTGGGAGTAGTGGGTGAGTCTGGCTGTGGTAAAAGTGTTACCTCATTATCAATTATGAGGCTTGTCGAATCACCTCCCGGCAGAATTGAAGCTGGAGAAATAAACTTTGGCGGTAGAGATTTAACCAAAATTCCTGAAAAAGAAATGAGAAAAATTCGTGGTAATGATATTTCAATGATTTTCCAGGAGCCGATGACTTCTCTAAATCCTGTTTATACTGTAGGAGATCAGATAATGGAAGCGATTATACTTCATAAACAGGTTGATAGAAAAGAAGCAAGACGTCAGGCAATTGATATGCTGACCAAGGTAGGTATTCCTCTACCTGAGCAGCGTGTTGACGAATATCCCCATCAGTTATCTGGAGGTATGAGGCAGCGGGTGATGATCGCTATGGCTTTAAGCTGTGATCCACAGCTTCTGATTGCTGATGAGCCGACTACAGCACTTGATGTAACAATTCAGGCTCAGATCTTAGAGCTGATGAACTCTTTAAAAGAAAGTTATGGCATGTCAATTATGATGATTACTCATGACTTAGGGGTAATTGCTGAAGTTTCAGATAGAGTAGCAGTAATGTATGCTGGTAAGGTAGTAGAATATACAGATGTAAATACACTATTTGAAGATCCAAAACATCCATATACCTGGGGTTTGATGAACTCAATTCCTAAGCTGGATAAGGATGTTGATCGCCTGGAAGCTATTCCAGGAAGTGTACCTTCTCCACTTAACTTTCCAGATGGGTGTAAGTTTAATACCCGCTGTCCTCTGGCAGAAGGCAAATGTTATGATCAGGAGCCACCTTTAGAGGATGCAGACGGAAATCATATGGTTCGCTGCTGGAGATATAAAGATTTAGAGGAGATCAAGAAACGGGGAGAAAGAATTTACGAGGATCGAGGTGTTCAAAAATAATGGCTGAGAACTTATTAGAAGTTAATAATCTAAAAAAATATTTTCCGGTTAAAGCAGGAATATTTAAACGAACAGTAGATTATGTAAAAGCGGTTGATGATATATCCTTTGCAGTAAAAAAAGGAGAAACACTCGGTCTGGTAGGAGAATCAGGTTGTGGTAAGTCAACAACAGGAAGAACAATCCTTCGCCTGCTGGAAGCTACAGCTGGAGAGGTAATATTTGAAGGTAAAAGTGTGATGGACCTAGATAAAAAAGATCTGCGCGCTATCAGGCGCGATATGCAGATTATTTTCCAGGATCCCTATGCCTCACTTAATCCCAGAATGACAGTAGCTGATATTGTAGGTGAACCGCTTATTATTCACAAACTGGTTGAAAATAAGGAAGAAAAAAATGAGAGAGTGAAAGAAATATTAGAAAATGTTGGTATGGGTGAAGAATATATGAACCGCTATCCCCATGAATTTAGTGGAGGACAGCGTCAGCGGATAGGTGTAGCCAGAGCTTTAGCAGTAGATCCCAAGCTAATCATTGCTGATGAGCCGGTATCTGCACTTGATGTATCAGTCCAGGCTCAGGTTATTAATCTGCTGCAGGACTTACAGAAAGAGTTTGGTTTAACCTATCTATTTATTGCCCATGACTTAAGTGTAGTTAAGCACATCAGTGATCGAGTAGCAGTAATGTATCTCGGTAAGATTGTGGAGTTAACAGATAAAAAAGAACTATTTAAGAATCCAATTCATCCCTATACCCAATCACTATTATCTGCTATTCCAGAAGCTGATCCGAGAAAGAAAAAAGATAGAATTATCTTAGAAGGAGATGTACCTTCACCGGTAGATCCTCCATCTGGCTGCAGATTTCATCCCCGCTGTCCAAAAGCTTTTGACCCATGTCCAAAAGTTGAGCCAGAGTTTAAAGAATATGGTGCTGAACATTTTGTGGCCTGTCATTTATTAGATAAGTAAGTTTAAAGAATTGAGCAGGAGGTTAAGATGGCAAAATTAATTAAAAATTTTAAGTTGATAGGATTTCCAAGTCAATTTAAGGATATTAAAGAATTTTATCTGGATGATCAGGGATATATTAGAGATAAAATTGAGACTGAGATGTCTGAATTAAAAGTTTTAGATCTTAAAGATAGTTATCTTTCTCCAGGCTGGATTGATCTTCATACTCATATCTATTATGGAGTTTCAAATCTAGGTTTAAACCCTGATTTGATTGGTCCTAAAACTGGAGTGACAGTTTTAAATGATACCGGAAGTGCCGGTGAAGCTAATTTTTTAGGCTTTAAAAAATATATTATTGAGCCACGTGATTATCCGATTTATTCATTTATCAATCTTGGCTCAACCGGTCTGATAAAATCAAATCAAATAAGTGAGCTAAATAGTTTGAATATGATTGACCTTGATAATTTATATCAGAGAATTGAGGAGAATAGAGATTATATAAAAGGAATTAAGTTAAGAGCAAGTGGAGTCATTCTGCAGGGAATGAATTCAGATATTGTTAAACTGGCAAAGGAGGCTGCTAGAGAAGTATCACTTCCTTTAATGGTTCATGTAGGAGAACCTCTGCCATTATTAGAAGATATTTTGCCTTATTTAGATCCAGGAGATATTGTGACACATGTTTATCACGGTAAGCGCTGGGGAATATACCGCAAGGGAGAATTTTTAAATGAATATAAAGTAGCGATTGAAAAAGGTATAAAGTTTGATGTGGGACATGGAGTAGCAAGTTTTAATTATGATGTTGCCAGAAAGGCTTTTGCCGCTGAATATTTTCCGGATACTATCAGCACTGATCTCCATACTGAGAATATTGATGGTCCTGTCTGGGATTTAAGTTTAACCATGTCTAAATTAAAAGAACTGGGAATGGAGCTGGAACAGGTTATAGAGGCTGTAACAGTTAATGCTGCTGATATTTTAGGAGTAGAAACTTATCAAAATGAATTTTTTGATAAAAAGGCTCGATTTACAGTTTTTAGAGAAGAAGAATGTGAAGTTGAAGTTTTTGATTCAAATAACAACAGTTTATGTCTTCATAATTACTTGAGACCATTAAAAACAATAATTGGTTCAAAAGTTATTGAGGCAGATACTAGATTTGAAATTTAAAAATTTTTAATAGTAATTAGTTTTAATGAATATGATTATATTTTTAATGGTATCAAGATATTCTGTATAAAGCAGGCTACTCTAACAAATCACAATTAACTTACTAATTGAGAGAGCAGCCACTTCATAAAAAAGTTAGCGATTATTTTTATTCAAAATCCAGCACCATACTCTTAACCTTTACACCTTCCACTGACTTTAATTCTGCCTCTAAGGCCTCAACTTCAGTATTTTCTGCTGTTAAATCAAAGATGATCATTCCTTCATCAGCACAGGTACTGCTTTCGTGCATTCCAAGACGGGTTTTAATTAGACAGCCGTGTTCGGTCAATATTTCCTGAACCCTTGGAGCAGCATCAGTTCTTTTGTCAATTAAAATTGCCATGATCATAGAATGTTCCATTATATCACCCCCTATTTAAATTATGTTTATATTTTATTATTTATCTATTAAATTTTATTTTCCTTTAAAATCGACTCAAAAATTAATTAATCGGCTGTATATTTTCAGAATATTAAAAGGATTATTTCAATTAGTATAGAATTATATTAATAACTAGATTAAAAACAATAATTTTCATTTATCAAAAAATTTTGTCAGTGGGGAGGGGATAATTTGAAAAGAATAATTGCTGTTAATTCAAATACTTATCACGATTTTTCTCTTGCAGAAGCAATTAAAGGAATTAAAGCAGCGGGCTTTAATTATATCGAACTTACTGCTACTAAAGGCTGGACAGAACATGTTTTTCCGACGATGTCTTTAAATGAGTTATATGAGATTGAAGATCGGCTGATAGAGGCAGAGCTAATTCCAATTTCTTTAAGCGGCCACACCAACCTGATGGATAATGATCGCCTGGATGATTTTATTGCCAATATTCGGCTGGCCCATTTTTTTGGCTGTAAATATATAATCTCTTCAATTGGAGAAGCTCACCTGGAAGATAAGGCAGAAGCTTCAGATCAGAAGGTTGCAGCAAATATTAAAAATTTAATTCCATATCTGGAAGATTATAATCTTATTTTAGGACTTGAAAACCACGGTAAACACGGAACAGGTAAGCGGCTAATAGAGATTGTTGATCTGATTGATTCTGAACGGGTTGTAATAAATTATGATACGGCAAATGCTATTTTTTATGGAGGAAAGGATCTTGATCTGGCAGCTGACCTGAAAACTGCTGTTGAAAAGGTTGGACATCTTCATCTCAAAGATAAAGCTGGAGCTCAGACTGAATGGAACTTTCCCGCTTTAGGGAAGGGGAATATAAATTTTAAACCACTTTTTGAGATTTTAGAAAAAAATGATAATAATTCACCCTTCAGTATTGAAATTGAGTTTGAAGAAGAGGGACCTTCAGATTTAGAAGAGGTTAATCAGGCAGTAAAGGATTCTTATGATTTTCTGAAAGAGGCAGGTTTTAAAATTTGATTTTTAAGCAGTTTAAATTTAAACAAACGGTCTCTTTGACAATATTATTTGGCTGAAAAAAATTAGTTAAGGGGGGAGCAGATGCAAAAAATTGCGATTGTCGGTGTAGGGGGGATGGGAACAGTACATTTTAATAACTATGCTCAGATTGAAAAGGCAGAAGTCAGAGCAGTTGTCGGACCTTCGGAAGCTGATCGAGAAAAAGCAGCAAAATGGGGAGTTGAAATTTATCCTGATATCAAAGAACTGCTGACTGCTGAAGAAATCGATATAGTCGATATCTGTACTCCAAGCTATCTTCATCTTGAACATGCACTTACAGCTTTGAGTGCAGGCAAAAATGTGATTATTGAGAAACCAATTGCCCTGCACAGAGAAGATGCAGAAAGGATTTTTGCTCTGGCTTCAGAAAATGAGGCTCTGGTTTTTGTGGGTCAGGTGCTGCATTTTACTAAAGAAGTAGAAATTTTAAAAGAAGCTGTAAAAAGCGGTAAATACGGTCGGGTTTTAGATGCCTATTTTACCAGGCTGACTGCAGCTCCTGACTGGTCAGCAGGTGGCTGGCTCTTTGATAAGGAAAAAAGCGGACTGCTACCTTTTGACTTACACATTCATGACCTTGATTTAATTGTCAGCCTTTTTGGCAGTCCTGAAAGCTTCAGCTTTACTGCAGCTGGAAGAAAAGAAAGTCCATTTAAAGAACATTACCGCTTCAGCTATAATTATAAAGATTTTAAAGTGGGGGCAGAGGCGGCCTGGTATCATGCCGGCTATCCTTTTACTGCCCGCTGGCGGGTCTATTTTGAGGAGGGACTTTTAGTTAATGAAGATCAGCTTATTTTTTATCCACCAGAGGGAGAAGCATTAAAATTTGAGACAGAGGCTGAGCCAAAGATTGAAACAGGAATTAACCTGCCGCCAACTGCAATGTTTTATAATGAGCTTTCTCATTTTATTGACTGTGCAGAAAAAGGAATTGCTTCAGATAAAATCACAAAAGAACAGCTGATTAATACAGTTGATATTTTAGAAGAAATAGCTGGTTTAGAAGGGGATGATGTCTAAGAATTAAGGTCTCAGTCCTATGGTATTAGGTAGTCTTGACTTCAACTTTGCTGAGTAATTTGCAGATCATAGTCAACTAAAATTAAGGAGGAAATGATTTATGAAAAAATCTTTAGTGTTTTTAGTTATGCTTTCCCTGCTGTTAACTCTTGTCTTTGCTGGTGGAGTAAGTGCTCAAGATAAGCACAAGATTGGTATTTTAGCTCCTGCAGTTACTCACGGCTGGGTTGCTGCTGTTGCCTATCATGCTGAAGCTCGCTGTGAAGAATTATCTGATAAGATTGAATATCGAATTCAGACCAGCAGTAATGCTTCCGAAATGACTTCACAGCTTGATGATTTGAAAACCTGGGGAGCAGAAGCTGTAGTTGCTTTCCCTCAGTGGACAGGTATGGAAGTTCCAATTAGAATGGCTATTCAGGATGGTATAGAAGTAGTTAATTTTGATATTGAAATTAATGTTGATGGTGTTTATCGAGTAGCTGGTGACAATTATGATATGGGAGTTGAGGGAGCTCACTATATTGCAGATAAAATTGGTAAAGAAGGAACAGTTGTTATCCTTGAAGTACCGACAGCTGGCTCAGTTTCTGAACTTCGCAAAGCAGGATTTCTAGATACTTTAGAAGAAATTGGTGCTGACTATGAGCTGCACACCTATGCAACTCAGTTTACCAGAGCAGCAGGTTTAAGTGATATGTCAGATATTTTAATCAGACATGATCATATTGATGCGGTATATTCTATGGATGATGAAACCTCAATCGGAGTTGTCAAGGCAATCGAAGAAGCCGGTCGGGAAGATATTAAAGTTGTAACTGGTGGTGGAGGTATGCAGGAATATTTTGAGATGATGCCTAAATATGAAGATATCTGGCTGCAGTCTGCCCTATATTCTCCCGCAATGGTTAAAGATGCAGTTGATGTAGCAGTTAAATTATTAGAGGGAGAAAAAGTACCAAAAGAAACCATTATTCCTACAACTATTGTTGACCGCACAAATTACAAACAATTTTTAGATCCTGATTCTCCATATTAAAATTGAAGCAATTAAATATTCCAAGTAGTCAGAGGTTATGGTTTCCATGACCTCTGATTTGAATTGATGGGGTGTGATTTGATGAAAATAGAAATGAAAAATATCTATAAAAGCTTTGGGGCAACTGAAGCTGTAAAAGATGTATCTTTTTCAGTTGCAGGTGGAGAAGTCTGTGCCCTAATCGGTGAAAATGGTGCCGGAAAATCTACTTTAATGAACATTCTGGGGGGAGTGCTGCCGGCTGATAAGGGGAAAATACTAGTTGACGGCCAGCAGGTTGACTTTAACAGGCCGGCTGATTCTTTGAGTGCAGGAATTGCCTTTATTCACCAGGAATTAAATCTGATCAATGACCTTCCTATTTATGAAAATATGTTTCTCGGAAGAGAGTTGAAGAAAAAGGGAGGAATTCTAGATTTAGAAAAGATGGTTGAAAAAACTCAGAATGTTTTTGATGCAATGGAGATTAAGCTAGACCCAAAGACCATGGTTAGAGATCTTGATACCTCATATAAGCAGATTGTTGAGATTTCTCGGGCAATTATGATGGATGCTTCGATTATTATTATGGATGAGCCGACATCCTCACTAACCGATCAGGAAATTGAGCGGGTTTTCGAAATGATGGGAACCTTAAAAAGGCAGAATGTGGGTATTGTTTTTATCTCTCATAAATTAAATGAAGTAATCGAATTCTGTGACCGCTATTCAGTACTTAGAAACGGAGAACTGGTGGCTGAAGGTCTGGTTAAAGATGTTGATGTTGACCAGCTGGCAAAATCAATGGTCGGACATGAACTGAGAACAATATCTCTGCAGATAAAAAAAGAAAAGGGTGCAGAAGTACTGCGGGTGGAAGATTTAAGCTATAATAATGATTTTAAAAACATTTCTTTTTCTGTGCATAAGGGAGAGATTCTTGGAGTTACCGGACTTCTAGGAGACGGCAGACGAGAACTTTTCCAGGCTATATTCGGCAGTGGTCAGATTGAGTCCGGCAGCTTATATTTAAATAATCAAAAGGTTCAGATTAAAAATACTGCAGATGCTCTGCAAAGGGGAATTGGTTATCTGCCTCGAAACCGTAAAGAAAATGGAATTATTAAGGATTTGAATGTTTTTGAAAATGCTTCAATTGTAACCTGGCCTCTATTTGATCATCTGGGAGTTATTGATCAGGAAAAACAGGAGCGAAAATTTGAAGAGCAGGTGAAAAAGCTTAGAATAAAGATGAGAAAAAGAAGTGATCCGATCAACAGCCTCTCTGGTGGGAACCAGCAAAAAATTGTGCTGGCCAAATGGTTGAGTGCAAATCCTGAGATATTTATTCTCGATAATCCCACACAGGGTGTTGATGTTGGAGCAAAAGAAGATATTTATGATATTATTTTGGAGCTGGCTGAAGAGGATATAGCAGTCGTGATTTTATCAAGTGAGGCAAAAGAAATTGTGAGAATTTGTGACCGAGCTCTTGTAATGTATCACGGGGTAATCCAGGGTGAGGTAAAAGATAAAACAATGAATGAACATGAAATTATGCGGCTGGCGACTGGTGCCGGGATGAATTCAGTGCAGGAGGGGGCATAAGATGCAGAAGGATAAAAGTCAAAATACAGAACAGGGTTTTCTACAGTGGTTTTTAAAAAAATGGTCAACTGAACCAATTTTCAGTACCGGGATTGCCTTAATAGTGATGATTGTATTACAGACCTGGAGTCTTGGTTTTGATTATGATTCTTTTGGCAGCTGGTTTTTCACCTGGACTAATAACTGGGTAAATATTCTGCGGAATAATGCAGGGGTTGGTTTAATTGCACTGGGAATGTCCTTTGTAATTATGTCAGCAGGGATTGATCTTTCTGTTGGTTCAACTATGGTTGCCGTTGGAGCAGCTTTAATGATGCTGATTGACAGAGGACCTAATGGTATTTTAATCAATTTAGGAATTGAAGGCATCCCAGCAATTTTGATAGCGATATTACTCTCACTGGTTTTTGGTTATTTTCTCGGAAACTTAAATGGAATATTAATTACCAGAGGTGGAATACCTCCCTTTGTGGTTACTCTGGCAACAATGAAGCTCTACCGCAGTGTGACTCAGCATTTTATGCAGGGCTATAATCCAAGGGTTCCTCTGGAATTTTTACCGATTTCAAATTTTCAAATTGGAAGTTATAGAGTAATGCCTATTATATACTGGCTTTTGATTGCAGCTGGACTCTACTTTATTTCTAAAAGGACTACTTTTGGCCGTCAGATTATTGCGGTTGGCTCAAATGAGCGCTCAGCCAATTTATCAGGAGTTAATGTTAAAAAAGTTAAGCGCCGGGTTTATGCGATTACAGGTCTCTTAGTTTCCTTTGCAGCCATTATCCAGGTTTCTCGAATTGGATCTATGGACTATGCAAATGCCGGCAGTGGTTATGAGATGGAAGCAATTGCGGCTGCAGTTGTTGGTGGAACCAGTATGAGCGGTGGTCGAGGGACTGTATTGGGAACAATTTTGGGTGTATTAATTATTGCAGTAATGAATAATCTGCTCAATTTGCTGGGAGTTCCTCCATTCTTAAGAGAAGCTTTTAAAGGTTTAATTTTAATTGGAGCAGTACTAATGCAGAAAAAGCAGAAAACAGTTTAAATAATTAAAAATTTGAGGAGTGATTTGATGGCTAAATTAAAAGCAGGAATTATCGGCACCGGTTTTGTTGGTGAGGCCCATGTTGAAGCTTTAAGACGGCTCGGTAATGTTGAGGTCAGAGCTGTTGTAGCCAGCAGCCTCGAATCTTCAAAAAAGGCTGCAGAGAAATTAGGAGTTCCCAACTATTATGCTGATTATCAGCAGATGCTGGCAGAAGAAGATTTAGATGTAGTCCACAACTGCACTCCAAATAATCTTCACTTCCCTATTAATAAAGCCTTTATGGAGGCCGGAGTCCATGTTTTTTCCGAAAAACCGCTGGTGATGAATTCTAAAGAGGGCAGAGAGCTTTTGGAAATTCTGGAAGCTGAAGATATTTATGCAGGAGTAAATTATAATTACCGCCACTATCCACTTGTTAAAGAGATGCAGCAGAAAGTGCGGGAGGAAGCCGGCAAACTTTTTCATGTTCGGGGTTATTACCTTCAGGACTGGATGCTTTTTGATACTGATTACAGCTGGAGGGTTGATCCTGAAAAAGGAGGAAAATCAAGAGTTGTGGCTGATATCGGCTCTCATTTCTGTGACCTGCTGCAGTATCTTACCGGCAGGAAAATCACAAGGTTAATTGCCAATACAAAAATTGTTCACCCGGAGCGGAAAAAGCCGCTTTCGAAAATCAAGAGTTTTGCCCAGACTGATCAGGAAGCAGAATACGAAGAATATCAGGTAGAGACTGAAGATTATGCTTCTATACTGTTTGAGCTGGAAGATGGTACAGCCGGTAATTTTACTGTTTCCCAGGTCGATGCCGGCCACAAAAATGATTTATTTATTGAAATCAGCGGCAGCAAAAAAAGCTTAAGCTGGTCACAAGAGCATGCCAACCAGTTATTTATCGGTTATCGTGATCAGGCCAATCAGAATTTAGTTCGCGATCCAGCTCTTTTAAAAGGAAAAGCGGCAGAGCGCTGCTATTACCCGGGCGGCCATATTGAAGGCTGGTCAGAGGGATTAAAAAATTCAATTAAAGATTTTTATGACTGCATTTTAGAAAAAGGAAATCCAGCTGATTATGATTTTGCCACTTTTGCTGATGGGCAGCAGGAAGTTAAGATTACAGAAGCTATTTTAAAAAGCAGTAGGGAAGAAAAATGGGTTGAAATTGAATAACTGTTGAAGTCTAAATTCATATTGAAATATTTGTGTTCCGCAAAAATTTATTGCAAAAACTATAAAATTCAAGGAGTGTGGACTATGGGCCGAAAAGTGACTTTGTTTACCGGACAGTGGGCAGATATGGAGTTTGAAAAATTAGCCCAGACAGTAAGTGAGATCGGTTATGATGGACTGGAAATTGCCTGCTGGGGAGATCATTTAGATGTGCAGAAGGCAGCAGAAGACAGCTCTTATGTAGAAAAAAAGCTGGAAATACTTGATAAATATAATCTTGGGGTCTGGGCTGTCGGCAATCATCTTGCCGGGCAGTGTGTTGGAGCCCGCTATGATCCCCGCCTGGATAATTTTGCTCCCGAAAAATATGCGGGAAAACCTGAGGAAATTAGAAAATGGGCTGTAGAAGAGATGAAGATGACAGCAGTAGCTGCCAGGAATCTGGGAGTGGATACAGTTACCGGTTTTACCGGCTCTCCAATCTGGAAGTTCTTTTATTCCTTCCCCCAGACAACTGAGGAGATGATCGAAGCAGGTTTTGATCAGATAGTTGAACTCTGGAATCCAATTCTCGATGTTTTTAAAGAAAACGGGATCAAATTTGCGCTGGAAGTCCACCCAACCGAAATAGCCTTTGATTATTATACAACCTTAAAACTTTTGGATAAATTTGGCTGGCGCTCTGAATTTGGGATTAACTTTGACCCCAGCCACTTAATCTGGCAGGGGCTGACTCCACATCTCTTTCTGCGCGACTTCAGCGAAAGAATTTATCATGTGCACATGAAGGATGCAGCTGTAAGCTTAAACGGCAGAGAAGGAATTTTGGGTTCTCATCTTCCCTTCGGTGACCGCCACCGGGGCTGGGACTTCCGCTCTCTCGGACATGGAGATATTGATTTTGATGAAATTATAAGGGAATTAAATCAGATGAATTATACCGGCCCACTTTCTGTAGAATGGGAAGACAGCGGTATGGACCGGATTTATGGTGCTAAAGAAGCCTTGAGTTTTGTCCGAGATATAGATTTTAAGCCTTCAGATCTAGCTTTTGATGATTCGATGGAAAAATAGAAGTTTTTAAATCCCTTCTGTTAAATTCAGGAGGGATTTATTTTTAATATTTTTGGTACCAGGTACAAAACGATTGTTTTGTACCTGGTTAAAGTAAAATATTTCACAAATAGAAGAATTAAATAAGATTCATATTATTTTTAGCCTGTTTCCTATTTTAGGAGCAGGTTATTTTTTGATATTAGTGATTATCATGCATAATAATGCTAATTAGCACTTAATTCACAAAATATATTCACATATGTGTATAAATATATCTGAAAATTTCTTGACAAAGCCCATAATTTAGTATTATAATTTAAATACAGTAAAGAAATACACAAAAATATTATCACATATGTTAAAAATATGAACAGAGGTGATTAAAATCGACAGAGAAAGAATGAGAAAATTAAAGAAAGTAGCACATTTATACTATGAAAAGAACATGAATCAAAAAGAAATCGCTAATATAGTTGAGGTTTCCCGCTCTCAAATCTCACGAATGTTAACCGAGGCAAAAAATGAAGGTATAGTTAAGATTACAATTTTGGATACAGTGGATTCCTGTGAACATTTGGAGGAATCTTTAAAAAAATATTTTGGTTTAAAAGATGCAATTGTTGTTCCAACTACCAGTTACATTCCAGATATGATTAGACAGGTTGTCGGTCAGGCAGCAGCAAATTATCTAAACAGTATTATTAAAAGTAATCAAAATATTGGTGTATCCTGGGGAATTTCAGTATATGAGATGATTAAATCAATGAAATCATTAAACTTAGCCGAAACAACAGGAATAGAAGTTGTTCAGTTAATAGGTGGACTTGGTCAGACTTCTACAACTTTGCAATCATTTAGTCTGGTAAATCAACTTTCCAATATTTTAGAAGGACAATCACATTTAATGCATGCACCTGGATTTGTAAGCAATTCAACTTTAGTAGATAATTTAAAAAAAGATAAAGAAATTGGTGGAATATTAGAAAGAGCTAAAAATGTTGATATTGCTTTAATGGGACTTGATGCTTTGTGGAAACATAGATCTTTAGTTCAGGTAGATAATTTGACAGAAGAGGATTTAGATTTGCTTGATAAAAATGGTGCAGTAGGTCAGAGTTGTTTTAGATTTTACGATATAAATGGAGATGTTTGCAGTCAGTCAATTGATGATAGAGTTTTAAGTATCTCATTGAATGATCTTAAAAATATAGAAACAGTAATTGGAGTTGCAACCTCATTAGATACTACAGAAGCTATTTTAGGAGGGTTGAGAAATGGATTTCTTGACGTATTAGTCAGTGATGAAAAAACAGTTGAAGAAATTATTTTTCAACAGGAAGATTTTTTAGAGCAAAATAACTAATTAAAGGAGTAATCTAAATGATCTTTTATAATAAAAAAAATAAATATTTAACTATATTTTTATTTTTGCTCCCCAGTGTACTGGGGCTGATTATTTTCGGAATTTTGCCAATGTTGGGATCTTTAACTCTTAGTTTTTCTGAATGGGATATTATAAGTGGCCCACCAAAACTTATAGGATTAGATAACTTTATAAATATTTTAAAAGGAAACGAGTTCTGGCGAGTTTTAAATAATATATTGTATTACATTATTCTCTATATTCCATTGATTTTAATTTCATCACTTTCTCTAGCTCTTTTATTAAATAATAAATTTAAGGGTATAAAAATTTATAGAACTTTATATTATATTCCAGTAATTACTTCCTGGGTAGCTGGTTCATTAATCTGGAAAATTGTTTTAAATCCTCAATTCGGAGTTTTAAATAATCTTCTTAATTTTATTGGTTTACAGGGGCCTGGCTGGCTTTATGATCAGAGCTGGGCTATGCCGGGGATAGTGCTTGCTAGTATCTGGAAAGATGTTGGTTTTTTTGGTCTAATTTTATTTTCAGGTTTAAGAGGGATTTCACCAACTTATTATGAAGCGGCAGAAATCGATGGAGCTAATAGCTGGCAGAGATTTAAAAGTATAACACTGCCCTTAATATCTCCCACCTTATTATTCGTAATTATAATTTCTTTAATTAATTCTTTTCAACTTTTTCCACAGGTTATGATTATGACTCAGGGAGGTCCAAATGGTGCAACTCAAGTAATGGTGGAAAGAATTTATAAATATGCTTTTCAGTATTATAAAATGGGATATGCTTCAGCTTTTTCCTGGTTATTATTTATTATAGTTTTTGTTGTGACACTCTTACAGATGAAATTGCAGAAAAGGTGGGTTCATTATGAATCATAGTAAACTGAAAAGAGGGATAATTTTTTATAGTTTAGCAACTCTTATAGCAATATTTATGCTTTTACCTTTTTTCTGGATGATCAGTACCTCCCTAAAAAATAGTGGAGCAGTAATGACAATTCCAATCAAGTGGATACCTGAAAATCCAAGTTTAGATGCTTATATAAGAGTTTTCAATATTTTCCCTTTTGCTAGAGCTATCTTTAATAGTGTTTTTGTGGCAGTTGTAACGACCTTGATTACAGTCTTATCAGCAGCAATGGCAGCATATATTTTTGCGAAATTTGAATTTAAGGGTCGTGAAATTTTATTTTCACTTTATCTTGCAACTTTAATGATTCCAAAACAGGTAACCATGATCCCTAATTTTTTGATAATTAGAGAATTTGGATTGTTAAATACATTTACAGGTTTAATGCTTCCGTCCTTATTTAATGCTTTTGCTACATTTATGCTGCGGCAGAACATTAAAACTGTTCCTAATTCTTATATTGAAGCAGCAATTATGGAAGGTTCGTCACAATTTAAAATTTTTAAAGACATAGTTTTACCACTTGTAAAACCAACTCTGGCTACCTTAACAGTAATTACATTTATGGAAGCCTGGAACAGATATCTCTGGCCCTTAATAGTGCTTACAGATAGAAGTAAAATGACGCTTCCTGTTGGTTTAAGCTTATTAAATGGTCAGTATGGAGAACAGTATAATTTATTAATGGCTGGAAGTTTAATTTCAATTATTCCGATGTTGCTGGTTTATATTTTTGCGCAGAAATATTTTGAAAAAGGTTTAAGTGTTGGAGGAATTAAAGGCTAAAGAAATAACTGGAGGTGGAAAAGTAAACTTTTCAGATTTAGTTAAATATTTTAATGATAGTGGCTTAAAAATAATGGATTAATAGGGAGGAAAAAGAATGTTTAAAAGAGTATCTATATTATTAATGGTGAGTATTTTTATAGCTTTACTAGGCTTTAATTCAGGTGTTCTGGCTCAGGAAACTGTGGAAGTAGATTTTATGACTTTTTCTGGTAGCGGTGCAAATTTAGAATACTTAAATCAGATGAAAGATGAATTTGAAAAAGAAAATCCAGATATTGAAATTAATATCATCACAGTTGGATATGAGGACTACTTTGTTAATTTACAGACCAAAATCGCTGGTGGGCTGGCTCCCGATGTTTATGAATTAAATTATGAAAATTTTGTTACCTATGCCAAGAAAAATGTATTAAAAGAATTAGATGATACAATTTCTGCAGCTGAATTTGATGAATCTCAATTAAATGAAAAGGCTTTAAATGCTTTTCAGATAAATGATAATCAGTACGGCTTACCCTTTAGTTTTTCAAATGTAGTTCTGTTTTATAATGAAGAATTATTTGATCAGGCTGGAATTGATTATCCCAGTAGAGACTGGAAATGGGAGGATTCTTTAGCAGCAGCTAAACAAATTAGAAACCTAGGGAGCAATATATTTGGAATTTATCAACCAGTAACTTTTTGGGAATTTTACAAAATGGTTGAACAAAATGGTGGCACAATAATTGATAATGAGAAAAATAAATTTGTTATTAATTCACCGCAAAATATTGAGACTCTAGAATATATGGTAGATAGAGTTCAAGATAGTAATGTAATGCCTACAGAAGCACAACTGTCTGGTATGCAGGACTGGGATCTATTTAAATCTGGACGAGTAGGCATGATTGTAACTGGTATCTGGGCTTTTCCTGACTTTACAGAAAATATTGATTTTGAATGGAATATAGAAGTAGAACCAGGTAACACTCAAAAAGCAACTCACTTTTTTGCTAATGGTTTAGTTATGAATCAAAAAACTGACAAAGTTGATGAAGCCTTTAAGTGGATGAGCTTCTTATCAGCAAGTAAAGAGGCAGCTCAAATTAGAGTTGAAAATAATTGGGAACTTCCTGCTATTACAGATCAGGATATTTTAAAAGAATATATAGAGAAAACACCTCCTGAAAATAGACAAGCAGTATTTGAATCACTTAATTATCTGGTAACTCCTCCGGTTATTGAACAATTTGCTGAGATGGCAGATATAATTAATCAGCAGATTCAGGCAGCAAGAGATGGCTTAAAAACCCCTACAGAAGCTTTAAATAAAGCTCAAGAGCAATTAGAATCAACTATAGAAATTAATTAATAACTAATTTAATAAGTTAATAAGCATAAGAGGTAGTATATCAACAATCTTAATAACTGTTAAAGTTTATATATACTACCTCTTAATAATTTTATAAATTTAGGAGAGATTAACTATGAAAGAATATAATATTAAACATATACCCGAAGGTTTTAATGATCCATATAGGAGTTTTGATTTTGAAAGAATACCTAGAAAGCCTATTAAAGATGATTTTGTAATTGTAAAAGCAGTTATTGAACCAAATAATATACCTGAAAAAGATGTTTTTTTGAATTGGAAATTGAATGGAAAAGAACAGAAAAGCATAAATTCTGAGATCGTAATTGATCATGTGAATGAAAAAAAATATTACAAGTTTGAATTAGGAAGATTTTCTGCTGAAGATAAAATTGAATATAATATTAGTATTAATAATAAACATGTTAATATTAACTCTGATAAATTTGAGTTTATTACTGGAAAAAATTATAAAGTAGATACTATTAAAAAAGTTAATTATAATAAAGAAAATAATTTTTTAGAAGTTGTTTTCTCAGAGATATTAAATATAAACCCCAGAATTTATTTTTATTTTGATAAGGGCAATTTACGCAGTTCTTTTTCTTTAGAGAAAATAAACATTAAAGGAGAAGAAAGATGTGAATTTAATAAAACTAATGATAAATACTCATTAAAAGATAATAGGACTGGAATTATAGTTCAAATTACTAAAGAAGCTTTCAAGATAATTATTAAGAAAAAGAAAGAAGTGTTATTAGAATCAGAGAACGAAATTTTAGCTCCTTTTGAATTAGTTGATTATTTTAATGGTAAGTTTGAGCTAAAAATTAATTTTAAAAATAATGCAGAAGATTTCTTTGGTTTTGGAGAAAGATATAACTGTTTAAATCAAAAAGAATTAGCACCAGATATTTGTGTTTATAACGAATATTTGTATCAGGAAGATAAAACTTATATACCAGTGCCATTTTTCTTTACTTTAAGTGGTTTTGGATTAAATATTAATACTCCAAATTACATTAAATTTTCCTTAAATCAAGGTAATAAAATCTTAAAAATCAAGACCCAGCTGAATAGTAATAGCACGAATCTAGACTTTGACTTATTTACCGGAAATCCTAAATCAATTTTAAAGAAATATCTACAAAAAGTAGGTGGGGCAAAATTGCCGCCTAAATGGGTTTTTGGACCCTGGATGTCAGGTAATAGCTGGAGTAGTCAGGATATCATTACCAAACAGATGGAATTAATGAATAAATTTGAAATTCCTGCAACTGTTATTGTAGCTGAAGCCTGGAGTGATGAATCAACTTTCTATATCTTTAATGAGGCTGAATATAATTTAAAAGATGGAAAAGAAAGTTTTGATTATGATGATTTTGATTTTAGTAAAGAAGGAAAATGGCCTGATCCGAAAGCTATGGTAGAAAATATTCATCAGAATAACTTAAAATTTATTTTATGGCAGATTCCGATTATCAGAAAACCAGAAAATAATAATCAGCAGCACCTAAATGATGAAAAATTTGTGATAGAGAATAATTACTGTGTTTTAAATGAAGATGGGAGTCCTTATAGAATACTTGATGGCTGGTTTAAAGGTAGTCTGCTTTTAGACTTTAATAATCCTAAGGCAGTAAAATGGTGGTTTGAAAAAAGAAATTATTTAATTGATGATCTTGATGTAGATGGTTTTAAAACAGATGGAGGAGAATTTGTTTTTGATGAAAATATAAAATTTGCTGATGGTAAAACTGGTATGGAAATGAGAAATGAATATCCAATTAGCTATATTAAAGCCTATAATGATTTTATAGGAGATGAGAGAATCACCTTTAGTCGAGCGGGTTTTAGTGGTGCTCAAAAATATCCTATTTACTGGGGTGGAGATCAGATCTCAGATTTTGAGACATTAAAAAATATGATTGTTGCCGGGCTATCAATGAATATCTCTGGTAACCCTTTTTGGGGCTGGGATATTGGCGGTTTTTCTGGCGAAATTCCAACAGCAGAATTATTTATCCGCTCAACTCAAATGGCGGTTTTTTGTCCGGTAATGCAGTTTCACTCTGAAAATTATCTTGAAACAGATAACTGGGACCGCAGCCCCTGGAATATTGCGGAAAGAACAGAGAGTGAAGAAGTTTTAAATATTTATAGAGATTATGCAAATTTGAGAATGAATTTAATACCATATATTTACCAGGAAGCAGATAAGGCAGCGAAAAATTATGAGCCAATGATGAGACCTCTTGTCTATGATTATCCTGAAGATAATTATGTAAAAAATATTGAAGATCAGTACTTATTTGGCAGACAATTGTTAATTGCTCCGATAGTAGAAAAAGATTCTCGTCAGAGAGATATATATTTACCAGCAGGTGAGTGGATTGATTTCTGGAACGGAAGAGAATATCAGGGTAATCAGTTAATTAAGCATTTAGCAAATTTAGAGAAAATACCTGTTTTTATAAAGAATAATTCTGTTATTCCACTTAATCTGAATCATGATTTTGAGATTGGTAATTTTATAGGTAATGATTTAGATGAATATGAGAGACTTACTTTCTGGGTCAATGGAAATATAGAAGAATACACATTTGAAGATGATTTAAATAATCAGATTATATTAACTCAATCCGGTAATAAAATAAAGGCGAATTTTAAAGGAGATTTAAAAGAAATATATATAATAGCTAAAGAAGATAGATTTGACAACACTTTAATTTCTAAAACGAAAAATAATAGTGATTTCTTTGTCTATAAAATAACTAATGAGTGATTTAAATGGAATTAAAAAATTATCATAAATTCACAAAAAAATTGTGTCAGAACCTGAAACCTGAGAATGATATTATAGCACTTTTGGCACTTGGTTCTATGGCTGAGAAAGATCATGATCCAGATCTCTGGTCTGATCATGATTTTTCTATAATTGTAAAAAAGGGCAGTCAAGAGAAGTATATAAATAATCTTTTCTGGATTCCAGATAATGAAGAAGTTCTTTTTACCTATAAAGAGTCGGCCAACAGCAGAAAAATAATTTTTGAAAATATGCACTTAATTGAATATGCTGTCTTTGAATTAGAAAATTTAAAAAATCTTAAAATCAATAGTTATAGACTTTTAATTGATAAATTTGAGATTACAGATTATATAGAAAAAATAAGAAATGATACTTCTGAATCTTCTAATTTATTGGAAGATAATAAGGTTTTGATGGGTAATTTGTTGACAAATATTTTTATTGGGATTGGAAGATATAAAAGAGGCGAAAAGATTAGTGCGCATTATTTTATTAAAGAAAAAGCATTAAGGCAATTATTATTGTTAATAGAAAAGAATATTGAAAGTTCTGAGTTAAATAATTTAGATAACCTTGACCCATTTAGAAGATTTGAATATAATTATCCTGAATTGACTTTAGAGATTAATCAAATCATTGCAGCTGAACTGTTTTCAGCAGCTGAAAAAATATTAGGCTTTTTAAATGATTATCTAAGCAAAATAATTAATTCTTCTCAAAGAAATACAATTGATTTGTTATCTGATTATATTAAAAGTGATATTAGGAGTGATAAATTTGGCAGCTAAATTAAAAGACTATCAAGTTGAAAATAATCAAATTAAATTAGTTTATGAATCTCAGATTTATTTTATTAAAATAATTGAAGCAGGAGTTATTCAACTTTTTGAAGCAGATTACAAAGATTATAATTCTTTTGCGGTTGAGGATAATAATTTTAATTCTGCGGAGCTTGACTTTGAAGTTGAGAATAAAAAAGGTAAATTGATAATAACTACAGCAGAACTAATTATTGAAATAAAAAATGATTTCAAAGTGGATTTTTATGATTTAGATCATAATCCGATTTCTAAAGATTATTCCAAGAAAAGAGATCCCTTTATCAGAAGAAAAAGTAGTAATATTGCAGAAGAAGAGGGACATAAATTGCAGGAAGAATTAAAGAATCAGCCTGTTGAAGTATTAAAAGAAATAACTGCTGAAGAAAAATTTTATGGTTTAGGAGATAGAACCGGTCATTTAAATAAAAAAGGCTACAGTTATCAGCTCTGGAACACTGATGACCCTTCACCCCATGTAGAGAGTTTTGAAGTTTTGTATAAGTCAATCCCCTTTATACTGGGATTGAAAGGTGATTATGCTTATGGTTTGTTTTTTGATAATACTTTTAGATCCTATTTTGATTTTGGCAAAGAGAATGACGACTATTTTTATTATGCTGCTGAAGGCGGCAGTTTGAATTATTATTTCATTAACGGTCCTTCAGCTAAAAAAGTAATAGATTCCTATACTAAATTAACAGGGAAAACTCCCCTGCCACAAAAATGGACTCTGGGGAATCAGCAGAGCCGCTGGAGTTATCACAGTCGTGAGCGAGTTGAGGAGATTGCTGATAACTTTAGAAAAAAAGATATTCCCTGTGATGTAATTTATTTAGATATTGATTATATGGATGATTATAAGGTTTTTACCTGGGATGATAATAAGTTTAAAAATATGAAGGAAATGATTGAAAATCTCCACCAAAAGGGTTTTAAAGTTGTTACAATTATTGATCCCGGTGTCAAAAAAGAAAAAGGATATCAGGTTTATGATCAGTGTCTTGAAAATGGATTTTATTTAACCGATCAGGATGGAATTCCCTATGTTAATGAAGTCTGGCCCGGAGAATGTATTTTCCCTGATTTTATTAATTCAGACTGCAGAGCGTGGTGGGGTAATAATCATCAAAAATTATTGGAAATTGGAATAGATGGTATCTGGAATGATATGAATGAACCTGCCAGTTTTAATGGACCTTTACCTGAAGATGTGCGCTTTGATAATGATGGTCAGAAAATGGAGCATAAAGAAGCACACAATATTTATGGACATTTAATGTCGAAATCCACCTATGAAGGTATAAATAAAGTAAGTAATAAACGTCCTTTTGTAATTACCCGTGCCTCTTATGCTGGAACTCAAAAATATTCTACCTTCTGGACGGGAGATAATCATAGCCTTTGGCAGCATTTGCGGATGGCACTTCCGATGCTGATGAATATGGGGCTTAGTGGACTTAGCTTTTCTGGAACTGATATAGGAGGTTTTGGTTCTGATGCTACTGCAGAATTATTAACACGCTGGTATCAGGCAAGTATTTTTACACCTCTATTTCGCAATCACAGCAGTATAGGCAGTAGAGATCAGGAACCCTGGGCTTTTAAGCAAGAGGTTGAAGAAATTTCAAAAAAATATATAAAATTAAGATATAAATTTATTCCTTATCTCTATGATTTACTCTGGCAGGGAAAAAAAACTGGACTGCCTGTTATGAGGCCGCTCTTTTTACATAATCAGAGTGACAGCAACACCTATAATTTAAATGATCAGTTCCTTGCCGGAGAAAATATATTGATGGCTCCAGTAGTACAGCAGGGCCAGAAGTATAGAAAAGTGTATTTACCAGACGGAAAATGGCTAGACTACTGGACGGGAGAAGAACATCAGGGTAATAATTATATTTTAAAAGAAAGCCCTTTAGATACTCTGCCGATGTATATTAAAAAAGGCAGCATTATTCCAAATTATGAGGTCCAAAATTATATTGGCGAAAAGAAAATGGATGAGCTCAAACTTAAAATTTATCCTGGTGAGGGTGATTACCTCCATTATCAGGATGATGGTCAAAGCTTTGCTTATAGAGAGGGTGAATTTAATTTATATAAATTTATTCAGGAGGAAAATGATCAGAGCTATGAAGTGACTTTGGATCTCAAAAAACAGCGATATGATGAACTTTACAGTAGTTTTAAAATTGAATTTTTTAATACAAAAATAGATGAAGTAAGAGTTGATACTCAAAAAATTGATTTTGAAAAAGGATCTCAAAGCATACTTTTTAATATTGATGGTGACTTTAGCAAAGTTGAATTGATTAAAGCTTAAATTATAAAAACAGGATCAAATTTTTGCTATAGATAGTTTTTATGTATAGAGTAAAATAATATTTTAATTGGGTGTCCGTCTTTAAGGCGGGCATTTTTGTTTTATAAAAAAATCTAGTTAGAGGATTTTTCTTTTTAAAACAAGGGAAATTCCATATTTTGTAGAAAAATATAATTAATACGAAGCTAAAATTATTAGAGTAGAGGAGGTTCTAAATTGAGTCAAAATTATTATAGAAAGAAAATAGATGAGATAGTTAAAGAGTTTGATACAGATCCTGAGCAGGGTCTCAGCCAGGAGGCTGTAGAAAAAAAGCGAGAAAAGTACGGAGAAAATAAGCTGCGGGAATCTAAGGGAGTTTCATTCTGGAAAATCCTCTTAAATCAGCTTAAAGATCTGATAATTATCATCCTTATTATAGCTGGTGCACTGGCCTTTTTAATTGGTGATAGTCTGGAAGGATTTGCAATTTTAGCAGTTATAGTTTTTAATACAATTATAGGTTTTGTGACTGAATATCAGGCTCAGAAAGCTGTTTCTTCTTTAAAAAATGTACTTAGCAAAAAAGCGATAGTTCTTCGTTCTGGCAGAAAAAAGGAAATTGAAGCTCAAAAGCTGGTGCCGGGAGATATCTTTTTTATCAAAGAAGGAGATCAGATACCGGCTGATTCCCGACTGATTGAAGCTCAAAATCTGACAGTTAACGAGGCTTCTTTAACCGGAGAGTCTGAGAGTGTGAGTAAAGATGCTGAAGCCCAATTTGAAGAAGAAAAAACTCTGGCTGACAGAAACAATATGGTTTACATGGGAACAACAGCCGCTCGCGGTAAAGGGAAAGCAATTGTTACAGCTACTGCCGAGGATACCGAAATTGGGAAAATCGGAGCCATGTTGGATGAAACCAAAGAAGGAAAAACCCCACTGGAGAAGAGGCTTGATAAACTCGGTAAATCTCTGGTTGTAATTACGCTGGTGGTAATAGCAATTTTGACTGTGCTTGGGATAATTATGGGTCGTCCCGTTTATGAAACAGTAAAAACTGGGATTGCCCTTGCCATTGCAGCGGTACCGGAAGGGCTGCCAATTATTGCTACAATCACCCTTGCAATTGGAATGAAAAAGATGGTTGAGCATAATGCTCTGGTTAGAGAGCTCCTGGCAGTTGAAACTCTGGGCTCAGTAACAACCATCTGTACAGATAAAACTGGAACAATTACTGAAAATCAGATGACTCTGAGCAAAATGTTTTTAAATGATCAGGAAATAGAAATTAGCGGTACCGGCTACAAACCGGAGGGTGAGTTTTCTGCAGCTGGCAGCAAAATAGATTTAAGTCAGGCAAATGATCTGAAGCTGGCGCTAAAAGCTGCGATGCTCTGTACTTCAGCTGAATTAACTAAAGAAGATGGACAGTATAAGGTGCTGGGAGAAGCAACTGAGGGAGCTCTTTTAACAGCCGGCAGAAAGGCTGGCTTTTCCAAAGAGAGTTTAAAAGAGGAAGGCTATCAGCAGCTTGCCGGAATTCCTTTCAGCTCTGATAATATGTATATGGCTGTTTCTTATGCTACACCTGAGCAGGAAAAACAACTTTATTTAAAGGGTTCACCTGATGTTGTACTGGAGATGTGTGATTCGATTTTAATTGATGGAGAAATAAAAGAATTAAGTGAAGATGAAAAAGATAAAATTCGAAAGGCAAATAAAAAGCTGGGTGAAGAAGGTTTAAGAATTCTGGGAGTCGCTTTTAATGCGGGAGAAAACCTGAATTCTGAAGAAGCGCTTAAGGATAATATTGAAGAAGGTTTAACTTTCCTGGCCCTGACAGCAATCATTGATCCACCACGTCAGTCGGTTAAAAAAGCAATAGAAGATACCAAAAAAGCAGGAATTACAATTAAGATGCTTACCGGTGACCAGACTGATACAGCGGCAGCTATTGCCGGCAAGGTCGGTATTGCAGGCAGTGACAATGTTATCAGCGGTCAGCAGATTTCGGCAGCTTCTGATTCTGAAGTAAAAGATCTCATAAAAAATAATTCAGTTTTCTCTCGAGTTACACCGGCAAATAAACTGCAGATTATAGATGTCTTAAATGAGGATCAGGAAATCACAGCAATGACAGGTGATGGAGTTAATGATGCACCTGCACTCAAAAAGGCAGATATCGGTGTTTCAATGGGGGAAAGAGGAACTCAGGTTGCCCGGGAAGCATCAGATATGGTGCTGCTTGATGATGATTTTGCTACAATAGTAACCGCTGTTCGAGAAGGTAGGGTTATTTTTGATAATATTCAAAAGTTCATTTATTATCTTTTCTCAAATAATCTGAGCAAAATAATCTATATTTTTATTGGAATCATTTTCAATCTGCCGCTGCCCTTAATTGCAATGCAGATCTTATGGATTAATGTTGTGATTGATGTTTTCCCGGCCTTGTCACTGGCCTGGGAGGTTGAAGAAGATAATATAATGGAAAAAGAAGCAAAAACAGAAAGAAATATTATGGATAAGGACTTTAAAAAGAAAGTCGCTCTGCACAGTCTGATTCTGGCTGCTGGACCAATGATCTTATATGTCTGGGCCTTAAACAGCGGCTATAGTCTGGAACTGAGCCGGACTCTAAGTTTTTCTGTGCTGGCTTTTATTCAGCTTTTCCATGTCTTTAATGCCCGCCGCAAGTCAGGACTGGCCTTTGATAGGACTGTCTTAAAAAATAAATATCTCTGGCTTGCTGTAGGAATCGGCTTTATCTTTCAGCTGGCAGCAATTTATCTACCTGCACTACAGGGAATCTTATCTACTGTGCCAATTGCAGCTTCACTCTGGCTGCCTGGAGTGGTAGCAGTAATTATCCCGATGGCGATTATTCAGTTCTTAAACTGGAAGAGTTCAAATTAAACTCTTTGTGTATTGATTCACTTGCACCTGGTACCCGAAATGGTTTTCGGTACCAGGTATTAATTTATTATATTAATCGCCTATTTACGATTAACGATAACTATGCTATAATGAAAATTAGGAGGGATTAACTATGCAGAATAAAGAAGCAAAGATAAAGGATAATGTTAGGAAAAATTATAGTAAAGTAGTGGAAGAAGATAACAGTGGTGGCTGCTGCAGCTCATCCTGCTGTGGAAGTTCAGAAAAGGAAGAAGATAAAGCAAAAAAGCTTGCTGAAAAAATGGATTACAACAAAGAAGAATTGGATTCAGCTTTTGCAGAATCAAATTATGGACTCGGCTGTGGTAATCCGGGAGCAATTGCAAATTTAAAAAAAGGGGAGACTGTTCTTGATTTAGGCTCTGGTGCCGGTTTTGATGTCTTTTTGGCAGCCAGAAAGGTTGGTAAAGAGGGCAGAGTTATTGGCATTGATATGACCGAGGCAATGATCAATAAGGCAAGAAATAATGCTCAAAAAAATAATGTGGAAAATGTAGAATTTATCTTAGGAGAAATTGAAGATCTTCCTTTAGCTGATAACAGTGTTGATGTAATAATTTCAAATTGTGTTATCAATTTGTCACCAAATAAAGCTAAAGTATTTGCTGAAGCAAAAAGAGTACTCAAAAATGGAGGCAGACTTGCAATTTCTGATATCTTAAAAGCAGAAGAATTCCCAGAAGAGCTTAAGGCCAATCTTGATAATTACAGCAGCTGTGTAACCGGCAGTATTGCCAGAGAAAAATTAATATCAATTTTAGAGGAACTGGAATTTAAAAATATTGAGGTGGAAAGAAAAAGCCACAGTGATCAGATAGTAGAAGACTGGATTTCGGGAGTCGATATTAATAATTATATTTATTCTGCCTACATTAGAGCTGAAAAATAGTTCAAGTAAATCTAAATTGTATTTTAGTAATTAAAGCTATTTTGCCTGATATTCTTTATAAAACTTTGATTTTAATGTACAACTAAAAACTGCAATCTTAGAAGCTAGAGGTGAACATGATGAAAGAAGAACTCAAGCAGAAAGAGACTAAAAATGAAAATTATGATGAGTTAGCTGAGCTGGCCAGAGGTTTAAGCCATCCGCACCGGCTCAGAATAATTAAAATTCTGGCTGAGCTGCCTTCGGAAAACCAGTGTATGGTCAGCAGTATAGTTGATCAGCTGCCGATTGCTCAGTCTACTGTCTCTCAGCATCTTAAAATATTAAAAGATACTGGCTGGATAGAAGGAAGAATTGATGGCCCGCGTGTCTGTTACTGTATTAATGAAGAAATATTTTCGAAATATATTGTTCAGCTTGATCGTCTGTTTAAAACACTGTAATCTTAATTTGAAGATTACATTTTAATAGAATGAAAATCTAATTAATAGAATGAAAATCTAAATAGCTAAAGGGTGAAATTATGAGTGGAAACAAGAGATCTAATATCAAAAAGGGTCTAAAGGTTAAAGTGGTTCAGAAAAAGGATCAGCGCAGTGGGAATTTGACAGAAGGTGTGGTTAAGAGGATTTTAACAAATTCTGCAGCTCATCCTCACGGGATTAAGGTAATGCTCGAAAATGGGAAAGTTGGCAGAGTCAAAGAAATAATTGAATAATATGAGTAAAAACCACCCATGTCTCTGAGATATGGGTAGTTTTTTTATGTTGAGTGTTAATTGAAATTTAAGAATTTAAATTATAATATAATTTTGAATAATATAAAAATAATTTTGCAATTTAAGTATTTTTTTTAATATAATGAATGTAAAGATAATTTAATAATTTAAATTATAATTTTAAATCTCTCAGAATAATTCTATTAAATTGGAGGGGAAATGAAAATGAGTAAAGAAAAAGGTAAAAAAAGACTAATTGGCTCAATACCCAAAATTGGTATCAGACCAACAATTGATGGTAGAGAAAGAGGGGTTAGAGAATCTTTAGAAGCCCAGACTATGGGCTTAGCTGAAAGTGTGGCTGAACTTTTAGAGAAAAATTTACGACATCCCAATGGTTTACCAGTAGAATGTGTAATAGCTGACAGCACTATTGGTGGAGTGGCAGAAGCAGCAAAAGCTGAAGAGAAGTTTCAGCGGGAAGGTGTAGGTGTCTCCTTAACTGTAACTCCTTCCTGGTGTTATGGAACTGAAACTATTGACCAAAATCCTTTGCGGCCAAAAGCAATCTGGGGTTTTAATGGTTCAGAAAGACCGGGAGCAGTTTACCTGGCTGCAGCTGCAGCAGGACACAACCAGAAAGGACTTCCTGTTTTTAAAATTTATGGAGAAAATGTACAGGATGCAGGAACTGAAAGTATACCGGAGGATGTAAAAGAAAAAATACTCAAGTTTGCTAAAGCTGGTCTGGCAGCAGCAACAATGAGAGGTAAATCCTATCTATCAATGGGCGGAGTTTCCATGGGAATAGCAGGTTCAATTGTAGACGAAGAAGTTTTTCAGGATTACTTAGGCATGAGAAACGAATATATAGACATGAGTGAGTTTACCCGTCGAATAGAAGAAGAAATTTATGATCAGGAAGAATTCGAAAAAGCATTAGCCTGGGTTAAAGAAAATTGTATTGAAGGTCAGGATAATAATCCAGAAGCAGAACAGTTCAGCCGTGAAGAGAAAGATGAGCAGTGGGAATTCGTTGTTAAAATGACTATTATAGCAAGAGATTTGATGGTTGGTAATCCTAAACTTAAAGAGATGGGTTATGGAGAAGAAGCAAATGGTCATAATGCAATAGCAGCCGGTTTCCAGGGGCAGAGGCAGTGGACAGATCATTTCCCCAATGGAGATTTTATGGAAGCAATCCTAAATTCATCTTTTGACTGGAATGGGATTAGAGAAGCCTATATGATGGCCACAGAAAATGACAGTTTAAATGCGGTCCCCATGCTCTTTAACCATCTCTTAACAAACAGAGCCCAGATCTTTTCTGATGTAAGAACCTTCTGGAGTCCAGAAGCAGTTGAGAGAGTAACTGGTAAAAAACTAACAGGCAGAGCTGAGAATGGAATAATTCACTTAATTAACTCAGGCTCTACAACTCTTGATGGCACTGGCAAGATGAAGGATGAAGCTGGTAATTCAGTTATGAAGGAATTCTGGAATATCAGTGAAGAAGAGGTAGATGCCTGCCTTAAAGCAACAGAATGGCGGCCTGCAAATTTAGGCTACTTTAGAGGTGGAGGCTTTTCCTCGCAGTTTTTATCAGAAGGTGGAATGCCGGTCACAATGGCCAGAATGAACATAGTAAAAGGCCTGGGACCTGTATTACAGATAGCAGAAGGATATACAGTAGACATAGAACCAGAAATCCATGAAGTCCTAAATCAGAGAACAGATCCTACCTGGCCCACAACCTGGTTTGTGCCAGAGCTGACAGGAGAAGGAGCTTTTAAAGATGTCTATTCAGTCATGAACAACTGGGGCTCAAATCATGGAGCAATTAGTTTTGGCCACATAGGTGATCAGTTAATTATTTTAGCTTCAATGCTCAGAATACCGGTCAACATGCACAATGTTGAAGAAGAAAGGATATTCAGGCCGGATGCCTGGAACCTATTTGGCACTAAAGATTTAGAAAGCGCGGACTACAGGGCCTGTAAAAATTTTGGGCCATTATATAGCTAAAAATATTTTAACAATGAGATTCTTCCTGACTTTTGAAGGTTAAACTGGCGGTTTCGAGGAATCTCATTAATTTACTAAATTTTTAAAATTAAGGGGGAGTTAATTATTAAAAAATTACAATTAGCGATTGATTTATTTGATTTAAAATCCAGTCTGAAACTGCTAAAAAAAGTAGCTGATTATTTTGAGATTATAGAACTTGGAACACCGTTAATTATTTCTGAAGGACTTTCTATAATTCCCGTTATTAAAGAACTTTATCCAGAAAAAATAGTTTTTGCTGATCTAAAAGTAATGGATGGTGGTGGAATAATACCCGACCTGGCTTTTCAAAAGGGAGCTGATATGGTGTCTGTACTGGCAGCTGCAAATAACAGTACCATTAAAGCTTCAATTAAAAGTGCAGCAGAATTTAAAAAGGAGATTTTAATTGATATGTGTTCGGTCAGCAAGATAAAAAAAAGAGCTGAAGAGATTGATCGCTTTTCTCCTGCCTATATTAGTGTTCACCGGGCAGCTGACATGAAAATGGAGGAAATAGATCCGCTTAAAAACATTAAATTTCTTAAAAATATTAAGGCAAAAAAAGCAGTTGCTGGAGGAATTAACTTAAATAATTTTGAAAAAGCCTGTAAAAGTAGTGCAGATATTATAATAGTGGGTGGGGCAGTCTATAAAAACGAAAAACCAGAATATGTAGCAGAAAAAATGAGAAAAATAATTGATAACTATTGAGAGTGGGGTATCAAAATGGATATTGTAGAAAATAGTTTAAAAACCCTGGAAGATTTAAAAAGGATAATTTCTAGAATTGAAATTTCAGAACTTGATTTATTAAAAAAAGAAATTTTTTCAGCAGAAAGATTATTTTTTACAGGAAGAGGACGTTCGCTTTTAATTATGAAGTCTATTGCAATGAGGTTTATGCAGTTTGGTTTTGAAGTTTATCTAGTTGGTGAAACTAATACCCCTGCTTTTAGAAAAGGAGATTTATTATTAGCAGCCAGTGCTTCTGGGGAAACAGAGGGTACTCTTCTCAATGTTAGAAAGGCTAAAAATAAAAAAGGTAGAGTTGCAGCGTTTACAGGAGCAAAAAAATCAACTCTGGCAGAATTAGCAGATGTGATAGTTCAAATTCCTGCAGAAAATTTTGAGAAAGAAAATAAAAATGGAGGTACTCTTCCCGGTGGAAGTTATTTTGAAACAGGACTTTTGGTTTTAGGTGATAATTTGATTATTAATTTAGCAGCGGGAAAAAACATTGAAACAGCAAGGCTTTTCGAACTTCATGCAAATTTGGAATAAAATAATATTTTACAGATTCAGCTGGCACCTATTTATGATTTAAAATTCTGAATAATAAAAAGATTTGACAAAATAATTAGTTAATTGTATAATTAAGCATAGAAAAATTATATAATATTATTCAAAGAAGAGGGTAATTGTGTCAGAAATAACAATAAATGATATAGCGAAAGAAGCAGGTGTGGGTAAGTCGACAGTATCTAGAGTAATTAATGGTTCTGGTTATGTAAGTTCTGAAACTAGAAAAAAAATTGAAAAGGTCATGGAGGAAAACAATTATTTTCCTTCAGCTGTTGCTCGATCTCTTTCAAAGCAAGAAAGTGATACTATTGGACTTATAATACCAGAAGCAAATAACCCATTTTTTGGGGAGATATTAAGTGGAGTAAGTCAGAGTATAGATGAAAATGACCTAACATTAATTTTGTGTAATACAGCAAACGAGATTGAAAAGGATTTTAGATCTCTGCAGGTTATGTTAAGGCAGCGATCTAAGGGATTGATTTTTACTCCTGCAGGAAATTATAATAAAAAACAGTTTAAAAAGCTGAATAATTTAATTGAAAAAATTAACTGTCCAATTGTGCTTTTAGATCGTTCTATTGAAGGTTTTACTACTGATGGAGTTTATTCTGATAATTTTACCAGTTCTTATCTGGCAACAGAAGCTTTAATTAAAGCAGGGCACAGTAGGATTGGAATTATCCAGGGAGATCTCAGTCTTTCAATTGGACGTGAGCGTCTTGCAGGATATAAAAAAGCATTAGAAGCTTATGGACTGGAGATAAATGATCATTACATTGTTCCAGGTAATTTTGATGCTGATACTACTTACAATCTGATGATAGATTTATTAAATTCTGAAGCAGAACTGCCGACAGCTTTTTTTATCAGTAATAATTTAAGCTGTATTGGATTTTTAAGGGCTGTTTTTGAAAAAAACTTAAAAATTCCAGAGGACATTGCTTTTGTTGTTTTTGATAAAGTAGCCGGGCAGGAATTATTTAATATGAAATATAGTTATGTAGAGAGAGATGTTCGTAAAATGGGGAAAAAGGCTATGGAATTATTATTAAAAAGATTTGAGCATCCTGATAAGCCTTATGAGAAAGTTATTATAGATTCTAAGTTAAAATTGCTCGGATCAGAATTATATATATAATTTTGATTAAATAATATCTTTATTTAAATTTTATGGGACCGGTTCCACATATTATCAGTTAGTGAAGATCTTACAATTATTAAATAGTAATAATATGACTCGATCTACTTTTTGCATTTGATGTGGAACCGATCCCATAAATTGATTGTTAAATCTGTAGGGCTCTAATAATAGCCTGGTATTAATAAGACTTATGTTGAAGCAAAAGCATAAGAGATTTAAAAGTTAAAAACAAAAGGAGGTGATCTGGAGTACTCAGGCTGTATTCAGATATCCAGATTAAAAGCAGTTCCTTCAAATTATTTTGAGAAAAATAGTGTGAATAATGTTAATCATCAGACAAAAATTGGGTTGATCTTTAATTACATTTTTGCACTACTTTTTAAAATATTTGTTTAGCCGAAAGGGGGTTAAATCTAAAAAACCAAAAGAATATTGTTGGTTATTGAAGTCAGAATTTTTTCAAAACAAATAAGGGGGTAGTTTTCAAATGATTAAAAATTCAAAATTACTAACTATTTTAGCACTGGTTATGGTCTTTGCTTTTGTTTTTACCGCAGGTTCTTTTGCTCAGGAATATAATATTGCTGTTATAATTAAAGCTACTGATTCAGGTTTCTGGCAGGATGTATTAACTGGTGCCAGAACAGCAGACGAGAAGTTAGATAATGTAACTATTACCACTCATGGTCCTACTTCTGAATCACAAATTGCTGAACAGGTAGCTATTTTAGAAAATGTTATAACCAGACAGCCAGATGCGATTGTAATGGCTTCTACCAGTTCAGATGCTAGTGTTCCTGCTCTGGAAAGAGCTTATGATCAGGGAATTAAAATTATTACAATTGACAATAAAGTAAACACTGATAAGATTCATTCTCACTTAGCAACTGATAATATAGCTGGAGGTAAATTGGCAGCAGAGACATTTGTAGAAATGGCCAAGCAGCATGGTAAATCAGTAGATTCCGGTAAGGTTGGTTTAATAAGTGCTATGGCCGGGGTTCAGGTGCTTGCTGATCGTGATCAAGGATTTATCCAGGGTTTAAATGAATATGCACCTGGCTTAGAAATTCTAGAAACCAGATATGTTGACAATAGAATCCCGGAAGCTTTAAGTACTGCGGAAGATATTCTGACAAGTCATCCAGAAGAATTAGTAGGATTTTTTGCTGATAATAATCACACTGGTGCTGGTGTTGCTAGAGCAATTGCGGAAAGAGATATTGCAGATGAAATGCCTGTAGTAGCTTTTGATGCTGATGACGCTGAAAAGAGAGCTCTCGAAGAAGGTACAATTGATGCATTAATTGTCCAGGATCCTTTTGGTATGGGCTTTAAAGGTGTTCAATTTGCAGTTAGAGCTATTGAAGGCGAAGAATTACCAGAGTTTGTTAATACTGGAGTTACAGCAGTAACACAGGCTAATATGAATAATCCTGAAATCCAGAACTTACTAAATCCTGATATGAGAGCCGAAGCTGAATTAGCTGAATAATAATCATATATACCGCCCTTTTTCAGGGCGGTATATCTAAATTTTATTTAGAAGCAAAAGTTTTTGTTTTTTGATTCATTTATCATAAGCCTATAAATTGGGGGTTTTAAATATGAATTTTACGAAAAAAGAAATTGCTAAAACTATTGACCATACATTTTTAAATCCAGATGGTAAAAGAGAAGATATAAAAAAGTTATGTGAAGAAGCTGCTGAATATGGATTTGCTTCTGTAGCTATTGGGCCTGACTTTGTTGAATATGCAGCTGAAAAGCTTGCTGGTACAGGGGTAGAAATTGATGGCACTGTTGGTTTTCCCCTCGGTTATCACACAACAGCAACAAAAGTTTTTGAAGCTAAAGAGGCAATTGAATTGGGAGCAACAGAGTTAGACATGGTAGTTAATATTGTGGCTGTTAAAGATCATGACTGGGAAAAAGTTAAAGCTGATATAGAACAGGTGGCTGAAGTTTGTGGAGATATCACTTTTAAAGTTATTTTCGAAACCTGTTATTTAACAGAAGCAGAAATTAAAAAATTAGCAGAAATTTGTCTGAAAATTGATAAGCTTGATTATATTAAAACCTCAACCGGTTTTGGTCCAGAGGGAGCGACTGTGGAAAATGTAAAGCTGATGAAAGAGGTGGTTGGAGATCATAAAAAAGTTAAAGCTGCCGGTGGAATTAGATCTCTTGCAGATTACAAGAAAATGATAAATGCAGGGGCTTCAAGAATTGGTAGTAGTTCAGGACTGAAAATCATTGCAGAGTTAGAAGAATAAATGGATTGATAATTTAGGAGAGGAGGAAAATCATTGCCTGATGAAAAATACGCAGTAGAAATGAATCAAATTACCAAAACTTTTCCTGGTGTTAAAGCACTTGATCAGGTTGATTTTAAAGTTAAAAAAGGAGAGATTCATGGATTAGTAGGTGAAAATGGTGCAGGTAAGTCAACTTTATTAAAAATCCTAATGGGGGTCCATCAAAAAGATTCTGAAAGTGGAGATATATTGTTAAATGGAGAAAAAGCTAATATAAATAATCCAATAATGGCAGAAAAATATGGACTGGCTGCAGTTTATCAGCATATGATGTTAGCTCCCAAGTTATCTGTTGCAGAGAATATATTTTTAGGAGAGCAGCCAACTAAAAATGGCATTGTTAACTGGGATTATATGTATAAAGAAACCCGCAAACATTTAGATTCGCTAAATTTAACTGAAATAAATCCTAAATCCAGATTAGACTCTTTAACAAATGTTCAGCAGGAAATGGTGGCAATTGCTAAAGCAGTTTCTCATGATGCTAATATATTGATTTTTGATGAGCCAACAGCGTTACTGGCAGAAAAAGAAACAGAAGAACTGCATAAGACAATGCTGGAATTAAAAGAAAAAGGGGTTTCAATTATTTATGTTAATCATAGACTTGATGAGGTATTTGAAGTTTGTGACCGGGTGACAGTTCTCAGAGATGGTGAATATGTAGGTACAAGAGAAATTTCTGAGGTAAGAGAAGATGATTTAATAACAATGATGGTTGGTCGAGAAATAGGAGATCTATATTATAAAGAGGAGATTGATAAGGGAGAAAAAATTCTAGAGGTAAATAATTTAAACAGTGGTAAAAAAGTTATAGATGCCTCTTTTGAGCTGCATAAGGGAGAGGTATTAGGATTTTTTGGCTTAATTGGAGCTGGAAGAACTGAACTGCTCCGTACAATTTTTGGTGCTGATAAAATTGATTCCGGAGAAATAAAAATAAACCAAAAAGATGTTAAGATAAATAAACCGGTTGACTCAATTAATGCTGGAATCGGATTAATACCAGAGGATCGTCAAAAACAGGGATTAGCCTTACCCCTCAGTGTCCAGGATAACTGCAGCCTGGTTAGTTCTATGTACTCAAGTAATCTTGGAGTTCTTGACAAAAAGTCCGAAGAAAAAGAGACCAGAAGAAATGTTGAGGATTTAAATATTAAAACGCCATCAATCAAGCAAAAAGTCCAGTTTTTAAGTGGTGGTAATCAGCAAAAAGTAGTTATCGCAAAATGGTTAAATGTTGATGCTTCTATCTTATTCTTTGACGAATCAACAGTTGGTATCGATGTGGGGGCCAAAAAAGAAATTTATAAACTGATGGCTGAATTATTAAAAGAGGATAAAGCTATAATTTTTATTTCTTCATATCTACCTGAATTACTTGGAGTTTGTGACAGAATTGCTGTTATTTCTGAGGGAAAGATAACAGGTATTTTGGATAGAGAAGAAGCAACTGAAGAAAAATTACTTCAATTAGCTACCGTATAAATTATAAAGGAAGGTGTTTTTAAAGTGGAAGAGCAAACAATTCAGGAAAATAAATTATTGAATTATTTTAAAAATAATGTTTCAAAAGCCACTCTGTTTTTAGTACTATTTGCAATGTGGGGAATATTATCAATTTTGAGTCCCTATTTCTTAACTTATAACAATATTTTCAACTTAGTCAGACAGACTTCTGTTATTGCAGTTGTAGCAACTGGTATGACTTTTGTAATCATTTCTGGAGGTATTGATTTATCAGTTGGTTCAATTGTAGGGGTTAGTGGTATTATTGTAAGTATGTTACTGCTTAATGGAGTTCCGATTATTTTAGCGATTGTAATTACTCTCCTGGTTACTTTATTATTGGGGGCAGTAACGGGAATGTTTATTTACGAAGGTAATGTACCTCCTTTTATTGCTACTCTGGGTATGATGAGTATGGCACGTGGACTTGCTCTGCTTTTAAGTGGAGGCCAGATTTTAACTGGACTGCCGGGAGCGTTTATTAGTTTTGCTCAGATTACATTTTTAGGAATCCCAATGTTAACCATTGTTTTAATTATTGTTGTAGCCCTGGCATTTTTTGTTTTAACAAGAACCCGTTTTGGCCGAAATGTCTATACAATTGGCAGTAGTGATGAAGTAGCAAGGCTCTCGGGAATTAATATGAGAGTTAACTATTATGCTATTTATATGTTAAATGCTTTTCTATCTGGGATAGCAGGGATTATGCTTACTTCACGACTTTCTTCGGGGATTCCTACTTCGGGAAATATGTATGAGTTAGATGCTATTGCCTCTGTTGTAATTGGGGGAGCCAGTTTATCAGGTGCTGAAGGTTCGGTTTTAGGGACTATTATTGGTGCTTTGATTATGTCCACTCTTCGCAATGGCGGAAACTTACTGGGGGTTGACCCTTTCTGGTTAAGAATGGCAACAGGACTTTTAATAGTTCTGGCAGTATTATTTGATCAGGTCCGTAAAAAACAATAGTCAGTCAGGAGGGATTAATTTGGCTAATCCAAAAATTACAGTTATCGGCAGCAATATGATGGATTTAATTACAAATATCAATCGGATGCCTCGTTCGGGAGAGACTATTGAAGCTCCAGATTTTGATCTTGGTTTTGGTGGTAAAGGTGCCAATCAGGCAGTGGCAGCCTGCAAGACAGGAGCTGAGGTAGTAATGGTTTCCAGGGTTGGAGATGGCTTGTTTGGTAGAGAAGTAATTAAAAACTTTGATAGTCATGGTATTGACACCGAATATGTAAAAGTTGTCGAAAATACGACCAGTGGAGTTGCTCCAATTTTTGTTGATCAGGATGGTAACAACAGAATTTTGATTGTTAAAGGTGCTAATGCCCATCTTAAACCGGAAGCTATTGATCAGGCAAAAGATAAGATTTTAAACAGTGACTTTATTCTTTTACAGTTAGAGATTCCCCTGGAGACAGTTTACTATGCTATTGAGTTTGGAGCTGAAAATGAGATTCCAGTTATTTTGAATCCGGCTCCAGCAGCAGACCTTGATTTTAATTATGTAAAAAAAGCTTCAATATTTGTTCCAAATGAGACGGAACTGGAAACAATTAGCGGGATGCCAGTTGACAGCTTAGAAAATATTAAAAAAGCTGCGCAGTCACTTCTAACAAAAGATTTAAAGAAGATAATAGTTACCCTTGGTGAAAAGGGTTCTCTACTGGTCTCTAAAGAAAAAACAGAATTGATTTTTGCTTTTAAAGTAGATCCTAAAGATACAACAGGGGCTGGGGATGCTTTTATCGGTAGTTTTGCAACTTTTTATGCAGAATCTGGAGATATTATTAAGGCCATGAAATTAGCAAATAAATATGCAGCATTTTCAACACTAAGTACGGGAACTCAAAAATCATTCTACACAAGAGAAGAATTTGAAAAAGAAATTGATTAAAAAGTTAGCAAGAGGAGGTCTGGCAGATGGGAAAATATATTTTAGCCCATGATTTTGGTACAACTGGAAATAAGGCAACTTTATATAATAGTGAAGGAAAGCTTATCGGCAGCCATTTATCTGAATATGAAACCTTTTATTTAGATGTAAACTGGGCGGAACAAGACCCTGCCGACTGGTGGAAAGCAGTCTGTAAATCAACAAAAAAGTTAATTTCTGAAAGTGGAATTAAAAAGGAAGAAATAGCTGTTATAAGTTTTAGTGCTCAGATGATGGGATGTCTGCCTTTAGATAAAAATGGGAATCCTCTGCGTCGTTCGATTATCTGGGCAGATCAAAGAAGTGTCAAGCAGGCACAAAAGTTAAGAGAAAAAGTTGGAGCAGATAAAGTTTATCAAATAACAGGTCATCGAATTAGTCCGGCTTATTCTGTAGAAAAAATAATGTGGATTATGGATAAGCAGCCGGAAGTTTACGAAAAGACATATAAATTTGTTCATGCAAAAGATTATATAGTTAATAGATTGACAGGGGAATTTGTAACAGATTATTCTGATGCCTCAGGCATGAATCTTTATGATATTAATAAAAAACGCTGGTCTCCCGAAATTATTTCTGCAATTGGACTTGATAAAGATAAACTGCCGGAAGTGAGATCTTCATTTGATGTAATAGGTAAAGTAGACAAAAACATTGCAGAAGAAGTAGGACTTAAAGCTGGAACTCCGGTAGTATTGGGAGCCGGAGATGGAGCTGCTGCTGGAGTAGGAGCTGCAGTTGTTAGAGAGGGAAGTGCCTATAATTACATTGGATCCTCCTCCTGGATAGCACTGGCTGCTAAAAAACCAATTTTGGATCAAAAACAGCAGACATTTAACTGGATCCATATGGATCCTGAGATGTATATGCCCTGTGGAACTATGCAGACAGCCGGTGCTTCCTATAACTGGCTAAAAAACACCTTATGCCAGGCAGAACAGCAGGCAGCACAAAACTTAGATTTAAGTGTTTATGAGTTAATGAATCTTTCTGTAGAAGCTGTAAAACCTGGTGCAAATAATCTATTATATTTACCTTATCTGATGGGAGAGAGAAGTCCCCACTGGAATCCAAATGCAAAAGGAGCTTTTATTGGACTTACTTTAAGACATACAAGAAAAGATATAATCAGATCTGTTCTTGAAGGGGTTACTTTTAACCTTAAAATCATCAGTGAAATCTTTGAAAATGAAATTGATTTCTCAAAAATCAGAGTAATTGGGGGAGGGGCAAAAGGCAAAACCTGGCGTAAAATAATGGCTGATGTTTATAACAAAGAAGTTTTAATGCCAGAAATTTTGGAAGAAGCAACTTCTTTAGGTGCTGCAATAGCAGGAGGAGTTGGTGTAGGGATTTTCTCTGGAGTTGAGGTTGCAGAAGAATTAAATCCAATTATTGAAAGACAGACTCCAGATCCAGAAAATGTTGAAAAATACAGTAAACTTTATCCGGTGTTTAAAGATGCCTATTCTTCTCTGACTGGTATTTATGACAGACTATCAGAGATTGACTAAATTAAGTAGTTAAAAAGTAGTTGCGCATCTAGTTTGAGATTTAGAAAAATTGGAGGGATTAAATTGCTTTATAGAAAATTAGGGAGTTCAGATTTGGAGGTCTCAGTTCTGGGATTTGGCTGCTGGCCTGTTGGAAATGAATGGACGGAAGCAAATGATAAAAGTTCAATTGAAACAATTAGAGAGGCCATTGATTTAGGTATAAATTTTTTCGATGTTGCTCCAGTTTATGGTTTTGGACATGCAGAAAAAGTTCTGGGAAAGGCAATAAAGGGAAAAAGAGATCAAATCTATATTGCCAGCAAATGCGGTCTACGCTGGGATGATTCTAAAAACATAACTCGTAATCTTTCGCGAGAAAGTATCTTGGAAGAAATTGATTTGACATTAGGTAGACTTGGTGTAGAATATCTGGATTTATACCAGCTTCACTGGCCTGATCCCAATACTCCTTTAGAGGAGACTATTACAACTTTAAATGAACTAAAAGAAAAAGGTAAGATTCGTAATATCGGGCTCAGCAATTATAATGTATTTTTAATTAATGAAGCCAAAAAATATGGTGAGATTGTCAGTAACCAGGTTTTATATAATATGATTGATAGAAATTCTGATCACTACCATGACCTACCTTTAAATTATAGAACAGAGGCTGAAATACTTCCCTATGCAGCAGAAAACAACCTGGGTGTTATTCCTTATAGCCCACTCTGTCAGGGGCTTCTAACTGATAGTTTTGAAATCGAAAAACTTGACAATGGTGATGTAAGGGCAGCTAACCCCGAACTTAGAGGCGAAAAGCTGCAGCGTAATTTGAAAAAAGCTGCTGAAGTGCGTAAAATTGCAAAAGAATTGGGAAAATCAACTGTACAGCTGGTTTTAAACTGGACAGCTGCTAAAAAAGGGATTTCAACTATTATTGCTGGCCCAACAAATGTGGAAGAAATCAGAGAAAATGTACGAGCATTTGACTGGGAGCTTGATTCTGAGATAGTAAAGAAAATAGATGCTGTTTTGGAGCCTTAAAATTATAACAACTTTTACTAAAAGGCAATTAATCATTTAGACCTATTATTAATAAGTTCAATGTTCAGTAATAACTATTAATAAACATTAATATCTAAAATATAATTTAAAGGAAAGGGGTCGAATTTTTATGAAACGTAAAGGTATTTTAAACCGTGAAATCAGTAGAATTCTTGCCAGTATGGGGCACGGCCAGTACTTGTTAGTCTGTGACGCAGGATTTCCGATTCCAGCAGAAGCAGATTGTGTTGATCTGTCTTTAAAAAAAGGAATACCTGATCTGCCGACTGTGTTAAGTACAATTAACGAAGAGTTTATCAGTGAAAAAGTCATGTTTGCTTTTGAGGTGCCTGAGAATAATCAACCTCTATATGCTGAACTGGAAAAAATTTTTCCAGAGGTTGACTTTGAAGAAATTTCACATGAGAGAATTTTAAATGAAATTGCCTATGAAGCGCGGGCAATAATCAGAACCGGTGACTACAATCCCTGGGGAAATATTGTGCTGCAGGCAGGAACTGATCCTTATGCCTGGTTTGAAAAAGAAGGCTTAAAAATGCCAGATTTTTATAAAAAAAGAATTAAAGATATTGAGCAAACAGGTAAGAGAGATATGTTTTATAAAAGTGAAGAATAGCCAGGAGGTATTATATGGAGCTTTATGTTGACAGTGCTAATGTAAAAATAATTAAGGAATTAAATCAATGGCTTCCCCTTGATGGTGTCACTGTTAATCCATCAATTGTGGCCGCTGAGAAAAAAGAACTATTTCCTCTCTTAGAAGAGTTATTAAAATTAACTAATAAGCACTTACATGTCCAGGTTTTATCAGAAAAAAAGGAAGAAATAATTAAGGAAGCACATAAACTTCATTCTTTGTCTGAAAAAATTGTTGTTAAGATTCCAGTTAGTCAGGCAGGACTGGCTGCAATTAAAGAACTTGATACTGACAAAATAAAAGTTACAGCAACTGCAATTTTTACTGTTACTCAGGCCTTTAGTGCAGCTAAAGCAGGTGCTTCCTATCTGGCGCCTTATGTGAGCAGGCTTGATAGAATCGAACAGTCTGGAGTCAAAATGGTTAGAGAAATGCAGGAAATGGTTGAACTTAATGGATTTTCAGCTAAAATTATTTCAGCCAGTATAAAAAATGCAAATCAGGTTAAAGAACTTATTAGAACGGGGGCCCGGGCAATGACCCTGAGCCCGGGAATTCTGATTCAGGCTAATCAGCATCCTTTAACTGATCAGGCAGTAGAAATGTTTAGAGATGACTGGATAAATACATTTGCAGAATTTAAACTTGATTCAAAATTGAAGTAGAACTTAAATTTTAATATTTAATCGTGGTAATTTTCAGCAAAGCTTGTATAATCAAGGAATCTGCAATCTCAACAATCCTGCTTAAATAATATAGGCAGGATTGTTATTTTTCAAGCTGAATTATATAGATTATATTGCTGGTACTAGAAAGCCATTTTCAAACTAAACGAAGGAGGTTTAATTAGATGAAAGCTGCTCGCTTAAAATCCCTAAAAAATTTGCAGGTAATAGACATCGATAAACCGGAACTGAATACTGGAGAGGTCTTAGTTAAAGTAAAAGCAGGTGGGATCTGCGGTACTGACATGCATATATTTGCAAAAGTGAATGCTTTTTCTCACCACTTAGGACATGAATTAAGTGGAGAAGTTGTGGAAAGTAAAAGTAGGGATTATGATTTTGAAAAAGGTGATAAGGTTGTAATCGATAATGCTACAAACTGTGGGGTCTGTAAATTTTGCAAAAATGGGGAGCCGGAATATTGTTCAGATATTAGAAATCTCTTAATGGAAGAGAGGTTAAGCTTTCAGGAATATGTAGCAGTCCCCGCCAGAAGCCTTTATAAATTTAAGGATCTTTCTTTTCAGGCTGCTGCTCTGGCGGAACCATTTACAGTAGCCTTAGAAATGATTGAGACAGCTGATGTTAGACCAGGACAGGAAATTGCAATTTTTGGCCCAGGACCGATCGGTTTAATGGCTGCAGCTTATGCCCGCAAGATGGGAGTAAACAGAATTTATCTTTCCGGTAGAAGCCACAGCCAGAAGCGGCTTGAACTGAGTAGAAAAATTGGAGTGGATGGAATAATAGAGGTTGATAAGGAAGATACAGTTGAATTTTTTAAAGAAAGAAACATAGAACTTGACAGAGTTTTAATTACAGCCCCACCATATACTATTAAAGATGCAGTTTCCATACTTCGTTTTGGTGGAATCCTGACCTATATTGGTTTTAGTTTTGATGGCAGCGAAAATGTAAAACTCAATTTTAATAAGATTCATCTTAATAAACTTCAGATTAGAGCAACTCATGCTATTCCAAACCGCTTTTTTCCGGCTGCATTAAATAACATTAAAAAAGGAGTTATAAATCCTGATGACTTTATAAGTGCAGAATTTGATTTATCTGAGGTGCAGGAAGCCTTTGATTATACTTTAAATAATGAAACAGTAAAAACAATAATTAATATTTAACATTTAGGTACCAGGTACAAAAACGTGTTTTTGTACCTGGTACAAGTATGTAATTTCACAAACCAAAGCTTTGTTATTAATTAATTTATAATAGCTGTAATCATTACCCATACTATTGATATATGGGTAATATTTTTATTTTTTTACCCATATTTTATTGTAATCAGTAGCATTTACCTGTATAATAAGGCTAAGGAGATGTTGAAAATGGATGAGAATAATTTAAAAATGCTGCCTCCGGACTTGAATCCCGAAAAGAGTCAAATTTTAAAGCAATTAATCCAATCACATAAAGCTTTAGCTGAATTGAAGGGTTTTTCGGAAACAATTCCCAATAAAAATATTTTAATAAATTCTGTGATAATAAATGAAGCCAAGGATAGTTCTGAAATTGAAAATATAATTACAACCCATGATGAATTATTTAAAGCAATGAGCAAAAAAAATTATAATAATCCTGCTGCTAAAGAAGTAGTGAATTATAGAAGAGCTCTCTGGCAGGGATTTGAGCTAATAAAAGAAAGAAAATTGTTAACTACTAATCTGATTATAGAAATACAGAGTATGATAGAAAATAATAACGCTGGTATCAGAAAAGTTCCGGGAACAGTTCTCAAAAACCCTCAGAGTGGAGAAATTATCTATACTCCCCCTGATTCGGAAACAAGAATCAGAGAATTACTCAATAATCTAGAAAATTATATTAATGAGGATACGGATGGTGTTGATCCACTGGTTAAAATGGCAGTTATTCATTATCAATTCGAGTCAATTCATCCCTTTTATGATGGAAACGGCAGAACCGGTAGAATTATCAATATCTTATATTTAGTTTTAAAAGATATTTTAAACAGTCCTATTTTATATTTGAGCAAGTATATTATTGAAAACAAAAATAAATATTATTCCTTATTTCAAGAAGTAAGAGAAAATGGGAGCTGGGATGAATGGATTATTTATATTTTAAAAGGGATTGAAGAAACAGCAGCGGCAAGTTTAAATTTATTAAAAAGAATTAATAATTTAATTGAAAAAACTGCTGAGGATATGAAAGCTGAAACACCTAAAATTTATTCAAGAGAGCTTTTAGAGCTATTATTTATAGAATTTTACACAAAGATTTCATTTATTCAGGAAGGGCTGGGAGTAACCCGTAAAACTGCTTCAAATTACCTTTCTACTTTAGAAAAAGCAGGATTTTTAAGTTCTGAAAAACTTGGCAGAGAAAAAATTTACAAGAATATTAGATTATTTAAACTTATTAAAAATATTAACCAAAAAACCTAACTAAAGGATGATAAAATGCTGAATAAAATTAAAAACTTTTTCAAAAAATTTAAAGACAAAAAACTTTTCAATCAGGGAATCAAAAAATTGGATGACGGTTATTATCAGGAAGCGGCAGAAATTTTATTTCAAATAGAAGACAGCCAGCAGGTTGACAGAGAAATGCTCTTTTTTAATTTAGCTGGAGCCCTGATCGGACAGGATAAACTGGATGAGGGAGAAGAATATTTAAATAAAGCAATTGAGATTGAAGCGGAACATGATTTTCTCTGGGCCACCCTGGCTGAGGTTAATATTTTGCAAAAAAAGTGGGAGGCTGCCAAAAAAGCAATCAATAAAGCTTTAGAATTGGAGCCCGGGAAAGAAATTTATGAGCGCAAAAAGGAAGTAATCTGTGGCAGTGAGGAATTGAAAGAAAATTATCTTAAATATTTTAAGCTGCTCAAAGAATCAGTTGAAGAACAGAAAAAAGAAAACTGGCAGCAGAGTGTTGAGCTTTTAAGAGATGCAGTTGATTATTATGACCAGACAGGTTATGTTTACAATCAGATTGGAGCAATTTATAATAATAATCTTGGGAATAAAGAGCTGGCAGCTCAATTTTTTAAAAAAGCAATTGAAAAGGAGCCGGATAATGAAGTCTTTATCCGCAACCTAAAACAGGTCCTGAAAAATAGTTGATGTTAAGCCTGGAGAGAGGTATAATTAAATAAAAGATGAACAAAAATACTGTGACAATCTAATCAAAGCAGTTAATTTGTTCAAGGAGAGTTTATTATGCGAAATAAAACTAAAGCAAAAATCAAAAAAATTTTTCTAAATAATAACGGTTATGCACATGCTAAAGATATAAGTGAGGCTGGTATTCATCGCAAATATTTAAGTGATTTACTGGAAAGTGGAGAAATTATTAAACTTAAGCGTGGTCTTTATAAATGGAATAATGAAAAATTTAATTCGATAGATGAACTAGTGGATGTTTCAAAAATTATTCCAGAAGGAGTAATTTGTCTAACTACAGCTTTGTCTTATTATAATCTTACAACTTATACACCACTTGAATATCAAATAGCTATACCAAATGACAAAAAAATAAATAAAGTTGATTATCCTCCTATTAACCTCTATTATTTTACTGAAAAATATTACAGTCAGGGAATAAATAAAGTTAAAGTAAATCAACATTTAATTAAAATTTATGATATTGAAAAAAGTATTTCAGACTCTTTCCGATATAGTTATGAAATTCCCAAAGACATTTTGATTGAAAGTTTAAAGGAATATCTTAAGCTTCCTGAAAAGAATATAAATAAACTGTTGACATATGCTCAGGGAACTTCTGCAGAAGATAAAATTTCGAAATATCTGGAGGTTTTGGTATGAGTAAAAATTAAGCAGTGGCAGTTATTTCTGAAGAGAATTAATAAAGCTGATATAAGTTTTGAAAATGTAATAGATTATATTAAGGAATTTTTAAAACCTGTTTATGATGCAATATATAATGACGAAAATTTCAATCAAATTTGGAACCCCCAATCCCAAAAATGGAACAGCAACTAATTTCAAAACTCCCATCCAGACTCAAATTTAATCTCATTTCCTGTTGTTCTTCCCGATCAGATATAATATAATGAAATATAGACTTTAAATTGGAGGCCTGAAAAATGGATTTAGATCTTGATTATATAAAATCATTTTTAATAGAGGAGCTGAAGGCTGAATTGATTTATCTTTTTGGGTCCTATGCCAGCGGTAAGGTAAGAGATGACAGTGATCTGGACCTGGCATTTTTAACTCCGAAAAAGATTGATGATTATCAGCGTTTTTTAACTGCCCAGAAGTTGGCCTCCGAATTAAATATTGAAGTGGATTTAATTGATTTGTCTAAGGCTTCTACAGTATTTAAGACTCAGATTATTCAGGGGAAACTTCTTTATGCTAAAAATAAACAGCAGAAACAGAAATTTGAACTTTTAGTCTTGAAAAAATATGCCCGTCTCAATGAAGAAAGAACAGAAATTATAGAAAAGATTGAAAGAGGTGCTGGAAATGGATGATATTTTAATTAATAAAAATGAAACAGTTAAACGCTGTCTTAAACGAATTAAGGAAGAATATCAGAATAATCCTGAGAATCTAAAGAATTATACCAAACAGGATTCTATTATTTTAAATATTCAGCGTCTCTCTGAGGCAGCAATTGATATTGCAATGCACCTGGTGGCAGAACTTGATTTAGGGGTACCTCAAAATAGTCGAGATGCTTTTCAATTTTTATCAGAAAATAATCTGATTGAAGATAAAATGGCAGAGAAATTAAAAGCAATGGTTGGATTTAGAAATATTGCAGTTCACGAGTACCAAAAGTTAAACTTAAAAATTGTGGAGGCAATAATAGAAAATGAAATTGAGAGAATTGAAGAGTTTTCTCAAAAAATGCTTCAAAAAATGGCCAAAAATAATTAGTAACACAGGAGCTGAAAGAATGAGCAGCAGAGATTTTATCAAAAATTTGGTTTCAAATAAAATATATAAACGCGGAATTAATTATTATAATATGGGACGGGTTTTACAGTACAGGATTAATAAAGTTGAGCCCAATTATTACAAAATTTCTGCCCGGGTATCGGGAACAATAAAGTACAAAGTTGATTCGGAAATTAGATTGCGAAAAGATATGATCGAGATTAACAGCAGCTGTGACTGTCCCTATGACTGGGAAGAATACTGCAAACATGAGGTGGCTGTACTCCATAAATTTATGGAGGAGGATTTTCGTTCACCAAAGGTTAATTATGAGCCTGCAGCTGATCAGGAGCAGGAAATATCAGAGTTTAAATTCTCAAACGAAGATTCAGCGAAGAGTTCTGAAGCTGATCTTGTTGAGCGGCGGATTGCTGACCGCAGTTTTAAGAGCCTGCTGGAAATCACCAAAAATTATGATGAAAGCGAAATGCCCAAACTGGAATATAGTGTTAAGGGAATTTTAAATCAGGACCTGAAAAATTTTAAATTGATTTTTGATTCCGATTATTTAAGCCAGCAGGAGCTGGAGGAAGTTGTAAATTCTTTAAATGAAGATCAGCGCTATGCTTATTATAAAGAAAGCCTGCTTCAGAAACATTTTTACGGCAGAGAATTAAAACTTCTGGAGAATTTATCAGATCTGCTTAAAAGCAAAGGTCGGGGCTGTTCTCTGCTTTTAATCAAAAATGAAGAAAACTTAGATTTTCTGTTGGAGTTAAGTAAAAATTTCAAGCTGCAGCTGGAGGAAAATGGAGTTATCATTAAAAAAGGAAAAACTCTAAAGCCGGAGCTGAAAATGGAAGGTGATCTGGACGAGATTACAATTGATTTAAAAGAGGAAGATTTTCCGATTTATCAGGGCAGCGAAAATGACTGCCGCTGGACTTTAATCGAAAATACTGTTCATAAAATTGACTTTTATAATTTTTCTGAACTGCCGGCTAAGTTTTTGATTCCTAAACAGCGGCAGGGAGAATTTTTATTTGAAATCTTACCAACTCTTGAGAAAAATCTTGAACTTGAGCGCTCAAAAGAGCTGCAGGATTATGAACTGATTAAAGAAAGTCCTGAGTTTGATTTGAAGCTGGACTATGAACAGGGAAAAATCAGCTGTGAGCTGGTAGTGGAATTTGCCGGAGAAAAATACAGCAACACTGAGCTGCTTGGTATAGATACCGACCAGAACATTTATAAAAGGGATGAAGAAGATCCAGAACTCTGGTATGGCAGAGATAACAAGGCTCTGGCTGAAGTAATTGAATTTCTGGAGGAATATAATTTCAAAGTTCGGCCCGAACATTTTATTCTCCGGGATAACAGTGAGATCCAGGAGTTTATAACAGATGGGATGACTCATATTCCGGAAGACTGGAAGGTTGAGCGCAGTCAGAGTTTTGATCAGATTGAGATTAAGGAAGTTAAGCTGGAGCCCATAGTTGAGATTGATGATAGTAAAGGGATTAACTGGTTTGATTTTTCCATCAGCTATAATCTGGGCGGCCAGACTTACAGCCGCCAGGAGCTGCAGCAGCTGATTTCTTACAATAAAAAGGGAGAGGCTTATATTAAGCTGGACAATCAGTATTATATCTTAGAAAGTGGTGCTCAGGAAGAAAAAGTTGAGCAGATGCTTAAAGATGCTGAAACACAGGCTGACAGCTATCGTGCTCCCTACCATAATCTGTTATATTATAAAAATCTGGTAGAAAAAAGTGGTATTAACTTTAAAGGTAATAAAGTATTTAATGAACTGGAAAATGAAATTAGCGGTCTTAATGTTGTTAAAGAAAGAGAGATTCCACCTGGTGTCAAAGGTAAACTGCGTGATTATCAGAAAAATGGTTATAACTGGCTGCGTTTTCTGCATAAATATCACTTTGGCGGAATTCTGGCAGATGATATGGGTCTGGGAAAAACCCTGCAGATGCTGACTCTGCTGAAGAGTGTCAGGCCTGAGAGACCTGCTTTAGTTTTATGTCCCAGAACTTTGATTTATAACTGGCAGGAGGAATCTGATAAGTTTTTTGATGATTTAAAAACTTTAGTTTATTATGGCACTCCAGCTGAGAGAGAGGAAATGCGTCAGAATTTTAATAACTATGATCTAATAATTTCTTCTTATTCAACTATCAGCAGAGATGTGGAAGAGCTGAATCAGGAGAACTGGATTTTTTCTTTTGCGATTTTAGATGAAGCCCAGCATATAAAAAATCACCGGACCAAAAGAGCAAAGGCGGTCAAAAATATTCAGGCTGAATCAAGGCTGGCTTTAACCGGAACCCCACTGGAGAATTCTGTGGAAGAACTCTGGTCGATTTTTGATTTTTTGATGCCCGGTTATCTCGGGAATTACAGCTATTTTAAGAAAAACTTTTTAACACCGATCAACAAAAACAACGAGCAGGCTAAAATGACAGAGCTTAAAGAAAGAGTAGCGCCCTTTATATTAAGGCGCCGCAAGGGAGAGGTTTTAAAAGAACTTCCCGAAAAAATTGTTAATGTCCATCCGGTCAGCATGACCCAGCTGCAGGAAGACAGTTATCAGACCGTGCTGGAAGAAGTCCGGGGAGAGCTGCAGCAGACTGTAGATGAAAAAGGTTTTAATCGTTCCCGGATTAATGTGCTGGCAGTCCTGACTAAACTGCGTCAGATTTGCAATCATCCCTCTTTAGTTTTAGGAGAGGAAGGAAGGGCTCATAATTCAGGTAAGCTTGATGCTTTAAGAGAACTGCTGTCTGATGCCTTAAGTGGCGGCCATAAAATTATTGTTTTCAGTCAGTTTGTTAAAATGCTGAAGCTGATTAGAGATGACTTAGAACAGCAGGGGATTAATTTTCTCTATCTTGATGGCTCAACCAGAAAACGGATGGAAAAGGTAAGAGAGTTTAACAGCAATCCGGAAGTTAAAATATTTTTAATCAGTCTCAAGGCGGGTGGAGTTGGCTTAAATCTAACTGCTGCTGATATGGTAGTTCATGTTGATCCCTGGTGGAATCCAATGGTCGAGCGCCAGGCCACAGATCGAGCTCACCGTCTGGGCCAGGAGAACCGGGTGATGGTCTACAAGCTAATTACCAGAGGCACAGTAGAAGAAAAAATGTTAAAACTGCAGGAGCGCAAACAGGACCTTTTCAATAATATAATTGAAAATAATGTTAATCCAATTAAAGCTATTAACTGGGAGGACATTCAGGAACTTCTGGCATTTTAGTTTTAATCTAAAATCAGAAATTTTTTACTGCTGTAACAGGAGTAGTTTAAATCCGAAAGCGGGTCCAACCAAAGGAGAGAGATAAGATGGAAGATCGCAATTTAGAAGAACTGTATCAGGCAATTTATAAGCGTAAGTCAATCAGAAAATACGAAGAGGAAAAGCTGAGCGAAAATGAGCTCAAAGAAATAACTGATTTTTTAAAGCAGATAAAAGAGTTAGACCCAGAAATCAAATTCGAGGCTAAAATTGTAAATTCAGAGGCAGTAAAAAGTCTGCTTCCAATTAAATCCCCTCATTACCTGCAGTTTTTTTCGGAGCCCAAGGGAGATTATCTTTTAAATGCAGGTTTTATCCTGCAGCAGCTTGATTTATATCTGACTGCAAATAATTTAGGCAGCTGCTGGTTTGGAATGGCCAAACCCAAAAAGGAAATTGTAGCAGAATCTGATTTAGAATATGTAATAACCCTGGTTTTTGGTCGACCTGCTGAAGCAAGTCAGCGGGATTCCATTGAAGATTTTGATCGTAAACCGCTGGCAGAAATAAAAAAGGGTAATCAGCATTATGATCTGCTGGAAGCAGCAAGACTGGCCCCTTCGGCAACTAATGGTCAGCCCTGGTATTTTATTACAGAGTCAGAGCGGATTCATCTTTATCAGCTGGAACCTAATTTTATTAAGAAGTTTTTCTATGAAAAAATGAATAGAATTGATATGGGAATAGCTCTAGCTCATCTCTGGCTGGCAGCAGAAGAACATGATCAGAAATTTGAATTTACAAAGCTGGACAAAAGTCCGGCTCCAGTAGAAAATTATAATTACCTGGGTACAGTTAAACTATAAATGAATTAATCAGAGTGAATAACTAATGACCAAACAGGAGATGATTTAGTGAGAAAAATTATAATTGATACAGATCCAGGAATAGACGATGCAGCAGCTTTAACAATTGCTTTAAATAATCTGGAACTGAAGGTGGAAATGCTGAGTACAGTCGCCGGAAATGTTAATCTTGATTATACAACTGAAAATGCAAAGAAAATTCTAGATTTTTTTGAAAAAGATACTCCTCTGGCAAAGGGTAATTCTCTACCGATACTGCGCGAATACGAAGATGCAAGTCAGTTTCACGGAGAAACCGGGATGAATGGTTTTGATTTTCCCGAGAGCAGCCGTAAGCTGCTTCCCAAACATGCAGCAGTGGAGATTAAAAATAGAATTTTAGCGGGTGAGGAAAAAGTTACTCTGGTGACAATTGGCCCCCTGACAAATGTGGCTCTGCTGCTCAGTATGTACCCAGAAGTTAAACCAAAAATTGAAGAAATTGTGATTATGGGTGGTTCCACCATTGGTGGAAATACTAATACAAGTGCGGAATTTAACATAAAAGTTGATCCTCATGCAGCCCAGATGGTTATTAATTCCGGTCTGCCGATTACAATCTTTGGCTTGCGGGTAACTACCAGAGCCCTTTTAACTAGAACTGATATCGAAAAAGTAAAGTCGCTGGGCAGAGCTGGAGAGATGCTTTATTCTTTATTTACCCACTATCGCGGTGGAGATTTAGATCAGGCCGGTTTAATGATGCATGATATCTGCACAATCTGCTATCTACTGAAGCCGGAGATATTTAAATTTCAGGAAACTCAAATGGAAGTTGCTGTTGAGGGCCCGGCGGCCGGAACTACAGTTGCTGATTTAGCCGGAAGATATACAGCCGCAAAAAATGTTAAGCTGGCAGTAGAAATTGATCAAAAGCAGTTTAGAGACTGGGTGCTGGCTGAGATTTCTCAACTAAAGTAATTATTTGAGAGCCAGTAAAACGGGCTCTTTTTCTTTTGCCTTTATTTTGTTTATAAATTCCTGGTAGTCACTATCCCCAATTCCAACTGTTTGATAAGCCTGTAGAGCGTGAAATTTAAGCCAGGGATTACTTGCCTGAGTAATTATTTCTTTAAGCAGAGGAGTAAAATCGGCTGCCATTTCCGCAAACCCACCCACGATATCCAGCAGAAAAAATAAAACTGAATCATTTAGCTGGAGCTGATTTCTTTTTTGAAGAGTGTTTTTTATAGGAATCAGAATCAAAGCTGAGTTAAGTGCTGCTGCAATTTCTGCAGCTTTTTTCTTTTCAGAATAGTCATTATTAAAAATAACTGCCAGCAGCTCAGCAATTAATATAAATTGCTCTTTTTTATTTTTTTGTTCTAAATTTAATTTTGAAGCTGCAGCCCCGGCAGAAATTTTCGAATTCATAGTTTTTTCTATAATTAAGGCTATCGGTGGCAGTTTAAAAGCAGCAGCAAGCTGTAGATAAAATTCAATCTTTTTTTGAGAATAGCTCTGGCGCAGGCTGCTGATTATAGCTTGCTCCAATTTCTGTTTGTTGATATTATTTTCTGTTAAAAACCTGGTGATTTTTTCGCCGACCTGGTCCTGCAGCTTATTATTTAAATGAGGTCCAATTTTGAGCATTAAAGAAAAATTACTGGAATTTTTAAGATAAAATTTAAGCAGCTTTAAAGACACAACATATATTGCCCCCAGGCTTAAAAGGAAAAGCATAATATTTAAGAGACCAAATTGATAGTAGAACAGCAGCAAAATTGGCTGGATTAAAAATATAGTGGCAGAAACAATCAAAAATATAAAAATTCCACTGATAGAATATTTCTGCCAGCAGAAATAGAGCAAAAAGAGAGCGGCAAGCATAAGTGAGCTGTAGACTGCCAGCTGCAGCCAGAAATAAAGAGGTCTGGCCTTACTTAAGGCCTCAAATCTATCTATCCTGCCCGCTCCCAATTTGTTTTTACTAAAAAGAGGGTCTGCAATTTTATCAGCTGTAGCTGTGATAATTTTTAAAGTTTCTTTAATACTTAGTTCTGGATTTAGACTCAAAACATCTGCAATTAAAGCTGTAACCTGAGGAGCTGCAAAGGAGGTACCTGTTAATTTATATTTCCGACTGAAATTAAATGCAGGCAGATAATACCGCTGAGTGATCTTTATAATCCCGGAGGCGGCGAAATCAATCTCCTGACCATAATTGGAGCCCGGCATTTTTCCTTTTCCTTCCAGAGCAGCAGCGGCTATTACATTTTCGAATTTAGCCGGATAGGAGATCTTTTCCTGGTTATTATTACCTGCCGCTGCCACTAAAACTATGTTTTGAAGTTCATTAATTTTTTTGATAATTTTCCGCTGAAACCCGGACTCTTCAAAACCAAGGCTGATGTTGACAACTATTTTTTGTTCGGGATGAAGTACCGCATAATTTTTGATTTCTCTTAAGGCGGCAAGATAGTTATTTTCATCGATCCGTCCTGTGAGGTTTTCAGCAGATAAAGTTTTAATCTTAACCCGACTCTGGCTGCGGATTACTGCCGCTATTTTGCTGCCGTGAGAGCTCTCGGGCTGAATTTTCAGGGCGGGACTGTTTAAAAAATCTTTATCTATTTTTGAATCTATAATAAATATTTTAACTGAATCATTTTTCAAAATTTCTTCTTTGAGATGAAAAGAAAAGACAAAAATACATAGAAAGATAAGTGTTAAAATCACTGCTTTTTTGATAAGAGCGCCTCCTTTCTGAGTTGATTAAAGTAATTATAACATATTTTAAGCTGACAGCTAAATTAAATTCTCTGATTTCAGAATATAATAAATATTTGTTTTATTAGGCCTATTATAATATAATTATAATGAACAGTGGGAGGTGGCACAATAATGAGAAAAAATCATCTGATTTTAATTTTATTATTTGTTCTTTTAATTTCTTTTTCTCTGGGGGTTAAACAGAATGTTAAGGCTCAAAGTGCCAATTTTGAAGAAACAATAGTACTTGGCGAGGCAAGTTGGCCGGGAATTCAGGCCAAGAATGCCATTGTGGAAAAAATTCTGGAGGCTATTGGTTATGATGTTGAAAGAACTCTTATTTCCATGCCCTTAATTTATGAAGCTCTGGCCGGTGAAGAAATAGATATCTGGCTTGGTTCCTGGCTGCCAGCCCAGAAGTCTCTGCGGGAAGAATATTCAGAGAACTATGAGTTTGTGAGGACACATCTGGATGAGGCTTACTTTATTTCAGCGGTACCAGAATATGTTTACGAAGCTGGTGTTAAAAGTCACAGTGATCTGGACGATTATGCTGCTAAATTTAACAAGAAAATATATGCAGGTGTACCTGGGAGTGGTTCTGATGAAGTGATTTCCAGAGCTATCAAAAATAATATCTATGGACTTGGAGACTGGGAAAAAATAAATGCCTCCTGGCCTGCAACCATAACTCAGGTGGAAAAGAAGATCAAAAATGAAGACTGGGTAGTTTTTCCCGGCTGGGAACCTCACTGGATGAACCTGGTGATTGATTTTAAATATTTAAAAGATCCAAAAAAGATCTGGGGACAGGCAGAATCAAAAGTTGATACAATTATCAGGACTGGTTTTAAAGAGGATTATCCCAATCTCTATAAATTTTTGGAGAATTTTACTGTTAATTCGGAAATGCAGAGCAGCTGGACCTATCAGTTGGTAAAAAAGAATATGGATGCTCAGGTACTGGCAAAAAACTGGATAAAAAATAATTTAAAAATTACAGACTCCTGGTTAGCTGGAGTTAAAGATAAAAGAGGAAAAAGAGCCGCTATTACCCTGAGAGAAAAAATGACAGAAGATTAAAATATTAGATTTATAAATAATTTTACAGGAATTTGACAAGATAAAATTTCAAAATAAAAGCAGGAAAAACAGCTAAAATCTTTAATAATAAATAATAGTGCATATATATTTAAACAAAAGAATTCAAAAGGAGGAATAAAAATGATTCCAACACGCAAATTAAAGACAGGTGATGAGATTCCGGTAATTGCCTATGGAACCTGGGATATTGCTGAAGAAAATGTAGGCGAAAAAGTAGAAATTGCCTTAAAAGCAGGTTATAATCACATTGATACTGCTGAGGGTTATCATAATGAAGCAGGAATTGGAGAGGTTTTAGAAGATTATGACCGAGAAGAATTGTTTATAACTTCTAAAGTTCTGCCTTCTAACTTAAATTATGAAAGCGTTATCAAGGCCTGTGAGCGTTCTTTAGAAAAATTAGGTACCGATTATCTTGACTTATATTTAATTCACTGGCCAAACCCTGCAATTTCTTTAAGAGAAACTCTGCAGGCAATGAAATACTTATCGGATAAAGGTATGGTAAAAAATATTGGAGTCAGTAACTTTTCGGTTTATCAATTGAAATTTGCCTTAAAAATTACTCAGGTGCCAATTACAGTTAATCAGGTAGAATTCCATCCCTGGTTATATCAAAAAGAACTGCTTGAAGTCTGTGATCAAAATGATGTGATAGTAGAAGCTTCTGCCCCTCTTGCCAGAACTGAAGTGCTAAAAGATGAAACAATTCTTGAACTGGCAGATAAATATGATAAATCTCCCGCTCAGATTGTTTTAAAATGGGAACTGCAGAAGGGAATAGTTCCTCTGCCAAAATCAAGGAGCAAAACTCATATAGAAGAAAATTTAGAGCTGTTTGACTGGGAGCTTCGTCCAGAAGATATGGCTTTAATTGACAATATTGACACTGAAAAACGAGTATATATGATTACTCTTGATGATGAAACTTATGGGATTAGTTCTTAAATTGAAATACTTACCAAAACTGCCTCTCCTTTCGGAGGGGCTTTTTCTCTAAAATAATGAGATAAGGGGTAGATAGAGAATGAAAATACCTGCAGCAAGATGGTATCAAGCATTAAAAGAGCGCAGTTCAAGACGCCAGTTTTATTCTAAAATAATTGAAAAACCAAAAATTAAGCAGCTAAATGATCTGATCGAAAAAATAAATAATGATTTTGATGATTTAAGAATTATTCTGGTCCAAAAAAATGTGGAAGAGATATTTACGGGAGTGCTGGGCAGTTATGGAAAAATCTCGGGAGCACCAGCTTATCTGGCTTTTGTGGGCAGAGAAGATACTCCATATATGGAAGAAAAGATAGGTTATGGAGGAGAAGCGGTAATTTTAGAAGCCACCGCTCTGGAGCTTGGAACCTGCTGGGTATCTGGGACTTTTAAAGCAGAAGCAGTCCTGGCAGATCTTGATTTAAAGGAAACAGAAAAACTTTATGCAATTTCTCCTCTTGGGTATCCAGAAGAAAACCCTACTATTTCGGAAAGAATTTTAAAAACAGTGATCAGTAGCAAAAAAAGAATGGATTTAGATAAGCTGATAATTAATAAAAAAGATCTGGAAGAAGAACCAGAATGGGTTAAAACAGCTCTAAAAACAGCCCACCTGGCACCTTCGGCAGTTAATCGTCAGCCCTGGCGTTTTAAACTTGGAGAGAATTCGATAACTATTCAGCTGGACACTGAAGAAAAAAATGAGGAGCGGTCAAAAAATCTTGATTGTGGAATTGCGATGCTGCATCTGGAGGTAGGGTCCTTAAAAGCAGGTGTCAGCGGCAGCTGGAAGTATCTTGAAGGAAAAGAAGTAGCAAGGTTTGCGGTTGAGTAAATATTTTATTCTTTTTAATACCCTCTCCCAATTATAAGGAGAGGGTATTAAATTTTTTGTTTTTATCTTTAGAGGTAGCAGCTCAGCCTGATGAGGATTTACTGTTGTATAAGGACTTCTATTATGGAGAATCTGGCCGCAGTGTTTACAATAAGATATTGGGAAATTCAGAGTTTAGACCGGATAATTTAGGCAGTAGCTATGAAGAATGGTTTAAAAATGAGAGTTATGATGGTTTTGGACCGGTTAAAATGAAAACAATGAATGAGTATTATTCAATGCTGACCAGGACAATAATATTTAGTAAGTCTTTTAACTGTAGATTTAGATTTGATAAAAAAGAAGTGAACTTAAATAGAATATATATCTATGGTCCAAAATATAAGTTTGAAGAAGAAACACAGGAAGAGATTGCTGAAGAGGATATAGATCAAATCTTAGATGATTTTTAAAAGATAAATCAATACAAATAATTAAGCCCACTTCATTTGAAGTGGGCTAGTTAAATTAATTAAATATTTATTCTGCTTCTGGTCCAAACTGTTCAAAAACAAGCAGCATATTTTTCATTTCAAAGTAAAATGTCTGACTGGAAATAGTAGAACCAGAAATTATATCTACTTCTGGATTAAAAGAAGATTCGAGAGTCATCCCGTAATATCTACTTAAAAATTCTTCCTGTTTCATTTCTGGATGATGATCATTGGCATCAAGCGGCTTCCATTTCTTGATTACACCCATACTTTCTTTACTTTTGGAATTATTGGCCATACTTACTACTGCAATAAAGTCTTCTGGATGAGAATAAATAATTGTATTAACCCAGCTGCCATAACCAATTAGATTGCCATCCTTGTAAAGAGGTACAAAAAGATACTTTACCTCGTCTTCCTCGGGATAGAAGATATCTCCAGCTTCATCAGCTCCAACTAATTCTTTTAAAGCTGTTACATAATCTTCAACGGTTCTACCAGTTGATAATTCCTGTTTTTCTCCACCTCCAACTACATCAAGTGTGTGTGTTGTTGCAAAGGCCATACCTGAAAATGTTAAAACAAAAACTAAGAACAGAGAAACTACTAAACTTTTTTTCATTTTGTTTACCCCCTTAGTATTTTTAGTGACAGTTCTAGTGTCACATCTCAAAAAAATATGTATTATGTAATAATAATCACAATACATTGAAATTATACCAGCTAATTCTGTCTCTGTCAATGTTTTTAGAAAATTAAGTCGAATCTATTTTCACAAACTATTTTTGGTAACTTCAAAATTATTTTAAACAAATGATTTTAATCAGAATTAATAAAAAAATCAGAAAATAAAGAAGGATTTCCGCTATTTGTCTTGAATAATTAATAATAGACAGACATCAGTCGTCTGACAAACAAAATTTAAAGGAGGAGTTATGTTTATGCTTAAAAAGTCAAAAAGATTAATGCTGGTTGCTTCACTATTTTTAGTTTTTGCTCTGATTTTTACAGCAGCTGTTCAGGCTGAGGTAAAGAATGTTATTTTAATGATTGGTGATGGCATGGGTATCGGTCAGATTGATATGACAAGATATATGGCCGGGGGAAAAGACCATAAATTAGAATTGATGAAATTACCGAATGTTGGTTTAATGATGACCAGTTCCACAGAAGGTGTTACTGATTCGGCTGCAGCTGGTACAGCAATGGCAACAGGTCATAAAGTATATAATGGTGCAGTAGCAGTGAATAAAAATGGAGCTGAACTTGATTCAGTACTTGACTATGCTGAAGTAAGAAACAAATCAACAGGAATTATCAGTACTAATACTGTCACTGATGCTACTCCAGCAACATTTGCAGCCTCAGTTAAAGATCGCGGTATGGGAGGAAAAATTGCAAAACAAATTCTGAATAATGAAGTAGAAGTTGTGCTTGGGGGTGGTCGTGAAGATTTTATGAAAGAAGAAGCGGGAACAGATTTGATTGCAAAAGCTAAAGAAATGGGTTATCAGTATGTTTCTAATGAAGAACAGCTAAAAAGAGTTGTGCCCATGAATGGTAAAATCTTGGGGCTATTTAATGATTCCTATATGAATTATATTCAGGATCGGGAAGAGGTTGATTCTCAGGAGCCAAGTCTTCTGGAAATGACAACTAAAGCAATTGATGTCTTATCAGAAGATAAAGATGGATTTTTCCTGATGGCAGAAGGAGCAAGAATTGATCACGCAGCCCATGCAGCAGATGTTCCTGGTGTTGTAGCAGAGACTCTTGATTTTGATGCAAGTGTAAAATATGCTGTTGACTGGGCCAGAGAACATGGAAATACAATGGTTGTTGTAGTAGCAGATCATGAAACTTTAGGATTTTCTGTAACTGAGCCAATTAAGAAAGAAGCTTTAATGAACATAAAGGTTTCTCCAGAGTATATGGCAGGAAAGCTTGTGAAAACTGAAAGTGGAAATGCCTATACAATTGAAAGCATTCAAAAAGTATTTAAAAAATATGCTGATATTAGTTTAACAGAGGCTGAAGCCAGAGAATTCAATAGTAATATTGTTAATGAAGATGATGGCTCACTTTATTATCAGTATAAAGTTGGGTGGCAGATCGGATCGGTTATTGCTGAGAAAAACAATGTTGGGGTAGTAAGTGCAGAGGTTAGAGCTAAATCTGATACCGGAGGACATACACTTAATTCAGTCCCAATTTTTGCTTTTGGACCTGAAACTGAAAAGTTTAATGGTATGATGCAGAATACTGAATTTGCTGAGATTTTATTCGAAGCAATGCGTCCATAAGTAATAATAAACAATTCAAAATGTAATTACTAAAAAGCGGTAGACTTTCTAAACAGGGTTTACCGCTTTTTTATTTACAAAATACGACAAAATTTTTGGAAAAATATGCTGTTTGAGTAAAAATTAATTTTATTATAAATTTGATTTATGTTATAATTATTTTTAGTAAAGATTAGATAAAAAGGAGTATTTTTTGAGTTCAGATGTCAGAATATTTAAATAAAAACTGAGTCTTAGAATAATCTTTAGTTTTCAGCTACTTTTTGGGGGTGTAATCATGCAGAATGAGAGACTAAGCATTTACACTTTGGGGAACTTTAAGGTTTTAAATGGTGGAGATAATTTAACTAATGGGAAAAAGAAGATGAGTAAACGCTGGCAGCTGCTGCAGTATTTGATTACTTTTCGAAAGAGAGATGTAGCTCGAGAAGAACTAATTATGAATCTGGGATTAAATGAAAACCAGGATCCAGAGGGCTCTTTATCAGCTTTGATTTATCGGCTGCGAAAAGTTTTAAATTCCAGTGGACGGAATCTTGATTTTATTAAAACTACTGGCACGGCCTATACTTTTAATACTGAGACGGATTACTGGCTGGATATTGAGAAGTTTGAAAACCACTGTCAGCAGGCTAAAGAAATGATTGAGGGAGATTTTCAAAACGCTATTTCCAATTTTGAAAATGCAATAGAGATTTATGAAGGAGAATATCTGGAAGATGCCAATTCCAAAGAGTGGATCTGGTCAGTTCGCAATAAATATCGCGATCTTTTAGTTTCCACAATGCTGGAACTGGATCAATATTTTGAGAAAAAAAATAGTTATAATAAATTGTGGCAGCTTTATAATCTGGTACAGCAGCGGATAAATTTTGACGAAAGAATAATCAAAGGTGCAATTGAAGCTCTAATTAAGGATGAGCGCTGGGGGATGGCCCGCTTTAAATATCAGGAAGTGCTTTCTCTCTATCAGGAAAATGATCTGCTGATTCCACCTGAGCTTAAGGCGCTGGAGTCAAAGCTGGGAAATATGGATGATGATCCTGAATCTCTAGTCGAATATTTTCAGAGAGATAATGAGGTAGAAGGGGCTTTTATCTGTAATGATCGCGAAACTTTCAGCACTATTTATGAGCTGGAAAAACGGAGGCTGCAGAGAAATACATCAGAACGTTATCTAGCGCATCTGAGATTAACTGGCAAACTTGAGAGAGAAAAAATTATTATGTGTGGAGATAAAATGTTAAAATTACTATCTGATCAATTACGCTCCGGGGATGTAGTCTGTCGCTGGAACAGCAAACATTTTATAATATTGATGACAGATGTTTTAGAAGGGGAAGCAGAGCGGATTTTAAAAAGATTAAAAAACTCATTTATGGCTAAATTTGAACTGCCGGAAGAACTGATTTTAGAACAAAAAGGATATCAATTGTAAATAGGATAACATTTAGTACATACTTTAATCCTCACCAATCTGGTGGGGATTTTTGCATCATTCCAGCATCATCAAGATAATTTCGAAATCATTAACATTTTATCCTGAAGGAGTTACAATGAAGGCAGAGTAAAATAGAGAGTATTGAAAAGTTTATTAGGGAGGTGGTTAGAAAGAAGAAAATTACCAGCCTCAATAAAAGCTCAAAAGTGGGAGAAAACTCTTGAGAGATGATCACAAAGAAATCAAGAAATTTGGAGTGGGAATAATTTTTATTAAAATCTCATCTCTTTCTTATTGTGTTATCTATCAAATTAATCCATTAGAAAATGATAAATATTAATCAAAATAAATTGAAATAAGCTCTTCCTTTTCTTAAAATAATCTGATAAAAT
>NZ_SNWX01000015.1 GCF_004362045.1 Halanaerobium saccharolyticum | reverse complement strand
CATTTTGAATATTTTTATTATAATTAAAATTAGTGGTGATCTATTACTATTTACTTACATTTTATGGTAACTATCATATTTTATTTGACGTTATCTTCCTGTTCACTAATATCGGTTAAGATTCCAACTATAACTTTATGCTCTCTGAGAGCAAAAATAGTTTGATCAACTGTAATACTTCCATTTTTATAAGAACATTTTTGATGAATCAGCCGTTGATTGAGATTCCATGTTTTCTGAAAACTGCTGCTGTCCATAAATTTATCTAGTTTCATACCCTGAAGTTCTCTATTTTTCTGGGTAAACAATTCTTTAGCTACAGGATTAAATTTCTGGATTTTCATCTGATCATTAACTACTATTATTGCATTATGTGACGATTCAACTATGATTTGGGACAGCGATTCAGCTCTTGATTTCATATATGGAATACACATTTTCTTTTCTGCAAAACCATGATAAACTGCCGCTGCTTTTTCCCGGCAGCTGGAATAGCCACAGCCACCACAGTCTTTTTCTTCTTCTTTCTTTTCTTTAGCAATCGAGGCTAATATTTTTCTAATTTCGGACTCCGGCACCTCTGGTAGAGACATTTTTTTACTCTTATGTCTGCGCCTAAATGATATTTCATTTATAGATTTTTCATTTTTTAATGATTGATCTTTTTTATAATTATTTTGTTTACTGAATGACAGATAATTATGTACTTCCAGTTCTTTTAAGGGAATACTTAAGTCATTGTTTATTGCTGGCCCATTAATACACCCTCCTGAACAGGCCAGAAGTTCCACTAGTTCAACTTCGATTTTATCTTTATCCTTTTTAAAATCCTCCAGAAAATTTATTATGTTTTCTAATCCACTTAAGTGTAGGGCTTTATTACCACAACCAGGATCTGCTTTAAGAAGATCAGCTGCCTTAACTGCCCCTCCAGAGAGGGCATAATCTGCAGTTAAATGAGTTGCTGGGAGATCAACTTCGGCTGAATCAAGCTCTGAAATTTTAATACCTTTCTTTTCTAAAAAAAATCTCAGATGTTCAAAAGTAATTACAATATCCGGTCTGTAATCTCTCCTTTTTTCATTTTTGCTTTCTTCTATTTTGGCCAGACAGGGCCCAATAAAAATAACCCTGGCAGAATCAAACTTATTCTTTAACTCAGCAGTCTGCAGCATCATTGGAGAAAGTACTGGTGCCAGCTGCGGCAGCAATTTCGGATAATGTTTTTCCATTAAATTTACAACTGCCGGACAGCAGGAAGTTATGAGAGTGCTGTTCATTTTTTCTCTTTCCTTTTTAAATTGTTTAACAACTCTGGCCGCTGCCTCTGCAGTTTCTGCTATGTAATCAAAACCAATCAATTTTAAGGCCTGAATCAGCTGCCCTGGTTTAAGATCAGGAAAAGCAGCCACAAAAGATGGGGCAATAGATGCTATTAAATAACTATCTGATTCTAAAAAAGCTTCTAATTTCTTTTCTTCAAATAAAGCGCTTTTTGCTCCCTGGGGACAGGTTTTAATACAGTTACCACAATAAATACACTTTTCTTCAATAATAAAAGCCTGACTATCTTTAAAACCAATTGCTGCAACCGGACATTCTCTCAGACATTTATGACAATCTTTACAGCTGGCTGGTTTTACAATTAAAGTATCATTCATTCTGATCAGACAGTAAATGCTTTTTAAAAATTTCCCTTGCATTCTCTTTATTAACTGCCGCTATTTTTTGTTTATTAATTTCTATATTAACACCCTCAGTACAGTTACCCTGACAAAAACTGCCGGAAATTTTGATGTCTTTTAAATTATTTTTTTCAATTTCTTCTTTAAAAATTTCTATTACTTTTTCTGAACCTTTAAGATGACAGCTGCTGCCGACACAAATAATAACTTCATTCATTATTAATCCTCCCCTATAATATTTATTTGAATTACAAAATTAAAGATAAAACCATGTTTATTATTTTTTGAAAATTAGAAAACATCTGCTTTATACGATATTCTGAATCACAAAAAGATGCTCTGGGGAGAGCATCTTTCTGCATAGAGTATATTTTAGCATTTGGGCAAATTTATTATAAATCTCCTTTAAATGATTTCTGGTAAAGCTCTTTGATTTCAGAAATCAGCGGGTAGCGTGGATTTGCTGCTGTACACTGGTCATCAAAGGCTAATTCGGAGATTTTATCAACTTTTGAGTTAAACTGTTCTTCAGTTACTCCTGCATCCTTAATTGCTGCAGGAATATCTAACTCTGCTTTCAGCTTGTTAATAGCATCTATTAAGAGATCAACTTTCTCATCTGGAGTCTTTCCCCCGAGTCCAAGGTGATCTGCAATTTTTGCATATCTAATCTTGGCTCTAGGATATTTATACTGCGGGAAAGACGCCTGTTTAACAGGTTTATCACTGGAATTATACTTAATAACATTGTTAATTAAAAGCGCATTTGCTAATCCATGTGATAGATGGAAAGCAGATCCTAATTTATGAGCCATTGAGTGACAGACTCCTAAAAATGCATTGGCAAAGGCCATCCCGGCAGTTGTGGCTGCATAATGAATCTTTTCTTTCGCCTTCCGCGCATCTGCTCCACCATGATAGGATTCCGGTAAATATTTAAAGATTAATCTAATTGCTTCTAAAGATAAACCTCTGGTATATTCACTGGATAAAACCGAAACATAGGCCTCAATAGCATGAACTAAAGCATCTATTCCAGAATGTGCTGTCAGGGTTTTAGGCATTGAAAGCACCAGATCTGGATCAACAATTGCCATATTCGGAGTTAGCTCATAATCTGCAATTGGGTATTTAATACCTGTACTATCATCTGTGACTACTGCAAAAGGTGTAACTTCTGACCCGGTACCGGAGGTAGTTGGAATAGCAACTAATTCTGCTTTGTTCCCGAGTTCAGGGAATTTATAAATTCTCTTTCGGATATCCATAAAGGTCATTGAAAGTTCCTTAAACTCTGCCTCTGGATGTTCATATAACAGCCAGGCAATCTTTGCCGCATCCATCGGTGAGCCACCACCAAGAGCAATTATTAAATCCGGTTTGAAACTCTGCATCTGTTTAACAGCTTTTCTGACCATTGAAATTTCTGGATCTGGTTCAACATCTGCAAAAACTCGATAATCAACACCATATTTATCAAGTTCGTCAGTTATTCGATCAGTATAGCCCATTTTAGCCAGCGGTTTATCGGTCATAATAAAAGCTCGTTTTTTATCCTTTAATTCTGCCAGAGCAGAAGGTAGGGCACCATATTTAAAATAGATATTTTCAGGTACTTTAAACCAGAGCATGTTTTCTTTTCTTTCTGCAGTTGTTTTAATATTCATTAGATGTTTAACCCCCACGTTTTCACTGACTGAATTCCCACCCCAGGATCCACAACCTAAAGTCAATGATGGTTCCAACTTAAAGTTGTAAATATCACCAATCGCGCCCTGAGATGAAGGCATATTAACTAAAATTCTACCTGTTTTCATCTGCTGACTAAAATAATCTTTTCGCTCATCATTAATTCTGTCAGTGTATAAAACGGAGGTGTGGCCAATTCCGCCAAATTTAACTAATTCTACTGCATTTGCAACCGCATCCTTAAAATCAGATGCTTTATATAAAGCCAGAGTTGGCGATAACTTCTCATAGGAGAAGGGTTCCTGGCTGCCAACTTCTTCTACTTCTGCAATTAATATTTTAGTATCCTGTGGCACATTGACTCCTGCCATTGCCGCAATATCATGAGCACTCTGCCCTACAATCTTAGAATTTATATGTCCATCAACAAGCAGCAGCTCTGAAAGCTTTTTCCGCTCAGAATTATTTAAAATATAAGCTCCTCGATCAACAAATTCTTTTTTCACTTTATCGTATACCTCGTCAACTACTGTTACCGACTGTTCGGAAGCACAGATAACTCCATTATCAAAAGTTTTGCTCATTAAGATTGAACTAACTGCCATTTTTAAATGTGCAGTTTCATCGATTACTGCCGGTGTATTTCCTGCTCCCACTCCAATCGCTGGTTTACCTGAGGAATAGGCTGCTTTTACCATTCCCGGACCACCAGTCGCCAGAATCATACTTACTTTTGGGTGCTGCATTAAATGCTGAGACAATTCAATTGAAGGTTGGTCAATCCAGCCAATAATATTTTCTGGAGCTCCTGCTTCTACCGCGGCTTCCAGAATCGTTTTAGCTGCCTCAATTGTGCATTCTCTGGCCCCTGGGTGTGGTGAAAAAATAATAGCATTTCTTGTTTTCAAAGAGATAAGTGATTTAAAAATTGTGGTTGAAGTTGGATTAGTAACCGGAACAATACCAGCAATAATTCCAATCGGTTCTGCAATTTTCTTGACACCATGAGCAGTATCCTCTTCTAAAACACCACATGTTTTTTCGTCTCGATACTTATTATATATATATTCTGATGAAAAGTGATTTTTGATTACCTTATCCTCTACAATTCCCATTCCTGTATCCTCAACTGCCATCTTGGCCAGCTGAATTCGCTGGTCATTGGCAGCTATTGAAGCTCTTCTAAATATCTCATCAACCTCTTTCTGGCTGTACTGAGCATATTCCTCCTGGGCTGCTTCCACCTCTGCAATCAGTTGATTAAATTCTTCCACATTACTAACATTTTTAATCTTCATTAATTATCCTCCTTCTGGACTTATAAAGTTATTGTGAAGATTATAACAAGACAAATTAAAAAATATATTCAGCTAAATTACAAATAGTTAATTTCCTATTCCATCAGTCTTTTTGGGTTATTAACTTAACTGACACTTATAGAATAACATGCAAGAATGATTATTTCAAACAGATAAGTGTTTAATTTCACATTATAAATAGGATTTAAATTTGATTAGCTCTTAAATACTACATTAGATCATATAAATTCTTAGATTTAACCGGCAATCGCTACTTAAGTTTTTAAATTTTTAAAAAAATGTTATAATAAGTTGTAGAGAATGACAAACAAGAATTTTAACTGTTTTAAAATTTTTGAGGGGGAGATGGTATTATTAATAATAAGTTTGAAATAAATGAAAGTAATGACATGTATCAAATAGAAGAAATGGAAGAAAAAGCTGTTCTGGTCGGTTTAACTGAAGGTGAACTAAAGGAACTGGAACTGCTGGTTGAGACTGCAGGTGCAGAAAGTATTTTAAAAATGACCTATCATGATCGTAAAATTGATCCTGCTTATTATATTGGTAGTGGTAAAGTTAATGAAATTAAGGAAGCTGCCGAAACTGTTGGGGCTAATTTAATTGTATTTGATAATGAACTCTCTCCCGTACAGCAGCGTAATCTGGAAGATAAAATTGAGATTAAGGTAATTGATCGTTCTCAGGTGATTTTAGATATTTTTGCCCGACATGCCCACAGCCGCGAAAGCAAAATCCAGGTAGAACTGGCCCAGCTGCAATACCGATTGCCAAGGCTGCAGGGGCGGGGAGTAGAGATGTCCAGACTGGCAGGGGGAATTGGTACCCGGGGCCCTGGTGAAACAAAACTGGAAGTTGACCGCCGCCGGATTGAAAAAAAGATCCACCGTCTGCAGGAAAAATTAAAAGAAATTAAGGCAAGTAGAGAGCTTCAGCGCAGCAGCCGCAAAGATCCACTGGCAGCACTTGTCGGTTATACAAATGCCGGCAAATCAACTCTGATGAACAGACTGGCCGGAGCAGATAGCTATACTGCCGATAAACTATTTGCGACTTTAGATTCTACCATGAGACAGCTGGAACTGCCTGTAGGACAAAATGTTATTTTAAGTGACACAGTAGGTTTTATCAGCAAACTACCTCATCAGCTGGTAGCCTCCTTTAGAACCACCCTGGAGGAAGTAGAAAATGCTGATATTATACTGCATTTAATTGATGCCTCAAATTCGGAAATGGAAAAAAATATGCGGGTGGTAAATAATGAAATTAGAGAACTGGTAGATCCTGACTGTAGAATTATCAAAGTTTTTAATAAAATTGATTTAATTGAAGAATCCAGACTTGATGACTTAAAGATTATTTATCCGGAGGCCCTCTTTATTTCAGCGCTAAAGGGGATCAACACTGACTCAGTAATAGAGAAGTTAAACAGGATTATCAGTGAAGAAATGGTTGAAGTAGAATTAGACCTCCCTTACTCGGAAGCCGGCTGGGTAGAAAAGATTCACAATACAGCTAAGGTCTATGAAGAAGAATATCAAAAAAATAATATCTATATCAAAGCTCTGCTGCCTCAGACTACAGCAGCAAAGTTAAATAAGTATCGCAGAGAGGTTTAACTCTCTGCTTTATTTTTATTATCTATTATTTACCAGCTTTTATTTACTAGCTTTCTTTATTTTTTTCATTATCGTTTTCCTTTTCAACTACAATTTGATCAGTATCAACTTCCGGAATATTCTTTTCCTCTGCTTCCAGATCAGCAAGCAGTTCTTCTACTTCCTCTTTCTCAAAAGTATAGGTGTTATTACAGAAATGACAGCGAACCTCAATCTTACCTTCTTCGGCCAGAGTTTCTTCGATATCATCTTTACCAAGCCCTGCTATTAATTCATAACTTCTTTCTCTGCTGCAGCGGCATTTAAATTTAACATCTTTCCGGGCCATTATTCTATAATCCAGATCCCCCAGCAGTTCTTCCAGTAATTCTTCTGGAGTCATTCCCTCTTCAATTAGTCTGCTGACCGAACTTATCTTTTCCAGATTATTTTCCAGCATATCGATTGTTTCCTCAGAAGCATCCGGTAATAATTGAATAATAAAACCACCAGCAGCCTTAACACTGAGATCTGTATCTACCAGAACCCCCAGTCCCACTGCAGAGGGCACCTGTTCGGAAGCAGTGAAATAATAGGTTAAATCTTCTCCTATTTCTCCCGAAACCAGGGGTACACTGCCTGTATAGGGTTCTTTCATCCGCATAATTTTTGTCAGAGAAAGTTTTCCTGCCCCAACTGCCTTTGCTACATCAAGTTTGCCGGAGTCAGTCTGATATAAATCCAGATTTGGATTCTGGATATATCCCCTTACTTCTCCCTCCTGATTTGCATCTGCTACAATTTTACCGGCTGGACCGGTCCCTTCGATCTTTAGAACTATCTCATCTCCAGATTTAACTAAAGATCCAGTCAATAAAGCACCGGTAATTACCCGGCCCAGTGCTGCAGTTGCCACAGGTGTGGACTGGTGTCTCTCCTGAGCTTCTCTGACAACATCAGTCGACTTAACTGCCAGAGCTCTAATTTCCTTGTTGGTAGTTATTGCTCTTATTAAATAATCATCCATTATATAATCTCCTCCAGATTAATTAACTTCAAAATATATTGACTTCCTCAATTATCCATACATTATTTTATTAAACTGAGCTCTAAAGTCAAATTATTTTATTTTCCTTTTTTATCCTTCACTAATAGTAAAAAAGGTATTAAAAATCCCTAAATATTTAATCTCAGTATCTGATTTTTCTAAAGTGAAAATACTAAAAAACACATAATCATTAACTTCTGTCTGCAGTTCCAGCATCGGTGCTGCAATGGCTCCTTCAAAAATTCTTTCTATATCACTTTCTGCGTCAGAACGAATTTCTGCCACACCCCAGTTGATAAATTCCTCTCGCGAAGGATTGGTAACTGCTGCTAATAATAATACAGCCAGAACAATAACCAAAACTATTATTGATTTTCTCATTTAGTCCACCTCTTCCATTTTTAACTGATAAATATCAGTGTCTATCTTTAACGCCTTTATCACAAAATCAAATTTGTTTATCTTTAAACAGTATTCAAAATCCTCTTTCGGCATCTCTGACTGAGTTTCTTCTCTAAAAAATCTATCTCCTGCCGGACTCCGCAGCCGGCTTTTAGTCTCAGCTTCACTCAAAGTTGTTTTACCATTTAAAAGTTTCATTAATTCCTGAGCATATAGATTATCCTCATCTGCTTCTGTAACCCCATTATTGCCCATAGCTACCAGAGAAACAAGTCCCGGCTTCCTGGCTTTAATAAATTCTGCAGCTGCCCTGAGATTAACAAAACTTCCGGTTATAATCTGATCGGCATTTTCAGCAGCAATGATTCCTCTGGTACCTGCACTGGTACTTAAAACAACTTCCCTGCCGGCAAAACTAGACTGAGAAATAAAGTAGGGAGAATTATTGTAGTCAAAACCTTCTACTTTGATTCCTCTTCTTTCTCCAACCAGAACCGGGTTATCTAGTTCCTGCTGTAATTTTCTTGCTGTTTTAACTTTGCTGACAATAAAAATCTTTTCAGCCTGACTGGCAAAAAGATAGGCTGCAGTTGTATAAGCCCTAAAAACATCAATAATTACTGTTAATCCTTCTGCTTTAGCCGCACCTTCTAAAAACTTTAAAGTTTTAATTTTCATCTTTTCACTTCCCTAACTAGTTACTTTGATTTTAATACAGATTTCAGTTTTGTGATGTTAAATGATTACCTGAATTAAGATTTGCCTGAAAGCAGGCTTTTATTCAACATATTTTCTATTTTATCTGCTGGCTTATTATTAATAAATCTTCTAAACGCAGAACTTTCTTTTAAAAGTTTGGCCAAATTTCTTCTGCTTAAATTTGCTTTTCCTCGATCTTTAGTTCCACCTCTGCTGATTAAAAGTTCCTGGTAGGAAATATATTCAAAACTAATCACTGCCTGAGCTCGCAAAAACTCTAAACCTCTTTTAATTGTTATCTCTTTAACTCCCAGAGCCAGAGCTGCCTGTTCAAGTTTAAAAACACCATTTTTCTGCTGCAGACTATATTTAATCATAGCTAGAAGACTATTAATAAAATTATTTATACTTGATACCTGATTTTCATTATTAACTAAAATTAATTTTTTAACTCCTGTTAAAAGTATAATTTCTTTTAGAATAGCTAAAGAAGGAGGAATCGTAAGCAGGACCAAATTTTCTGCCTCTCGATAGTAGTTGCGATTAATTAAAGGATATAGATCATATTCTGCTAAACCTTCAGCAAAATAGACAGTATTTTCTGCTCCCGCTTCCAGCTGAGATGTCTGCTTTTGGCGCCAGTCTAAAATCTTAAGTTTATTTTTCTGCTCCAGAGGGCTTGCTTCTTTTTTGCTTTTTTCTTTCAGGGGTGCCAGAGCTTTAATTTCAAGCTGCAGACTCCTATTGCCCCGATAAATATTTTCTGTAAGCCTGCAGGCACTCTGCTGCCGGTAATTATTTTCTGTTTCTCCAGCCCACCACCAGAGAGCTGTAATTTTTTTCTCTTCTGATCCTAAAACCAGACGCTTATGTCTGCCGGCAGAAATCTCACGGCTGCTTAAAATATCACTTTCTAGATAAAAAAGTGGTTCTGGATTGCCCTCTCCAAAGGGTGCAAAAAGGCGCAGCCCCTGATAAAATTCTTCTGTAATTTCCGAAATTTTTAAATTTAAATCTGTTTCAATTTCCCGTTCTGAATCTAGTTTTTCTAACTCCTGATCAATTAAGCGCTGCAGTCTTAATTTGAATTTTTCCAACCTGTCTTTTTTTAGTGAAAATCCCGCTGCTGCAGCGTGACCGCCGTGCTTTTCCAGGAGATCAGTACACTCAGCAATTAAATTGTTGATATTAATACCTTCTATTGAACGGGCTGAGCCTGTAATCAGATCGCTCTGTTGATTGGAAGTCATCAAAACCGCCGGTACCTGATAATTTTCTGTAATTCTACCGGCAGCAATCCCAATTACTCCCTGATGCCAGTCAGAATCATAGCGTACCACAGCCTGTTTCTGCTGAGGATCAAGCTCCTTTTCTATTTCCTGATAAATTTTCTGGCTTATCTCCTTGCGATGTTGATTGATCTGTTTTAATTCTGCTGCCAGACCAGCTGCCTGATCTTTGTTTTCTGATAGTAATAATTTCAAACCCTTCTCTGCATTATCAATTCTACCAGCAGAGTTTAATAATGGTCCAATTTGAAAACCTAAAGTTTTTTCGTTGATCTCCAGAGGGTTAATCTCCAGCTCATTATAGAGCGCCTTAAGTCCTATTCGCTGCGTATGTTTAAGTTTTTTTAAACCTGTTTTAAATAAATAGCGGTTCTCTCCTTTGAGGGGTACTACATCTGCTATGATTGCCAGCAATAAAAGATCTAAAAAATCACTTTCTTTACCTTTTTTTCCTGACTCTGCAAAAATTGCTTTAATTAAAAAATAGGCCATCCCGGCTCCCGGCAGCCAGTAACCCTGATGATCTTCAGGCAGCAGACGGGGGGAGATTACATAATTTGCCGGCGGCAGTTCCTCAGGTAAATCATGATGGTCAGTTACAACAAAGTCCATCCCGGCCTCTCTGGCAAATTTAACTTCATCATAATTGCTGATTCCACAATCACAGCTGATTACCAGGTCAATTTTCTCTTGATAAGAGGCCAGAACCTCCTGATTGAGCCCATAACCCTCTTTAAAACGATCAGGTATGTGATAGCTGATCTGATCACTCAAACGGCTTAATGCCCCAACCAGGATAGAGGTAGAGGTTATTCCATCAACATCATAGTCACCATAAATTAAAATTTGACTCCCTTTTTGAATGTGTTCCAGAATAAAATCTGCAATTTCCATTATCTGTGGAAAATCTCTCAACTCAAGTGGGGAATACTGTTCTGGCTCCACAAACTCAATTAATTTAGCTTTGGTATCCAGACCCCGCTTCTGGGCCAGACAGGCCAGCTGCTGGCTGCCTAAATATTCGCTTAATTCTTTTTTGGCTTTACAGTTTTCTGCTTTTTTTATTCTCATGCCTGCCCCTTTCATTCTCTATATTTAAATAATATATCTGATTCCAGATAACGAAAATATCTTTTTTTCTTGTCTTTAAGCTCGCGGCTGCCAAAAAAGAAGATAGAAAAAGCCTCCCAGAGAAAAACCCAGCCCCCGACAAATAATCCTTCCATTAATAATGAAATCAAAAGTGATAGATCTTCACTTTCGGGAATTAAATAGGCTGTAATTAAAAATGTAATCCCCATTAAAATATAAGTCATAATTTTTTTGTTATTTTGCTTTAAATCCTGGTTAATAAAAAAGAGTTTCATTCTAAAATTATTTTTAATAGTAGCGCTGGAATCAGCCTCCATTTTTTCGTCTTTTTTGCTCTCAGGTAGATAAAAGCAGAGCTCCACCTTATCTTAAAAATTATTAAGTACCATCTTATAGAATTATTTTTTTAAAACTCTATTTCTTCTACTGCTTCCCAGTCAAGATTTAAATCTAAATCTTCTTCAATTATTTCTTTACTTTCTGTTTTTTTTCCTCTGCAGATCGGCCGGTATTCGCAAAATCTGCATTTATTTAAATCATCTGTGAGAGGAAATTCTTCTTCAGTTAAAATCTCAGTAATTAATTTTTTGAAATAATTCCTATCTTGATTAAACTTATCCTGAGTGTAGTTAATCTGAATACTCTGATCCGGATAGCGAGGATTCCAGTAGCTAAGACCCGGCATCTGCTGCAGCTTATAATCTGCGGCAAAATAATCATAACCTGCTTCATACAAAAGGTATAAATAAAAACGGCTCTGCATAGAATTTTCAATATCCTTTTCGTACAGGCTTTTTTTATCTGTTTTCCAGTCAAATATGATAAATTTACTCTGTTCTTGATCATATTTTAAAAGATCATATTTGGCCAGTAATTTTAAATTATTTTCCTGAAAGCGCAGTTCCTGTTCTGCAGAAACTACATTATCTGCCGGACAAAAAGTTTTTAATCTATTTAACCAGGACTGCAGCAGCTGATTTGAACTAAGTACAGTTTCTCCCAGAGTCTGACTGTAATATCTTTCTGCTAATAGGTGAAACTGACTTCCCTGTTTTAAATCATTTTTAACTTCCTCATTCATTCCCCATTCTGCCGGCCAGTAAAGCCCATCAAGATAACGATAACGAAAACGGCGGCGGCAGTCGTTAAAAATAGAGAGAGCAGACTGAGAAAAATAAAGATCTTTTAAGTTATTAACTGCCATTTATTTATCCTCCCCGCTATTAATCCTGCCTTGAGTTTCCTCTTTCTTTTCTGCAATGAATTTTTCTAAAGAACTGAAAATAAATGCCGGCTCCTTATCCCATTTCCCCCGCTTTTGATGAGTACTTAAAAATAGATTTCTGCGAGCCCTGGTAATTCCGACATAAAGCAGACGGACTCTTTCGGCAATTAATTCCTGTCTGGCTTTATGGTCTGCATTGCGTTCTTTTTTTTCATTTAAAATGAACTCTAATTCTGCTCTGGCAGAAGCTTTAGGGTTTTTGATTTCTTCATTTAAATAAAATTTTTCTCCCATAAAATAATCATCATTATCATGCTGAAAATGACTTGAGGTCAGACTTCCGATAAAAACAGTATCCCACTCCATTCCCTTGGCTTTATGCAGAGTGGAAAGTGTTACCTGATCTGGTTTAGCTTCAAAGCCTTCCATTTCGGTTAAAGTCTCGGCAAACTGTCTGATCCGATCTCTAATTTCCGGCAGTTCTGCTGTTAACTGATCCAGTCTCCAGGCCGGATTTTCTTTTAAAAGTCTGCCAAATTCCAGAGCCAGATTTTGAGCAAGTGCCAGTTTTTTTCCTGTCAGCTCAATTCGTTCAGCCAGAAATAAGACCAGTTCGTCTGGAGGCAGTTCCATTGAAGCTTCAAGCCAGCCCTGAACTTGAGTTAAGCTTTTAAAAAACTGATCAAAACCATCTTTTTTTCTAAACTCAAGCTCAAAATTATCTCTATTTAAACCTGAGAGGGGAAAAATAAGTTCCTGATTTTCTTTTGCTGCCAGAGCTTCTTCCAGGAGCTGGTTTAACACTTCTCTTTCTCTACCAAAAACTTCAGCAAAAAGAAGTTTTAAATTATCTGAGGAAGCAGGAGAAGTTAAAAACTTTAAAATAACCTCTAATTCCGTCAAAAAAGCATCCCGGGAACTGCTGCCGGCAAGCTGAAAATCTCCTCCCAGAGCATTGATCTCTCTTGCTATTTCTTCCAGCTGCCAGCCGGTAGGCATCAGCACTGCTGTAGTTTGTTTATTATTTTCTCTGGCTTTGCGCAGAGCCTGTCTGGCTATAAATTTTTTTTCCGTTTTCCAATCCTTAAATGCCCGACTTCCGATTCTATAACCCTCAACTTCCGGATTTGGTGAAGGATCATCTGCTGCAGTCGGTTTAATATACTTCTCTTCCAGAGGATCAATATCTCTTTCAGAAAATTCTTCCTGGCTCCAGTCAACCAGATAATTTGCCAGATCAATAATATCTTGAGTACTGCGGCTGGAAACTGCCATAGTTTCCACTTCAACATCTTCTCTGCGGCAGTAGCTGCGGAAAATATCAGGATCTGAAAGGGTAAAAGTTCCTGTGATTGCCTGGTTGCTGTCTCCAACTCGAACTAAGTTATTGTTTTTCCCCGCCAGTAGATAAAGCATTTCCTCCTGTGCCTGATTGGAATCCTGAGCTTCATCTTCAAAAACAAAGGCATACTGAGCGGCAATGCGCTCGGTAAATTCCGAATCATCTTTAAGCAGTTTTAAACTCTGCTGAACCAGATCATCAAAATCCAGTAAACCTGCCTGAGCCATCCGAAATTCGTATTCCGAAAATATTTCTGCTGCTGGAGTTAAAATATTGGCTGGTTTGAGGCTAGAATACTTAACCATATTTTTTAGTTCTTCTCCCTCGAGCAGCTTAAGTTTAAAATAAGAAATCATGGAGGCTACATAAGCCGGAAAATCATCTTCTTTCCATTTTTTTAAGTACTTATCAAACTGGTAGCTGTTTTTATCCAGATTAAAAAACTGCTGTAACAAATTGCTGTTTTCTCCCGCCCATTTACGGCATAAATCTTTGATCCAGCGGTAGCGTCTGCCGGATTCAATTAATTCAAAATCCTGATTAATCAATCTGGCTTCCGGCTTTTCTTTGATAATTCCCAGGGCAAGTGAATGCAGGGTTTTAACACTATACCCCCGACTCCGGGGCAGTCCTTTCTCTGCCAAAAAGTCTCCAATTCTTTTGCGAAAATTAGCAACTGCTGAGTTCATATAGGTTACTATTAATATTTTTTGATCATTATCTAATTCAGAGGCAATTAACTCTGCTGCCAGATGAGCAAGAACTGTTGTCTTACCTGCACCTGGTACTGCAGGAACAGCAAGCTGTCCACCTCGATACTCTAGAACTTCTTTCTGTCCGGCTCTCGGTTTAAAATCCATCCTTACTCTCCTCTCACATCAAGCCAGCGATAAAGTGGGCCTTCCTGTTCTTTACCACTGCTGTTTAGAAAACTATCTGCTATATAAATTCCTTTTTTTACTTTATAAATTAAACTAATCAAAAAATCACTGAGCTGGTTTAAGCGGATCTTTTGATCAAGCTGATCATCCCAATTATTTACCTGCTGCCACTGTTCGGTATAAATATAGGGATTAACTAATTCTTTTGCAATACTCTGCATCCAGTCACTGCTTGAAATATCGAGCAAAAACAAATAATCAACACCTGCTAACTCAGGTGAAAACAAAAATTTGTAAGGAGAAGCCAGGATCACTCCCGCCTCTTTTTCCTGACCCTTAAACAGAGTTTCGGCAGCCAGGGTTCCCTCATAAATCATATTAATATAACGCTCACTTAAATCATCTTTTTGATGATGAAAGTTTTCCACCGCCTGATGAAAACGAGCAACTGATTCTATCATCTGTCTGCAGGCAAAAATATCTTCCTGCGAAGGATCTAAAGGTGCCAGAACTTCACTGAAAACGAGCTGAAAGAAGACCTCGATTTCTAATTGTTCTTCTTTTTTATCATGCAGCCAGTCTTTTAAATAATCATATTTTTCTGCTGCCTGAAAATTAATTTTTTCTCTTAAATCCGAATCATCAAGATCAATCAACTCCATACCTGAAGCTGCAATCTCTTCTGCCAGAATATAGGAGCGCAGTGGATCAAGTTCTAAAAGCAGGGAGAGAGCCTGCTGCAGAGAAGAAACTCCAACTATGTTGGTCCGCTCACAGTGAAACAAATATAATATTAATAAGGCTCTGGCAAAAGGGATATCAATCAAACGCTTTGAGCGGTTAAAATTACTTAATTGATAGCCATTTTTTTCTAAGATCTGCTGCAGACTGAAACTTAATACCTTATCAATTTTAGGCGAAATAACTGCTATCTGGTCAGCTTCAACTCCCTTTTTTAAGAGAGAAATAATTTTTTTTCCTACCTTAATTAACATTTCTCCTCTTAATTCACTGTCTATTTCTTCTAATAAAAGTGATGACTGAACTAAATTTGATTTTCTTTCCTGAACCACAGACTTTATTTCCGCAGCTAACTGGCTGCTGGCTTCTGCTGCAGTATAATTTTCTTCTATTTTTACTATTTCCGCCTCTGAATCAAAAAAACGCTTTTTAGCCGCAGCCGGATTTCCACCAAAAAAACGGTTAAAGCCCCCACTTTCATTAAAAGTAAAGATTCCTTTAATCTGTGCTTCAGTTAATGTTTTAATCAATTCCTGACCAGCAGGAATCATCTTCTCCAGATCATCTACCAGCAGATAATCATATTTATTATTTAAGTTTTCTAGATATTCCTGGTCTGGCAGCAGATATCTGTTAAATAAAGTTACTGCGGCAGAATAATCAAATAAACGGTAGTTTAACGAAAAGTTTCTAAAAGTCTTCATAATTTCAATTGACTGCTCCGCATATTCTTTTCTCTCTTCCTCATTTTGAGTCCAGCTGAGCAGTCTCTGTTCAAGTTCTTCGAAATCAAGCATATTGAAAGCCGCCAGATTTAAATTATCAATCAGCTGGACTGCAATCTGTACCGGTCTGGCTTTAATACTGCGAAAATAAGATTTATCTTTTCTGTATTTAGCTACATAATTACTCATTAAAAAATGAGATGTTTCGATATTCATAAAAGTTGGCTCAATCACCTGATTGGCTCCGCTGTAATTTCTTTCCACAGCCGGCCAGTGTTTATTTAACTGCTGGTTGACAAAACCAAAGTATGTATAAATATTTAGGTTACCCAGCATTTTCAAATCTATTTCTTCCCGAAACTGGCTGACAGAACGGGCTGAATTTAAAAATAATAATATTTTTTCACTACCTCTGTCAGCAGCAAGCTGCTGGTATTCTGTTTTCAATCTTGTTGTTTTACCACTGCCAGTACTGCCGCTGTAAATTTTATACATCTGCCAGCCTCCCTCACTCAAAATATCAATATATACTAAATTTTTCTTTATTTCCTTTAATTTCCTTTAATAAATATGCTCTGAACCTAATTTATATTTAATATATTTCAATAAAAAACCAGATCATCAAAAAAATCTGCATCCCCAATCGGGAGGCCGTACTGGCTACAAAAGCAAAAATACTGCTGATAGCTAATTTAAAAGAATTACTTTTATTTCTACTCTGCCAGTATTCAGCAATAAAAATTAAAACAAAAGGACCGATTATAAAACCCAGGGGTCCTAAAAAAATTGTTCCTACAATCATTCCTACAACTGCAGCCATAATTGTCCTATTACTGCCGCCCCGTTTTTTTATAAAATAAGCATTGGCCAGATAATCTGCCATAAATACAACTACTGTAAGCAGAACTGCCCCTGTCCAAAAATAAGGGGAATAACTAATATCAGTTTTTATTAATCTGTATAAAATAACCGCGGCCCAGAAAAAAACTGAGTCAGGCAGCACCGGTAAAAATATTGCTGCAATTTCCACTGCAAATAAGATCAAGACCATAATAATTAAAAAAATCTCCAAAATGACCACTCCTAAATTATTGTCAGCTTTGAGCTGTTAACTTTAAATTTTAATAGTACTACCAGAACTCAGACTACAAAATAGATTTCCCTTAATTATTTAACTAAATTTAATTATAACACAAGTTACAAAGAGCAAGCAAAAAACCCTGTTCTTAAAAACAGGGCATTTACTCGCTCTTAAATATAATTATTTAGAATAGATTAGTTGTGAACTTTTCACTCTATTACTGAATAACATTTAAAACTATAAAGTTATTCCAGCCAATTATAATTAATTTAAAGTTTAAGCATTATCAGCTACAGCTTTTAAAACTTCATCAATATCAGGTAATTCTGGAACCTCATATTCTTTGGCCCAGAGAATTTCTCCCTGATCATTTACTAAAATATTAACTCTACCTGAAATTCCTTTTTTCTTGATGAAAATACCTAGTTTGGTAGCTAATTCTCCATGGGGCCAGAAGTCAGATACAAGTTTTAAGTTTTCTAAACCTAAAGTATCTGCCCAGGCGCTTTTGGAGGGAACAGGGTCAACACTGATTCCCAGAGGGACAGTGTTATTTTTTTCGAATTCTTGATAATTATCTTCTAATTCCTGCATTTGATTACGGCAGACACTGGTCCAGGCTAAAGGGTGAAATGAAAGCAGTACATTTTTACCCTCAAATTTGTCTAATGTTACTTCTTCTTCATTCTGATCTACCAATTTAAATTCCGGAATTTTTTCGCCTTTGTCAAATTTTAAAAATTTCATTTTTTATACCTCCTGTTAAAAATATTAAAACTTTAACTCTCAACTTGATTTAATTGTACAGTTGCTGAGAATAAATATCAAGTGAAAATTTAACAATTACTGAGATAATTTTGCTTTAGTATTTTTTGAAATTATGATATAATATCTTATGTTATTAGCTGGCTGTGGCGCAGCTTGGTAGCGCGCTTCGTTCGGGACGAAGAGGTCCGGGGTTCAAATCCCCGCAGCCAGACCATTTTATTTACAAAATTTATTATTTTCTTTAAAATATAGAAAAGCAATAAAGCTCACTTACTGTCTTTAAACAGAGTGAGTCTTATTGCTTTTTTGTTTAGTTTACACTTTTAAGTATTCACTTTTAAATATAACTAAATATAACTTTTTAGCTAATTAGTTATCTGCTTTTAACTTTTCCATTATTGAGCGGGCAATTACTATACCTGAGACTGAAGCCTGCATTAATCCTCTGGTTATACCTGCTCCATCACCTCCGAAAAATAGGTTTTCCACCTTGCTTTCCAGATTATCTTTAACATCAAGTCTGGAAGAGTAGAATTTAACTTCTACTCCATAAAGCAGAGTATCCCGTCCATAAATTCCCGGAGTAATTTTATCTAAAGCCTTCAACATTTCAATAATTCCTGTAAGATGTCTGTGCGGCAGGACCAGAGATAAATCTCCCGGAGTTGCATCTTTTAGCGTCGGTTCGGTAACTGAACGCTTTAATCTTTCTTCAGTAGTTCTCCGACCTTCAAGCAGATCCCCCAGTCTCTGCACTAAAACTCCTCCAGCCAGCATATTGGCAAGTTTAGCTATATCTTTACCATAAGTAATTGGTTCATGGAAGGGCTCAGTAAATGTTTTACTGACCAGCAGGGCAAAATTTGTATTGTGAGTCTTAAGATCGGAGTGACTGTGACCATTAACGGTAATCAAACCCTGATTGTTTTCACTAACAACTTCTCCATATGGTGACATACAGAAAGTTCTTACCTTATCCTCAAAAGTTGGGGTATGATATATTAATTTTGATTCATATAAATTATCAGTCATATATTCTGTTACTGCAGCCGGGCATTCCACTCTAACTCCTATGTCAACAGGGTTAATTGCTGTCTCAATCTCTAATTTTTTAGCCTGGTTGGTCAGCCATTCTGCATTTTCTCTTCCGGCAGCGGTCATTACAAAATCAGCTGTAATTGTATCACCCTCAGCTGTTTCTACTGCTTTAATTTTATCATTTTCTACAATAAATTTCTTTACATTGACTCCAAATCTAACTTCGACACCCTTTTCTTCTAAGTAATCCTGCATATTCTGTAAAACTACCTGACTGTAGCCGGTTCCTAAATGTCTTAAACTGGCAGGGATAAATTTCAATTCAGCTTTAACGGCTTTTTTTCTTATTTCATTCTGTTTATCTTCGGCAACTCCAAAAACTCTATCCGGGGCGCCAAATTCCATATAAATATCATCTGCATAAGAAATATTATCAATCAGCTGCTGTCGCCCAATATAATTTTCCAGGTTTCCCCCAATATCAGGAGAAAGCGAAAGTTTCCCATCACTATAAGCTCCAGCTCCACCCCAGCCTGATACTATTGCACAGCTGGGACAGTTAACACAGCCCATGCCAGGGTTTTCCTTCATTGGACAGACCCTTCTTTCCAGATTAGTTCCTTTTTCTAAAATTAGAATATCTAAGTCTGCTTCTTTTTTTACAAATTCCATCGCAGTAAATATTCCAGTCGGTCCAGCACCAATGATAATCACATCATAATCTTTTTTACTCATTAATTTTTAAACCTCCAGGTTTTTAAAATAAAGTCTAAATATTATTTTTTAGACAAACCAATACTATAGTTTCTAGACCAGAGTTGAAATTCCTGCTTTTAATTTAAATTTTTCAAAATAAAAAACCGACCTTTAATCAAAAATGACTAAAGATCGGCAGTTTAATTTATTGATTTTATCTTGTTTTATTTCTGATCAGTATTAATTAAAACCCAATTAAAGTAGAAATTCCAAACTTAAGACCTTTAGCACTATCACTTATTGCCATTAGATCAGAAATACCTACATTAATTTTGAAATTATCGCTGATATTAATACCCATTCCAGCTGCCAGCTCAACATCTTCTCTTAAAGAAGAATAATTAACACCTAAACGCAGTGGAATAAATTTAGTTTTTCTGAATTCACTACCTAAAGCATAGATATTATCATCCTGGCCGCCATCATAACTTACACGCGAATAATCAGCATAAAGAACAGTGTTTTCACTAAATTCTTTTTTGATACCTAATCTATAGACACGTGGAAGCTGATAAGTGATTTCGCCAGCTTCTCCACTTAACTGACTTTCTGTTAAAGTATCATTAGTATTGGTTTCTGTTGTTGCTTCATATCTTGTTCCATCAATAACAGAACTATCAGCTGATAATTCTCCAATATTCATTGCACTGAAGGCAAAAGTATAATCTCCCCCTGTTTTCATTGACAGACCAAAATCAAATGCATTTCCTGTTGCTTCACCATCTTCTGAATGATTTTCATAAAACTCAGCATCTGAAGTGCTATATTCTACATATGGATTATTAGGATCATTATCATTTACTGTTGCAGTAATAGTTCCTCCACCAGAAAATTTATAAATCTCTCCTTCTAAATGATGGTAAGTGGCTCCAAAATATAACCCTTCTACATTTTGAGAGTTATTAGACCAGTCTTTAAAAATCTCACGGGCATAACTTAAAGATACATCAGCTGTGGCAGCTGCTCCACCTCCGCTTTCACCAAAATCAACCGTAATTGATCCTTTGTCTCTTAAAGCAGCAAGACTTATTTCTGGAGTATCACCTGTCAAAATCTCAGCTGCATCACTATCTGTTTCCAGCATTCCCTCTGCTCTTCCATTAACAGCCAGAGCAAAGTTTTTGTAATAAAACTGAGTTCCAAAAGCACTTCTTCCGGCTAAAATTAAATTCTCACCGGTTAGCTTGCTTTCAATCTCATCTTCAGTAAATTCACTATTCTCAAAAACATTATTCCAGACAGAAAAACCAAAGTTTGCCTTTAAAGCAAAATTGTTTTCTCTTAAAGCCAGTCCAGCCGGATTGGAATAATAGGCTGCCTCACCTGTCATAGTAGAAAAGTTATCTCCCATCCCAATTGCTTCAGCATCAAGTGCTGCAGAAGCGGTGAATGCTGTTGCAAAAATGATTGTAATAGTTAGTAAAAATAATATTGTTTTCTTCATTTTCTTCCCCCTTGATTTTTTATTTATTATCAAAGAAAAAAGCCCGGAATGAGCTTTTTTCTTAATAATTATTAATTATTTGAATTACTGTTTTCTTCCAGACGGGCCAGAATCAGATTATAGCCATCTTCACCGTATTCCAGAGAGCGCTTAACCCGACTGATAGTTGCGGTACTGACTCCAGTTTCAGCAACAATATGATCGTATGTATAACCTTCTTTCAGCATTCTGGCTACTTCAAGCCTCTGACCCAGGGCTTTTATTTCTCCAATAGTAGCTATATCCTGAAAGAAATTATAACATTCCTCTTTGCTTTCAAGCATTAAAATTGCTTCAAATAGCTGTTCAGTAAATTTATCCTTTATATTTCGGGACAAAGTTTACACCTCTTTCCTGGATATTACTCCCATTCTATTGTTCCCGGTGGTTTTGATGTAATATCGTAAACAACTCTATTTACTTCTTCCACCTGATTAACTATTTTATTAGAAATTGACTGCAGTACCTCATAGGGTAGACGAGCCCAGTCTGCTGTCATAGCATCATCACTATTTACAGCTCGTAAAATAATCGGATAACCATAGGTTCTTTCATCACCCATAACTCCAACACTCCTGAGATCAGGAAGAACTGCAAATGACTGCCAGATATCACGATAAAGTCCTGCTTCTTTTATTTCTTCCTGCACAATTGCATCAGCACTTCTTAAAATTTCTAATTTATCCCAATCAACATCACCAATGATTCTGATTGCAAGTCCTGGACCGGGGAATGGCTGTCTCCAGACAATTTCTTCCGGTAAACCAAGAACTTCACCAATTTTTCTAACTTCGTCTTTAAATAAGAAATGTAATGGTTCTACAAGTTCCAGATTCATCTCTTCCGGCAGCCCTCCCACATTGTGATGACTTTTAATTGTTGCTGCCTTATCTGTTCCACCACTTTCTATAACATCAGAATAAATTGTTCCCTGAACTAAGTAACGAACATCGGATAATTTTTCAGCCTCTTCGTCAAAAACCTTAATAAACTCATCACCGATAATCTTTCTTTTTTCTTCTGGATCTTCAACTCCAGCCAGTCTGTCCAAAAATCTCTTTTTGGCATCTACATAAATTAAAGGAATATTAAATTCCTCACCAAAAGTTCTTTTAACCTGTTCAGCTTCACCTTTGCGCAGCAGACCGTGATCAACAAAAATACAGGTTAGCTGATCTCCAATCGCTTTATGGACAATAGCTGAGGCAACTGCAGAATCAACTCCTCCAGAAAGGCCACAGATTACTTTACCCTGTCCCACCTGTTTTCTAATTTTCTCAACTTCTTCGTTAATATAATCCGCCATATTCCAGTCGGCTTTAAGATCTACAATTCTGAATAAAAAATTGTGGAGGATTGTTTTTCCCTGGATAGTATGATTAACTTCGGGATGAAATTGGACTCCGTAAAAATCTCTTTTAAAATCAGCCATAGCAGCCACGGCAGTTATCTCCGTTTTAGCAATCACTTCAAAACCTTTAGGCAGCTCTTTTACATGATCACCATGGCTCATCCAGGCCTGAGAGTGGTTTTCTATCTCTTTAAATAATTTTTTCTGGCTAAAAATTTCTAAATCTGCTTTACCATATTCACCCTGTTCTGCTTTTTCTACATGACCGCCTTCTAAGAGCTGAGCCATTAACTGCATCCCATAACAAATACCCAAAATAGGAATCCCCAGCTCAAATACACCCTGATCAACACCGGGAGCACCTGGAGATGTTACACTATCCGGTCCACCTGAAAAAATTATAGCAGCTGGATCAATTTTTTTAATTTCATCCAGCTCAATATCATGGCCTCTAATCACAGAATATACATTAAATTCTCTCACTCTTCTTGCAATCAATTGGCTGTACTGACCGCCAAAATCAAGAATCAATATCTTATCGTAATCCATCTAATTCCCCTTCCGCTTTTATTTAATAAAGTATACAGTGGATTTGCTGTCTTTGTCAAGGGTTCTGCGGCTAGATAAAATATTTTTTTGATTTAAATATTTAAAACTCCCTCCTGATATATAGATAAACAGGAGGGAGTTAAGTTTATAAGCAGTTATTAGCTTATAAACAGAGCTTCATATTTAACAGTTAATCATTTTTTAATGCAGCCTGGGCTGCAGCCAGACGTGCAATTGGCACTCTATAAGGTGAGCAGGACACGTAATTCAAACCTGTTCTGTGGCAGAACTCAACTGAAGAAGGCTCTCCACCGTGTTCACCGCAAATACCTAATTTAAGATCTGGTTTTTCCTGACGTCCAAGTTTAACTGCAGTTTCAACCAACTGACCCACACCTTCCTGATCTAGGACCTGGAAAGGATCTTTAGCAAATATATCCTGATCTAAATATTTACTGATAAACTTACCGGCATCATCACGAGAGAAACCATAAGTCATCTGGGTCAGATCATTTGTACCAAAAGAGAAGAAATCAGCATGAGCCGCAACTTTATCTGCAGTTAAAGCAGCTCTTGGAATCTCAATCATTGTACCTATACTATAATTAATTTTAACACTGGAATTTTCCAGGAGTTCTTCTGCAACTTCCAGAGCATCTTCTCTTAATATTTCTAACTCTTTAGCTGTACCAACAAGAGGAATCATAATATCTGCCTTTACATCATAGCCCTCTTCTTCTTTTACTTCCAGAGCTGCAGAGATAATTGCTTTAACCTGCATTTTATAAATCTCTGGATAGGTAATTCCCAGACGACAGCCGCGGTGTCCGAGCATCGGGTTCATTTCTTCCAATTCCCCAATAAGCCGCTTTAAATCATCTACTGGAACACTCAGCTGATCAGCCAGATTTTTGATATCTCTATCATTTTGCGGCAGGAATTCATGTAGTGGTGGATCTAATAATCTTACAGTTACAGTTTTATCCTCCATTACTTTAAAGATTCCTTTAAAATCTTCTTTCTGATAAGGGAATAGCTTATCTAAAGCTTTCTTTCGTTTTTTCTTGCTGTCAGCAACTATCATTTCCCGGACAGAAATTATTCTTTCACTGTCAAAGAACATGTGCTCAGTCCGGCAGAGACCAATACCCTCTGCTCCAAAATCGAGTGCTACTTCTGCATCATGAGGAGTATCCGCATTTGTATAAACACCCATTGTCCGATATTTATCTGACCATCTCATCAACATCTTAAAGTTTTCTGTTAAATGAGCATCTGTAGTTTCTACAACGCCAGCATAAACCTCACCTGTACTTCCATTTAAGGATATAAAGTCTCCTTCATTAAATACTCGATCATCTACAAAGAACTGTCTGGAACTTTCATCAACCTGAATATCTCCAGCACCTGCAACACAGCATTTACCCATACCACGGGCAACAACAGCTGCATGAGAAGTCATACCTCCACGAGAGGTTAAAATACCATTGGATTTAACCATACCTTCAATATCTTCAGGAGATGTTTCTTTACGAACCAGAATTACATCTTCACCATCAGCAGCAGCTTCAGCTGCATCTTCTGAATTGAAATAGATTTTACCTGTAGCTGCCCCGGGAGATGCTGCAAGTCCGGTAGCCAGCAGATCAGCTTTTTCTAATTCATCTTCTTTAAAGTTAGGATGTAATAATTGACTGATATCTTCTGGATCTATTCTCATTACTGCTGTTTCTTTATCAATTAACCCTTCTTCTTCCATATCAACCGCAATATTTACGGCTGCATCAGCAGTTCTCTTACCGGTTCTGGTCTGCAGTAAGTAGAGGTCACCCTCCTGAATAGTAAACTCAATATCCTGCATATCTTTGTAATGCTGTTCTAGAGTTTCAGTTACTTCTATAAATTCATCATAAACATCAGGCATCAGATTTTGTAATTCCTGAATATCTTTTGGAGTTCTGATTCCGGCAACAACATCTTCACCCTGAGCATTAAGCAGAAATTCTCCAAATACTTTATTTTCTCCAGTAGCAGGATTACGGGTAAAGGCAACACCTGTACCAGATTTTTCACCTATGTTACCAAAAACCATAGTTTGTACATTTACTGCAGTACCTAAATCATGAGGTATATCATTGTGATTTCTGTAAGAAATAGCACGGTTATTATCCCAGGAGCTAAATACAGCCTTGACAGCCATTAATAGCTGTTCTTCTGGTTTTTGTGGAAATTCTATGTCTTTTCTATTTTTAATTAAAGCTTTAAAATCTTTAATAATATCTTTTAGATCTTCAACAGTTAAATCAGTATCATTATCATAACCTTTTTCATCTTTTTTATCTTCAAGATAATTATCAAATTCATATCCGGGAATCCCCAGCACAACATTACCAAACATCTGAATCAAACGTCTGTAACTATCATAGGCAAATCGTGGGTTTGAAGTTTTCTTAGCAAGCCCATCTACACTTTCATCATTTAAACCTAAGTTTAAAATTGTATCCATCATACCGGGCATAGAGATTACAGCACCAGATCTAACAGAAACTAAGAGAGGATCATTGACATCACCAAATTCTTTGCCTACTTTTTCTTCTAAATCTTCCAGATGTTCAAAAATACTTTCTTTTAGGCTATCTTCTAACTTTTCACCAATTTCAATATAGTGAATACAGGCCTCAGTAGTTAGTGTGAATCCTGGAGGTACAGGCAGTCCAATTTTACTCATTTCAGCAAGGTTAGCACCTTTACCACCCAACAGTGACTTCATTTCCTTTTTACCTTCTTCAAAGGCATAAACATATTTCTTCAACAAAACCCCTCCTTTTATTAGTTAAGTTCATTTATGATATCAATAACTAGATTAGCTGCTTCTTCAACAGCTTTTTTAGTCATATCAATTACTGGACAGCCAATTTTTCTCATTATCCTCTCAGCATAATCCAGTTCTTCATAAATCTTTTCGACTGATACATAATCCACACTGTTGTCAAGTCCTAAAACTCTGATCCTTTCTCTCCGAATTTCTATTAAATCAGAAGGATCAATCATCAACCCAATAATTTTCTTTCTTGGGACTTCAAATAATTGATCAGGTACTTTAGAACCTTTAACCAGCGGAATATTAACAACCTTGTAGTTTTTATGGGCAAGATACATACTTAAAGGAGTTTTTGAGGAACGAGAAACTCCAATTAAAACTATATCTGCCTTTAAAATTCCGCGTGGATCCTTACCATCATCATATTTTACAGCAAATTCTACCGCTTCTACTCTTTTAAAATAATCTTCATCCAGTTTGCGAATAACTCCAGATTCTCTTACAGGCTCCTTATTCAAAAATTTAGTAAAAGTATCCAGACAGGGAGCCATCACATCAATATAGGGTACTTCTATTTCTTCGCATTTTTGCCGCAGATATTCGGATATTTCCTTGTTTACAATAGTGTAGACAAAAATTGAATTTTCTGAATTAAGATTTTCTATAATATTATCAACTTTAGATTTGCTTTCAACATAAGGATATTTCTTAATATCATAATCTGTGTCTTTATACTGTTCTGCTGCAGCTCTTGCCACCTGTTCTGCAGTTTCTCCGACAGAGTCTGATAATACATAGACTAAAAAATTTTTCTTCATATAATCACCTTATCCTACAGAGCTTTTTTTATGAACTATTTTTACTCCTGATCTTTTTACTACCACCACCTGTATTTTATCTCTATTTTTTGAAAAATAAACCTTTTCTTTTCGCAAAAAATTGTGAAAATTTAAAGCAAAGTAATTTTGAAGATAACTTATTAGTATTATTATTTTATCTAGATAACAACTACTTATGGGAATTATTATGAGGAAAAACTTTAATTTAAACTTTCACAGCTAAATAGTTTTCTCTTATTAATATTTATTCTCTGTCCATTAAAAAAATCCTTTTTTAAAACAGAAAAATTTTCACTAACTCTTCATTTTATTACGCATGGTCGAGGCACAAATCTCTCGTTAATAGCAAATAGATAGATTTGTGTTAGCACATTGAGTGCGTCATAGTATTAGGACATCGAGTCCGTCACTCTAACTCTTTATTTTATTACGCATAGTTGAGGTTATATTATTTTGATAAATAGAAAAAGGATGCATTCTCTGATCAAAGAGAATACATCCCTGAATTTTACAATTAATTGACTGAGTGGTTCGGGCTTACATCATACCGCCCATTCCACCCATGCCACCCATGCCGCCCATTCCTCCGGGCATACCACCGGGCATTCCGCCACCATTGCCGTCATCATCATCGTCACTGTTATCAGCAACAAGGCATTCAGTGGTTAAGAGCATGGAAGCAGCACTTGCAGCATTCTGCAAGGCAGAACGTGTAACTTTTGCTGGATCAATAATACCAGCCTGAATCATGTTTACATATTCACCTTTTAAGGCATCAAAACCGATTCCTGCTTCTTTTTCTTTAACTCTTTCTACTACAACAGATCCTTCGTGTCCTGCATTATTTGCAATCTGCTTTATTGGAGCCTCCAGAGCTTTGCGGACAATGTCCACACCTGTTCCTTCGTCTCCTTCTAAATTAAGGTCATCAAGAGCAGACATAACTTCTAGATATGTTGTACCTCCACCTGCAACCAGACCTTCTTCTACAGCTGCTCTGGTAGCAGATAAAGCATCCTCAATTCTATGCTGTTTTTCTTTTAGCTCAGTTTCTGTAGCTGCACCAACCTGAATTACTGCAACTCCACCGGCTAGTTTAGCTAATCTTTCCTGAAGCTTTTCTCTATCGAAATCAGAAGTAGTAGTCTCAATCTGCTTTCTTAACTGAGAAATTCTATCCTTAATTTTCTCTTTATCTCCATTACCTTCAACAATTGTTGTATCATCTTTAGTAATAGTCACTTTATGAGCCTGACCTAAATCATTAATGCTTGCATTTTCAAGCTTTAAGCCCAGATCTTCAGTGATTAGAGTACCACCAGTTAAAACTGCAATATCTTCTAGCATTGCTTTACGGCGGTCACCAAATCCAGGTGCTTTAACAGCAACACAGTTAAAGGTTCCGCGAATCTTGTTGACTACTAATGTAGCTAGAGCTTCACCTTCAACTTCTTCGGAAATAATCATTAAGCTTTTACCAGACTGAGCAACCTGCTCTAATAATGGTAAAATATCCTGAATACTGGAGATTTTCTTATCTGTAATTAAAATATATGGATCTTCAAGAGAAGCTTCCATTGTATCAGTATCAGTTACCATATATGGTGATAGGTATCCGCGGTCAAACTGCATACCTTCAACAACTTCTAAAGAAGTTCCCATACTTTTTGATTCTTCTACTGAAATAACTCCGTCCTGGCCAACTTTTTCCATTGCTTCTGCAATTAAGTTACCCACTTCATCATCATTTCCTGCAGAAATAGAAGCAATCTGAGAAACAGATTCTTTTCCTTCAACTGGTTTAGAAACTGAAGCAATCTCTTCAGTTAATTTTTCTACTGCTTTTTGAATACCTCTTTTTAGAAGCATTGGATTGGCACCAGCTGCTACATTTTTAAATCCTTCTTTTAAAATAGCTTCTGCTAATACTGTTGCAGTAGTTGTACCATCACCAGCAACATCATTAGTTTTAGTGGCCACCTCTTTTACTGCCTGGGCACCCATATTTTCATAACGATCTTTAAGTTCTATTTCTTTGGCAATACTTACTCCATCATTAGTAATTGTGGGAGCACCAAAGCTCTTTTCTAAAAGTACATTACGTCCTTTAGGACCAAGAGTTACCTTTACTGCATTTGCTAAACGAGAAACTCCGCTTTCTAACTTGCGGCGTGCATCTTCACCGAACTTTAATTGTTTTGGCATCTAAAACCCTCCTGTATAGTTAAAACTGACTTTTTAAGTAAAAAATTAAAATTTAATGTTCAGATATATTTAACAGTAAAATAAACTAGCATTCTAAATCTATCAGCTGCTAGTCAATAACTGCTAAAACATCTTCAATTGAAAGAATAATATATTCTTCCGAATCAACTTCTACCTTTGTTCCAGCATATTTGTCAAAGACTACTGTGTCTCCTACAGCTACTTCTGCTTCTTCGCCTTCTGGAGCAATATTTTTGCCTACAGCAATAATTTCTGCCTGCTGTGGTTTTTCATCTTTTTTTGCTGTGTCAGGAAGTACAATTCCTCCCTTAGTTTTTTCTTCACCTTCATCTTTTTCTACATGTTTTACTACAACTCTGTCATTTAGCGGTTTAATACTCATTTAAAAATAACCCCCTTCTAATATAATATTCTTTTATAGTAATTAGCACTCATTTGAGTCGAGTGCTAATAAGCACTGTAAATATAATATCTAAGACAGAAAGGAAAATCAAACTCTTTAAAAAGCTATTATTGTTCCTCTAAGGCTTATAAATGTTCTTAGAATTAATTAAGTCTCTGATTCTTTAAATAACATTAAATATTTTTCTAATGGACTGCAATCATGTTTTTTAATATTATTAAATCAATATAACTTCTGCTCCAAATTGTTCTTCTAGTTGACTGTAATGGTTCCCCAGGAGATCATTACCATAATAATCAAAAATTATCTCAGGTAAAATGATACGCTCAATTTTTTTATCGAACTCAGCTAAAGATTTGATTAAATCCAGATTTGTTAATAATCCAGCAGCCATAATTGAGCCTCCAAAAAACTGATTTTCTGTCTGCAGCAGTTTTAAATTCTGAGCTGAATTTAGATAAGATTGTAGAAATTCTTTTAAAAAAACATAGGCCAGCTGTGAACAAAGGATTACAGTTAAATGATCATTTTGTTCTTTTTTACCTGCTTCCGCATAAGCTTTCAATTTTCTTTTTTGTTCCAGACTTAAATCATAAGACATTATTAGCCCTGAACTTTGTTTCTTTCCTTTAGAGATAATTGTTGACATACTTTTATTTTCTCTTAAAAATTCTATTTCAGGATTTGCAGCAGACTTAACTTTATAAAAAGCATCTACTCTGCTTTCAACTTGCTCTTGATTAACTTGAGTAATTATGTCTCTCTCCTTTAATCCTGCAGCCGCTGCAGGTGAATTGGATATCACAGCATTAACTTCTGCCTGAAGAGAAGAAATCTGCTGGGGCTCAATAATAATCGGATAAGAATATTTGCCTTTTATTTTAGTAATAAATTGAGCCAGTTTATAATATTCATCCTGATCAATAATTAAATTTTCTGCTGCATAACTGCTAAATCCAGCCATTAAAACTCTTAGACTTTTGGGAGAGTAATTTTCTAAAAAATCAAATGTTCTGCTTAAATATTCAAAACCCTGCAGCTGATGCATCGAAACAATACTGGCTTCAAAATCAATATTGAATTCTCTTAACCTGGTAATTACTTTAAAAACATTATCCGGCCGGGAATCATTCATTAAAAAAACCCGTTCCTCAGGAGCGGGGGCATTTAAAGAAATATTCAATTCTAAAGGATTTAAAGACTTTAATCTTTCTATTTGGTTCAGTTCCAAAAATGAGCCGCTTGTAGTAATTTTGATTTCAATCTCCGGCCAGCGCTGCCGTAAATATTTGAGAATCTGATAAATATCAGGATGAACGAAGGGCTCTCCCTCTATAATCTTGCTGGCTGATTCTCCGATAAAAACCGGCTGTTCTGGATCTAAAAATTCAATCATTGTTTTAATTAAATCCAGATCTAGATGGCCAAAACTGTAAGTTTCTACCTGAGGCGGGTTGTTTTTGTGGCTGCAGAAAATGCAGTTTAACTTACAGATTGAAGTTATAGGCAGAATATTATCTTCTTTAACTGTTTTAAAAAGTATTTCTTCTCTGCTTCGACTGGTTTTCAATTTAATCACCTACAATTTTAAGGATGGATCAGCACTAATACTTAAAGGTGCAAAATCCTGCTCTAGATACTGATAATATGCAACTGCTCCAATCATAGCTGCATTGTCAGTACAGAGTTCTAAGGGAGGATAATACAGCTCTAAGTTATGCTCTTTAAGTCTTTCAGCTATTACTTCCCGGAGCCGCTGGTTGGCCGCTACTCCTCCTGAAATCACAACACTCTCAACTTTATATTCTCTAACAGCTTTAATCAAATTTGAAGCCAGACTGTCGACAACTGCTTCCTGAAAACTGGCAGCCAGATCATTCTGATCAATCTCATTTCCCCGCTGTTCTTCATTGTGAACATGATTCATTACAGCTGTTTTTAAACCGCTGAAGCTGAAATCATAACTGTCACCTAAATCAGCTCTGGGAAAATCAATAGCATCTCTATCTCCAGAACGGGCTGCTTTTTCTATGGCCGGACCACCAGGATAACCCAGTCCCAGAAAACGAGAAATCTTATCAAAGGCCTCACCTGCAGCATCGTCAATAGTGCGTCCCAGAATCTGATAACCTCTTAAATCTTCAAAATATAATAAATCTGTATGACCTCCGGAAATCGTGAGACAGATCAGAGGCTTTTCTATCTCAGGGTTGGCAATAAAATTAGCATAAATATGCCCGGCAATATGATTGACACCAATTAAGGGTATATTTAAAGCCAGAGAAATAGTCTTGGCTGCAGTCAGTGTCACTAAAAGTCCACCAACCAGTCCCGGGCCATAAGTGGAGGCAACTGCATCTAAATCCTCAAATTCAACTCCTGCCTCTGCCAGAGCCTGATCAATTACCGGCAGCAGCAGTTCCAGATGTTTGCGGGAAGCAATTTCCGGGACTACACCTCCAAATTTTTTATGTAAGTCAACCTGAGAAGAAACAACATTAGATAATATCTCCAGCCCATTTTTATTGACTGAAGCTGCTGTCTCATCACAGGAACTCTCCAGAGCCAGTATATAAATATCCTGATCTTTATCTTTTATTTTATCTTTATAACTCACTTTTTCCACTCCCATATTATTTGCTGCCGTATTTCTGCTGCCAGTTAATTTCTGCCTGAGGTATTTTAAGGTAAGCAGGTTTTAGCTGATAAATATCATCAGCCTGACCAGATTTAAGATAGTCCTCTCCCAATCTGGCCAAAACTGCTGCCCGGGGATGATTTTTTTCGGCCCTGAAAACCCTGACTCTAAAATTATTTTTTGCTAAAACTTCTTTAACTTCAGCAGTCTTTTCACCAATAATTGAAATTTCTTGATCCTGGTATTTACTTAAAATCTCCGGAAGTTCTGAAATACCAGCACTTGCTGCCTTATTTATTGCTTTTAAGAAAAGCTCGTTTTCCATTCGCTGAAAAAAGGAATAATAAACTCTTTTTCGTCTGGCATCAAGCAGAGGTAAGAGGTAATTTCCCTCAGCTCCGGCTGCCAAAATCTCTAGAGTAGAGATTCCTTTAACCGGAATCGAAAATATCCTCCCCAGCATTTTAGCTGTGGTAATTCCAATCCGCAAACCGGTAAAAGACCCGGGCCCAACAGCTACCGCTATCCCATCAAGATTTCCAGCTTCAAAACCTAAGAGCTCAAAAATTTCTTCTATTAAAGGTAGCAGTTTTTCGCTGTGCTGCCTTTTTAAACTTAAATTATATTCTCCTTTAAGCTGACCAGATTCCATTAAAGCCAGTCCTAAAATATCTGTAGAGGTATCAATTCCCAAAATTAACATTCTTTATTCAACCTTTCTATTAACAATCTGCTCTGTTCTCCTTCTCCCCGAACAGTAATTCTTCTCTGTTCAGCAGAAATTTTATCTAGATTAATAAAAATAAAATCAGCCGGAATTAGAGGTAGAGCAAGTTCCGGCCATTCAATAAAAATCACTGCATCTCTATTTAAATAATCTTTAAAACCAATTTCTAATAATTCGTCACTGCTATCAAGACGGTAAAGATCCATATGAATAATCTCGATTTCAGCCTGATATTCCTGAACCAGATTAAAAGTAGGACTGGTAACATCCCCTTGATAACCCAGAGCAGAGACGGCAGCTTTAATAATTAAGGTTTTTCCTGTACCCAGATCACCCTTAAGTAAGATTAGAGCGGGGTTTTCAATTAATTCTGCCAGTTTTCTGCCAAAATCTTTAGTCTCAGCAGGTGATTCAGTAATTATCGAATAACTGCTATCCATTTATTTCCCCAGCTCCTCAGATCGTTCAACTGCTGTTTTAACGGCCTTAATTACAGCTGAACGGAATGCATTCTCCTCCAGCTCAGCAACTCCAGCAATTGTAGTCCCTGCCGGAGAACAGACCATATCCTTTAATTCTCCCGGGTGTCTGCCGGTAGTTAAAACCATCTCAGCACCACCTTTAACTGTCTGGGCAGCCAGCTTCAGGGCAGTTTGTCGATCAAGACCATTTAAAACCCCTGCATCAGCTAAAGCTTCTATAAAAAGATAAACATAAGCAGGCCCACTACCACTGAGACCAGTGACTGCATCCATTTCATCTTCCTTAACCTCTGCTGTTTTCCCCAGGGCTCTGAATATTTTTTCTACAAATGCTTTTTCGTCTGCCTCAACAGACGGAGAATAATAAAGTGCGCTCATCCCCTGAGACACTAAAGCCGGAGTATTGGGCATAACTCTTATTATTCTGGCATTTGAGCCGAAATACTGAGCCAACATATCTGTTTTAACTCCTGCTGCAATTGAAATAATAACTTTTGAGGCGGCATCTTTTTTGATATCTTCCAGTACAAATTTAATTATCTGTGGTTTAACTGCCAGAATAATGTAATCAGCTTTCTGAACTGCCTGCTGATTATCCTCTGTAATTTCTATTCCCGAAAATTGATCCTGAAGTTTAAAATCTGGATCAGAGAATTTTCTATCGGCTGCTATTATATTTTCAGGTGTAATTATGTTCTGCTTTAAAATTCCACTTATAATGGCCTGACCCATATTGCCCAGACCAATAATTGCTAATTTCATCTCAAAGTCCTCCTCCAGCTTACTCGCGAATCTGACCATCACCCATAATTATATATTTTGTCGTCGTTAATTCTTTAAGTCCCATTGGACCTCTAGCATGCAGCTTCTGGGTGCTAATTCCTGTCTCAGCTCCCAGACCAAACTGGCCGCCATCGGTAAACCGAGTGGAAGCATTTACATAAACTGCTGCTGCATCAATATCATCCAGAAAAGCACGGGCAGTAGTATAATTTTCAGTAACTATAGCTTCCGAATGTTTGGTCCCATATTGATAAATATGCTCTACAGCTTCCTCATAATTATCTACAACTTTTACAGACATAATATAATCCAGATATTCAGCTGCATAATCTTCTTCTGCAGCTTCTTTTACTTTAGGAACAATTTTTTTAGTGCGTTCACAACCCCTTAATTCAACATTACTTTCTGCAAAAATCCGGGCCATCTCAGGTAAAAATTCCTCAGCAACTTCCTGATCAACCAGCAGGCTTTCCGCCGCATTACAGACTGCAGGGCGAGAATATTTTGCATTAAAGACAATCTTTTTAGCTTTTGTTAGATCTGCATCTTTATTTACATAAACATGACAATTTCCAACTCCTGTTTCAATTACGGGCACCTTGGATTCGTTCACTACCTTTTGAATCAGACCAGCTCCACCCCGGGGGATTAAAACATCTAAATAGTCATTTAAAGTAAATAAGATATCTACCGCCTTCCGGTCAGTGGTAGCAATTAGCTGTACTGCTTCTCTGGGTAGTCCGGCCTCCAGCAGACCATCCTGAATAATATTAGTTAAGATTTGATTGGAATTGAATGCATTCGAGCCACCACGCAGAATAACAGTATTTCCAGATTTTAAACAGAGTCCCGCTACATCGACAGTTACATTAGGTCGAGCTTCATAAATAATCCCGATAACACCAAGTGGAACTCTAATTTTCCCGATCTGGAGTCCATTTGGTCTTTTCCACATTTGAGGTACTTCTCCAATTGGATCCTCCTGGCCAGCAACCTCTCTCAACCCCTGAGCCATACCTTCAATTCTGGACTCTGTCAGCTTAAGTCGATCAAGCAGGGCCCGACTCAGGTCATTATCTCTACCCTTCTGCATATCTTTTTCGTTGATTTCTAAAATTTCTTCCTGTCTTTCCAGCAGCTTATCTGCAATTAAATTCAGGGCCTTATTTTTTTCATTAGTCCCTGCCTTTGCCAGTTTGCGAGCTGCCTTTTTTGCTGAATCTGCCTGTGAAATTAACTCTTCTCTAATACTCATTATTATCTCCTCCTATAACCATATTATCTCTGTGGATAACCTCACTTTTATTAAAATATCCAAGAATTTTATCTATCTCATTTGAATGAGCACCTTTAATTTTTTCTATTTCCTCAGAACTGTAATTAACAATTCCTTTTCCAATCGTCACCCGACCATTACTAATAGTAACCGGATCACCACTATTAAAATCTCCTTTAACTTCAACAATTCCACCCGGAAGTAAACTCTTACCTCTTTTTAGCAGAGCCTCTGCTGCTCCCTGATCAACTACTACTTTTCCCATAGGTGGCAGATTAAAGTTCAACCACTGCTTTCTTTTAGAAAGTCTTTCTTTAGCTGTTAAAAAGGTGGTTCCCAGATCAAATTTATCATTTTCAGCCATTTCCACTATTTTTAAGAGTGAATTTTTTTCTTTTCCAGGACCAATAATCATTACAACACCAGAATTGACAGCAATTTTTGCAGCTTCAATTTTAGTTTCCATACCACCGGTCCCGACCCGGCTGCCCTTACCACCGGCCATCTTTTCTATTTCAGCTGTAATATTTTCCACCTTAGAAATTAGTTTTGCGTTCTCATTTTCCAGATCTGGATTAGAATTATATAGCCCGTCCACATCTGAGAGATTAACCAGTAAATCCGCTTCTACCAGACCGGCAACTCTAGCTGCCAGAGTGTCATTATCACCGACTTTTATCTCATTGGTAACAACTGTATCATTTTCATTAATAACCGGGATTACTCCATGATCAATTAAAGTTTTTAAAGTATTAAATGCATTTAAATAGCGATTTCTATTTTCTAAATCACTTGAGGTCAGTAAAATTTGGGCACATTTAGCCCCATATTCTCTAAAAAATTTGTTGTATATCCCAATTAAAAGACCCTGTCCAACTGCTGCACAGGCCTGCTGCTCGGGAATAGAAGTTGGCCTTTTGGCATAACCAAGTTCGCCCATACCAGCTGCAACAGCCCCTGAACTAACAAGAATAATTTCTCTTCCCTGATTTTCGAGATCGACAAGCTGTCTGCTTAAAGCATCAATTTGAGAAAAGTTAAGTTTACCATTTTGATTGCTTAAAGTACTGCTGCCGACTTTAACTACAATTCTTTTAAATTTCATTATCAAATCATCCTGTCCCTGAATAAGAATAAAGTCACTTTAACTTATTATATCAAATTTAATTAAAGATAAAAAGGGGAATAACTGTAAGCATCAACAGCCATCCCCCATTTCTAAGTCTAATATTAATTTATTTGAACTGATTAAGCCAGTTCTACCTTTAAAACTTTAGTTCCTGCCTTGACTCTTTCTTTTTTAAGAATTTCCATACTTTTTACCTTTTCCATATTGGTGATAATAACTGGAGTAGTTATTGAAGGTGCATTTTCTTCAATAAAGTCTAAATCCACCTCAACCAGTGGAGTTCCAACTTCTACTTTATCACCATTTTTTACTAGTTTTTCAAAGCCTTCGCCGTCTAATTTAACTGTATCTATCCCGATATGCACCAGAACCTCTAAACCTTTTTTAGTTTTAATCCCCACCGCGTGGCCGGTAGAAAAGATCTGTACTATTTCGCCAGCACAGGGGGCTTTGACAACATTTTCTTCTGGAGTTATAGCAAAGCCATCCCCCAGCATTTTTTGAGCAAAAGCATCATCCGGTACATACTGCAGTTCAGTAACTTCTCCTGCAAATGGTGCTGCTAAATATTCTTCTTTTTTCTTAAATATATTAAACATCAAACCGCCTCCTTTTATTTATTATAATACATTTTCTTTTGTTTTTACAGCAGAACATATAAATCAGGGATATATCTCTACTACATTATATTTTTAATCTTATCTTTTAAAGCATCAGATTCCGGTCCAAATACTACCTGAACACTGCTTCCAGATTTCATAACTCCAGAGGCACCTAATTTTTTCAATTCTTCTTCCTCAACCTGACTATTATCAACCACTTCCAGTCTTAACCTTGTAATACAGGCATCTACACTTTCTAAGTTTTCACTTCCACCCAGAGCAGCAAGAACATTTTCCGCTCTTTTATCTTTGTCAAAGGTTTCGGTTTCTTCAGTTACTACTGCATCACTTCCACGACCGGGGGTTTTAAAATCAAAAAGTGGGATTGTAACATAAAAAACTACAAAATATAAAACTGCCATTATTGGTCCCACAACCAGCCAGAACATCCAGGGGCTGCCCAGATTGGAAAGACTTAAGACATAGTCAATAGCACTGGCTGAAAAAGTATACCCAATTCTAATATTAAAGTAATTTGTTAAAAGTCCAGAAATAAAAGCACCGGCTACATGAAATAAATAAAGTGGTGGAGCTACAAAAATGAATAAAAATTCAATTGGTTCGGTGATACCTGTTAAAAATGAAGTTAAAGCAGCAGTTGATAACATACCAGCAACTTTAACTTTGTTTTTAGCTCTCAAATACATTGCCAGACAGGCTGCTGGAAGAGCAAATAACATTATAGGATATTCTGCAGCCATAAAACGTCCAGCAGTCGGATCACCAGCAAAAAATCTGGCTGTTTCTCCTCTTAAAACCTGACCTGCTTCTGTAGTAAAACGTCCAAATTCATATAAAAATGGTGGATAATAAACATGATGTAATCCAACAGGTATTAAAGCTCTTTTACCTGCAGCATAAAGTGCTGGACCAATGGGAGAGTTCATCGCAAAACGAGCAAATTGATTAATCTGAATCTGAATTGGCGGCCAGATAAATGATAAAGATACACCAGCTGCCACTGCTCCAACTGCAGTCACAATTGGTACCAGTCTTTTACCAGCAAAGAATCCTAAATACGGCGGCAGCTCAGTACTATGAAATTTTTTATACATCTGGGCTGCAATAATTCCGATTACAATACCACCAAAAACACCAGTGTTAATTGACTCAATACTTCCACCTGTTTTTTCTGAAATATTAATTATACCTGCCATAACTTCAAGTACTTTAGAGAAAATGACGAATCCAACTCCAGCAGCGAGAGCTGCAACAGCATCTCCTGCAAAACCGATTGAGACACCAAGAGCAAAAATCAACGGTAATTGTTCAAAAATAGCAATTCCACTATTAAACATTACCTGACCAACATCAACAACAAGACCACTCTGTTCCTGCAGCAATCTACCAACAGCCACTAAAATACCGGCAGCAGGCAAAACTGAAACAGGGGTCATTAACGCTCTACCTATTTTCTGTAAATTTTTAAATCCTTTCATTAAAAAATCCTCCTTTTAAATTTATCCTGATTATAGATATAATATATATAAAAGCAAAAAAGCTGACCAGATAGAGTAGAGTCTAAAACTAAACTCTCCTATCTAATCAGCTTTTGCCTGATCTAACAGTAACACGCTAAATTATAAATTTAATATTAAATTCTATGTTTCAAGATCTCTTTTTAATCTGTGCAGATGCAGAGCTAAATAACCCTTTTCAGATTCTGGCACCTGATAATCAAATTTTTCCTCTATTATTATAGCAAGTTTTTCTGCAAGTTTAAAGGAAAAATCAAAATTTTCCTTAATATTTTCTAAAAGAGGATTCGGATTTGAAGCTCCCGTCTCTATCCTCTCCAGAGCAAAACGCAGATGGTTAACTAAACGAGCATAGTTCAAACTTTCATAAGCCAATTTCTTACCAAGTTCTGTTTCCACCTTAGTTACCAGCTCTTTAATTAAAGAGGTATTTTTTAAAGTTTTAGAAATTCCTCTTTCATTCCTGGCTCCATGAATATGCAGGGTTATAAAACCAACTTCACTTTCTGGAATATCTAAATCGAATCTATCCGAAATCATTTGAACCGCTTTTTCTGCCACATTATATTCTTCATTATAAAGGGTTCTAGTTTCTGCTAAAAAAGGATTAGCTACCTCTATCCCATCTTTTATTCTTTTTAGTGAAAAAGCTATATGGTCAGCCAGACCAATTCTAATATGCTGATCTAATTCTTCATTTAATTCCTCACTGGCCATAGCAATTATTTCTTCAGTTATTCCAATTATTTTACTGTCAACTTCTTCTAAAAGTTGAATATAATTTTCTCTCTTTTCACCTTTGATTGGTGCAAATTCTTTGTCAATATTAAGCTCGGATTTGCTTATCTGATCTCCATTTTTTCGGGAAAAGCCAATCCCTTTCCCTATAAAAATCAATTCGCTTTTAGAAGAAATTTCTTCTGCCAGAATAACATTATTATTAAATATCTTTTTGATAATATATTTCTCAGCTGCAGCCATAAAAGCCTCCTCAAAAACTACAAATCCCCGGCAAGTTAAGTGGCTGTAATAATAGACTAAAAAATCCAGAAAAAGATAGCCTTTGCCCAATCGATTAAAGTTATCCCTTCCTAGATTATGCCTGATTTAACAGTTACACTCTAAAAAATATTCATTTCTTTAATAATAACAGTATTTAATATTTTTTTCAAGTGTTTTTTAAAAACTTTAAAGTTTAGTTCTAGCACTAAGCAGCTCTTGAAAGCTGAATTCTTACAGACTAAAATAAATAATATTTTTAACTTATCGATTAATTGAGAGAGCCATTCTGCGATAACTGTGTCTTTTACCTCTAATTGTTTTTGATAGGGTCAGGATGTTCTCTGGTAAAGCTATACCACTATAAGCAGCGTCTCCAATATGCTGAATATCTGCACCGGCCATTTTACTCATCAGTGCAATCTCCCTGATGGTTTCCGGATCAGCACTTTCCTGTGAAGTTCCAATTGCAGTTAAAGCCAGTTTACCGCGATTATGAATTAACTTTATTATTTCTTTAAGCGAAGCTAAGTCTATACCGGGAACCGTACCAACTGCCGGCAGTAAAATAATATCTGTTCCAGCTGAGATTAGTGAATCAATGTATTTTGCAGCCAGATAATCTTCATCTATTCCGGCCATATGCATTTTGCCAGCCGTTATTATAATCTGATCCCCAAAATTTTGATCTGCAATTTTAACTGCCTCAATTATTGCCTGATTACTGACTCCTACAGAAGGATTACCGGTAAAAGTAATCATATTAAATCCGGCTTCAACTGCCTGTCCAATGTTTTTTAAAGTTGCCTTACGGCCGGAACTCAATTTTACAAAATGATCAGCTTCCATATTTTCTTCATTTACCGGTTCCAGGTTAATCCCCAGGGGCCGACCGCATAATTTTTTTATTTCACTTACTATTTCTGCTGCCTTACCCTTTTTAATATTTTTAAAAAATGGTTGATTTAAATCAAATAAGTTTAATAGCAAAATATCTGCGCCAAAGGCTGCCGCTACTTCTGCGTTACTTAAATCTCTAAATAAAGATTCTTCACCTATTACTTCAGAAACAATAGTTCTTCCTTCCGATAATTTAATCGACTGCAGCAGCTCCTCTTTATTATAATTTAAAAGCTCTGAGCTGCTAGAACTTAATAATCTTTTGACCATCTATATACCCTTCTTTCTCGATTGAATTATTTTTTAAAATAAAGTTTAAGCCGGAGTTTTTACGCTCCGGCTTAATAATAGAATTAAGATAATTATCCTTCCATTACCTTTAATTCCTGTTTAATATCATCTGCAATCATTTCTGCTTTTGTTCCTACTACTACCTGAGCATTGTTTTTATTTGCTTTTAAAACACCAGTTGCACCAAGCTTCTGTAATGTCTGCTCATCAATTTTAGAAGTGTCTCGAAGTTCAAGACGAAGTCTGGTGATACAGGACTCTATACTTTTAATATTTTCCTTACCACCAAGGGCTTCAATATAAGCTCTAGGTTTGTTTTTTCCACCTGCCTTAGATTCGACTGAACCCTGTTTCTGCTTCTGTGTTTCAGGCATTACACTCATACCAGAATCAGCAGCCTCTGAACCCAGACGGCCAGGAGTGGGGATATCAAATTTCTCAATTGCGAAACGGAACAATAAATAATACACTACAAAAAATACTATCCCAATTGGAATAATCCAGAGCGGCCTGGTTGCAAGTCCATAATTTAGGAAGTAGTCAATTGCTCCTGCAGAAAATCCAAAACCATGCTGAATACCTAGCACATAGGTAATAACCATTGATAAACCGGTTAAAATAGCGTGGATTAAATATAATACTGGTGCCAGGAACATAAAGGAGAATTCAATTGGTTCCGTAATTCCGGTCAAAAATGAAGTCAGACCTACACTTAAAAAGATACCAGAAACTGCAGCTTTATTTTCCGGTTTAGCTGAATGATACATAGCCAGTGCTGCAGCAGGCAGACCAAACATCATCACTGGGAAAAATCCAGACATGAAAAATCCTGCTGAAGGGTCTCCGGCAAAGAAACGGGAAAGATCTCCAGTAACAACTTCTCCAGCTGCCGTAGTAAACTCACCAAATACAAACCAGATAAAGCTGTTAATAACATGGTGCAGTCCCAGTGGAATTAATAAACGATTTAAAAATCCATAAACAAAGACCCCAACTGCTCCGGCATCAATTATCCACTGACCTGCAAGCTGAATGGCATCCTGAATTGGAGGCCAGATAAAACCAAATATTCCTGCTAAAACAACAGCAGCAGCACCAGTTACAATCGGCACAAAACGACGTCCGCCAAAGAATCCTAGAAAATCAGGCAATTCAATATCGTGATAGCGATTATATAAAGCACCGGCAGTTAAACCACCAATAATACCGGCTAAAACTCCCATATTAATATCCGAATTAATAGCCTGAGTTCCATTAGTTATTACAAGATAACCAACTGCTCCAGCTAAACCCGCAGAACCTGAGCTATCATGAGCGATTCCGACTGCAACACCAATACCAAATAATAAAGCCAGATTATCAAAAATTGCAGAACCGGCAGCCATTACAAAAGGAATATCAAAAACATCACCAGCACCAAGTCTAAGTAATAAAGCAGCTGCTGGCAAAACTGCGATTGGAAGCATCAGAGACTTACCAATACGCTGTAATTGAGAAAATAATTTTTTCAATTAAATCAACCTCCCTGTTATTTTTAATAAAATAATTAAGTTAATTTAGCCCTCCTTTTCTTCCGGTTACCCTAATTAAAAATTAAAATAATATCCTCGAATATTTAGGGTGTCAATTTTTTGAATATTGACTCTACTATTAATTATACTCAACTAGAGTTTTGTTGTCAAGATAATCAATTATATGCAGTAATTTCTATCAATAAGCAAAAAAGTCGTCCTGATTAAATTTCATCAGAACGACTCTAGTTAGTAAATAGTTAAGCTAAGCCAACTATTTCATTATTTAATTTTTAGGTCTTGCTTTATACTTAGTGTGTAAGAGGTGATGTGATTCTCCACCTAAAGGTTCACCTAAAAATTCCTCATATAATTTGATAATCTGTGGATTTTCGTGTGATTTTCTAATCTTACTTGTATCATCAATAGCTGCCAGACCCTGACCGCGTTTTTCTTTCTTTTCATTTGTAGCTGGGCGCGGCTGACCACCACCACCAACACAACCATGAGGACAGGCCATAACCTCAATAAAATCTAAATCACATTCCCCGGCCTGAACTCTTTCCATTAATTTTTGAGCATTTGCAAAACCATTTGCAATTCCAACTTTAATAACTCGATCACCTATTTTTACTTCAGCCTCATTAATACCTCTAAAACCTAAATTTAACCTTTCCAGCGGCTCTCCAGTTAATTTTTCCTTTACTGTTCTTACAGCAGCTTCAGCAACTCCACCAGTTGTACCAAAAATAGTACCAGCACCGGTTGATTCTCCCATTAGTTCGTCAAAATCTTCCTCTGGAAGTGAGGTGAAATCAATACCCATTTCCTTAATCATCCGGGCAAACTCGCGAGTTGTTAACACAGCATCTGTATCTTTAAAATCTGATCCATTAATTTCTTCTCTATCTTTTTCGAATTTTTTAGCTGTACAGGGCATAACTGCAACTGTATATATTTTTTCTGGATCAACACCTGTCTGATCTGGATAATAGGTTTTACTTAAGGCAGAAAACATCTGCATTGGAGATTTGGCGGAAGATAAATGTTTGAGCAGATCTGGAAAGTTATGCTCAGCCCCTTTAACCCAGCCCGGACAGCAGGAAGTAATATGAGGTAACTCTCCCTCACCATTTAATTTCTTTAAAAATTCACTACCTTCTTCCAGAATCGTCAGATCAGCGGCAAAGTCAGTTGAGAATACCTGGTCAAAACCAAGTTTTCTTAAAGCTGCAACCATTTTTCCTCTGACAACTGTGCCGGTTTCCATTCCAAACTCTTCTCCCAGAGTTGCCTGAATTGAAGGAGCAGTCTGAACTAAAACATGTTTGTCTTCATCTTCCAGAGCAGCCCACACTTTATCTATCTCACTTATTTCAGTAATTGCTCCAACTGGACAGACAGTTGCACACTGACCACAGTTAACACAGTTAATTTCTGCCTGTGGTAAATCAAAGGCAGTAGTTACTATTGAATTAAAACCGCGCTCAGTAAACTGCAGAGCAGAAACCCCCTGGACTTCTTCACAGATTCTAACACAGCGGCCGCAGAGAATACACTTATTTGGATCTCTTCTTAAAGCTGGCCCTGTTTCATCTATCTCATATTCACTCTGTTCTCCGGCAAATTTTTCCACATCTTCTGACTTGATACCTAATTCATAAGTTAAATCCTGGAGTTCACAGTGATTATTCCGGTCACAACCAAGACAATCGTTAGGGTGATTTGCCAGTAACAATTCAACATTTCTTCTTCTGGCCTTTCTGGCCTTCATACTTCTGGTATTAATTTTCATTCCATCTCTAACTGGTGAAGCACAGGATGCAAGTAATTTTCCGCTTTCCTCATCTTCTACCACACATACCCTACAGGCACCGTGTAAACTTAAATCTGGGTGGTAACAGAGAATAGGGATATCTACCCCGATCTCTTTTGCTGCTTCCAGTAGAGAGCTATCTTCGTCAACTTCTACAGTCTGTTCATCTATTGTTAATTTAACTTTGCTCATTAATTTCCCTCCTATTATAAGAGTTTATCCCTGTGAAATTGCGTCTACAGGACATTCTGGTTCACAGGCTCCACAGGCAATACAAACATCAGGATCTATTGTAAATGGATTCTTGATTTCTCCACTAATTGCATCTACAGGACATACTTTAGCACATTTACTACAGCCAATACAGGCTTCCTCATCAATTACATAGGCTCCAGCTAAATCAGAACAAACACCAGCAGGACAATTATGGTCATGAATATGCGCTTCATATTCATCCCGGAAATAGCGAACTGTACTCAAGACTGGATTTGGAGCTGACTGACCTAAACCACATAAAGAAGTACTCTTTATATGTTCTCCTAATTCCAGTAAAAGTTCAATATCTCCCTCTTTACCTTCACCATCAGTGATTCTATTTAAAATCTCTAACATTCTTTTTGTACCTTCCCGACAGGGAGTACATTTACCACAGGACTCACTCTGAGTAAAGTTTAAGAAGAATCGTGCTACATCAACCATACAGGAATCTTCATCCATCACAACCATCCCACCAGAACCCATCATAGTTCCAGCATCAAGTAATGAATCATAATCAATGGGAAGATCTAAATAATCTTCAGGTAAACAACCACCAGATGGGCCACCAGTCTGAACAGCTTTGAATTTCTTGCCCTGTCCTAAACCACCACCAATTTCAAAAATAACTTCTTTTAGGGTAGTTCCCATTGGAACTTCTACCAGACCTGTATTATTAATTTTTCCTGTTAAAGCAAAAACTTTTGTACCAGAACTACCTTCTGTACCAATTGCTGTAAATTTATCTACTCCCTCATTAATAATATAAGGAATATTTGCATATGTTTCTACATTGTTGATATTCGTTGGTTTACCCCAGAGGCCTCTTACTGCAGGATAAGGAGGTCTTGGAGTAGGCATACCTCTTTTACCTTCAATAGAGTTCATAAGAGCTGTTTCCTCACCACAAACAAAAGCTCCTGCACCTTTTTTAATATGCAGTTTAAAGTTAAAACCACTACTGAATATATCATCACCCAATAAACCATATTCTTCAGCATCTTCTATAGCCTTTTCCAGCCTTTTAATTGCCAGTGGATATTCGGCTCTAACATAAACATAACCTTCATCAGCACCAATTGCGTAAGCTGCAACTAGCATTCCTTCTATAATTCTGTGGGGATCTCCTTCTAAAATACTGCGGTCCATGAATGCTCCAGGATCTCCCTCATCCGCATTACAAATCAAATACTTTTTATCACTTTCGGAGTTTTTAGCAAACTGCCACTTTAAACCTGTTGGGAAACCTCCACCCCCGCGGCCGCGAAGACCGGAGTCTTTTATAGTATCTACAACTTCCTGAGCATCCATCTCAGTTAAAACTTTACCTGCTGCTTCATAACCACCTAAAGCAATATATTCATCTATATCTTCCGGATCAATCTTACCACAATTAGCTAATGCTATCCGCTGCTGCTTTTTATAAAAAGCAATATCCTGATAAGATGGAATCTGCTCTTCTGTCATTGGTTCTTTAAAAAGTAATCTTTCTACAGTTCTACCTTTCAATAAATGTTCCTCTACTATTTCTGCCACATCATCTGACTGTACTTCACAGTAAAATACTCCTTCTGGATAGACAATCATAATTGGACCTTTTTCACAGAATCCGTGACAGCCAGTTTCTACTATTTTTATTTCTCCACTTAAATCATTTGCAGCTAATTCTTCATTTAAAGAATCTTTTAAAGTTTTAGCTCCAGATGATACACATCCTGTTCCTGTACAAATTAATACATGGGAACGATAAATAGAATCCTTCATTTACAAGTACCTCCTTATTATTCTTAGTTGTGTCGGGCGATTACTAAATCAGTTACTATATTACCATTTACTACATGTTCTGTAATAATCTTTTGTACATCTGCTTCACTTAAATTTCCATAAGTAATTCTTTTTTTACCAGGAAGTTTAACATCGATTAGAGGTTCTTTTTCGCACATACCAATACATCCGGTTTGAGTTACTCTGACATCAAGATCGCGTTTTTCAATTTCTGCCAATACAGCCTTTAAAATATCTCTGGCTCCTGCTGCAATACCACAGGTTCCCATTCCAACAATAATTTCTGCTTTTGTTCCCTGATCACGCTTTTTCATTTCCTTCTGTACTTTATTTCTTAATTCCTTTAATTCTGCTAAAGATTTCATTAAAAAGCTTCACCTCCGCGGATTTCTGCTAAATTTTCTCCAATATATTCTCTAATCCAGGAAATTATCTGCCTGGACTGAATTGAAAGATCTTCCAACTCTGCTTTAATTTCTCTGCTGTCAAATTTGAAACTATTTTCCTGATATTGATGTTGATAAATAATATCTACCTGATCACCATTGGCTGCTATAAAATTACTGAGAGTAGTTGTCATATCTCCCAGAGGAGCTCGATCAATATGATCATATTCAAACTCTGCTGTTACCCTGGTACCCTTATCAATTTGAGAATCGATTTCAAATCTCCCTCCACAACTTTCGGCAGCTGCTTTAAATAAAGATAGACCCAGACCAACTTCTCTGGTAGTTCTGGAAGTAATAAAGGGATCAGTAATCTCATTTAATTTTTTTTGAGAAATACCATTACCATTATCTTTAATCACTATTTTTAATAAATTAGTTTCTATCTTTTCTTCAATCTTAATTTTTATTAAATCGGCTTCTGCTCTCCGAGAATTTTCAATAATATCTAAAATATGAAGAGATAATTCCCTCATTTTATTTATACTTTGCCATAATCTCAGGAACTTTTTCTGGAGTTAAACGGCCGTGGGTATCATCATTGACCATAATAACTGGAGCCAGACCACAGGCACCAATACAGGCTACAGATTCAAGTGTAAACTCTAAATCATCAGTTGTTTCTCCTGCTTCAATTCCCAGTTCATCTTTAATAGCATTTAAAATACCTTCTCCACCGCGAACATGACAGGCGGTTCCCATACAGACACGAATAATATTATTACCTCTTGGCTGCTGATGGAACTGACTGTAAAATGTTACAACCCCATATACCTGACTTAAAGAAAGGTTTAAACCCAGGGCAATTTCTTTCATAACCTCTTCTGGTAAATAACCATATTCTTCCTGTGCTTCCTGTAAAACCGGAATTAAGTATCTTTCTTTTTTTTCATAACGTGATAAAATCTCTTTTAATGGCTCTAAAAACTCTGCTAATTTTTCTTCTGTCATCTCTGCCATCAATAATTACCTCCTTGATAAATTAAGTTTTAATTAATTCAATCTTTCTGCCTTCTTCTTTTTGGACAGCCTTTTTAAATTCTATAAATGAAAACTCCTTAACTATCAGCCTCTGATAGGCTTTAATTTCTTTAAGATAGTGGCTGTCAGAATTCTGCATAAACTGCAGTTCATTTAAATAAGAAAATTTTTCAAGTACTATTTCCGGCTTAGTATTTTTGGATATTTCAGCTGTAATTAAATTCAGCTCAGGGGGTATAAAACCCAGCTGAGAAATAATACTGTGCTTTCGATCCAGATGAGAAGGTACTGCTATCCCACCCAGTTCTCTAACTTGAGCAAGACACTGTTCCAGACTCAAATCAACAGCTCCTGCAAGTAAGTGTTTTACTTTTGCCTGATAGTCATCCTTAAAATCACACTTTATTTGGGGCCCAAAAAAATCCTCATCGTTTTTCTGTTGCGGCAGCCTTCCATAAACAATTTCCTGCCATTTCAGAAGACTTTTGAGATCTGGAAAATAACACAAAATGTGAATTTCTTCTTTTGTCTCAGCCTCCATAGCTGGAATAAATTTCAAATTATGCTTTTCACAAAAAAACTCAAAAACTTCTACATTTTCTGCAGTATTATGATCTGTTAAAGCTGCAACTTCAACCCCTTCTTTTTTAGCTTTTTTTACTATCTCTTCCGGGGTCATCAATAAATCACCACAGGGAGATAATACAGAATGAAGATGAAGATCAGCTTTTAATTTTAGCATTTAAATTTTACTTTCACAAAAACTGCAGGCTAAGGCATAACTTTTTTTTCTGGTTTTTAACAGATTAACTCCTTTTTGGCAGGCTCTCTGGACTGCATTTTCTTCATAATCAAAGTCTTCCACCAGTATCACAGCAGCCAGCTCTACTAATAAAGCTACAGCTACCACATTTTGATGTCCCTGGACTGTCAACCAGAGATTCCCCTGTTCAGCTCTTGCCATTACATTACTCAAAAGATCACCGATATAAGCTCCATCAATTTCTTTGTCCAAATCTGGCCCAGCAACTACTTCTAAATTAAATTGATCTACCAGTTCTTTAACTGTCATCTGCTTCCTCCTTTTTAGATCCCATGACCGGCGGTAACTCATTTGCCAGAATCGAAAGATCATCTGCCAGTCTGCCAAGCTGTTCTCTAAGCATAAATATACAATCAGTTCTGCTGGCGCGCCCGTTAATTACATCCTCGGCAAAAGTCTTGCAGTCTGGAGCACCACAGGCTGCACAATCTAAACCGGGTAAGATTTCTATTTCTTTCTGCAGCTGCTCCAGTTTCTGCATTGCTTTCTTAAAATCATTATCCAGTTTCGAAACATTATCTGCAGTAATTTTATTAGAAAGAGCAAAATTATAAAATTCATCATCTTTTCTGATTAAATCAATATTCTGTTTTTGCATAATCTCTCTAATTTTTTTTATTCTTTCTTCTAAATTAAATTGAGATTGAAAGGGGTTAATGACATTCAAAACTCCTCCAATACATCCATTGGTACAGGAGGTGAGTTCAAAATACCTAATTGCTTCTGGAATATTATTTCTTTCTATTTCATCCAGCAGCTTTTTGACCTCAGAAATTCCAGAAACACTTAAAGTGTTGATATTCTGCCAGGATTTTAAAATACTTTCTTCTCCACCTTCACTTCCCCAGAGTGTAGCTAGGGTTGTAAGTTGATTTTCTTCTTCCTCTAAAACAATGTCTTCCAGTGACTCATATATATTTTGATAGATATTCTCTACCCCAATAGCACCACTTAAAAAACTTGTTTTCTGACCGATCGCTCTCTGGACAGTAGTTAATTTGGCCGGACAGGGAGTTAAAAAGAAAATATCGGGCACAATGTTTTTTTCTTCTTTAAATTTTCTTTCAACCCTTTCGGCAATCAATTCAACTGGTGATTTAAGAGGGATTAACATTTCAATGAGATCAGGGAACTGAAGTTTAATTAATCTAACAATTACCGGACAGGAAGTAGAAATATAAGTTCCGGAATTATTATTTAAAAAATCAAGTGTTTTACGGGATAAAGCGGCAGCAGCATCAGCTACATCAAAAACTTCCTTAAATCCTAATTTTTTAATAGCTTTTTTTATTTTCTGTGCAGATATTTTTGCAGAAAACTGGCTGTAAAAGCTTGGAGGAATCAGTAAAATCGGATATTCGGACTCCAAAATTTCGGATAGTTGATCTGTTTTAGTGTATTTAGCATGATACTCACAGGCCCTGATACATTCTGCACAATCAATACAGAGATCTTCTTTAATCCAGGCCTTTCCCTGATGTACACGGATTGCCTTTGTTGGACAGCCCTTAACACAATTTGTACATCCCTCACATTTTTCTTCTTTTAAGAGCACAGAATGCTTTTTGGTCATTATTAACCTCCTGCTGCGATTAATTAGTTAGATTAATTATTACTTTCACATGGGTTCCCTCTTCTTTAGATGATTTAACATCAATCTGATCTGCATATCGTTTTACATTGACCAGTCCCATCCCGGCTCCAAATCCCATTTCCCTGATTTCATCACTGGCAGTAGAATAACCTGCTGTAAAAGCTTTATCAAGATCTTCTATTCCCGGGCCACTGTCATCAACCCTGATCTCCAGCTCCTCTTCCGAAATTAAAGCTGTGAGTTCTCCTCCCAGAGAATGAATTACCACATTCATTTCTAATTCATAGGTAATAATTGCTGTTTTACGAACAGTTTGAGATGGAACTCCCAGTTTGCGCAGAATATTTTTTAAATTACTTGAAGCTTCTCCCCCACTTTGAAAATCAAAACTTTCAATTTCTTTATTCAATATTTGTTGTTTTTGCAAAGACAAAATCAACTCCTGACAAATTATTTGGAGGTTTCTATATAATTCATCTCTTCCGGTCCAATCCCACTTTTATACAAAAGACCACAGGCTTCAAATAAAGGCTTGTCTGTGGAATAAAGAAAAATATTTAATTGATTGGCTAAAGAAATAGTCTCAATCTGTGGTTCTTTTCCTCTGACAAATATAATCACCTTAATCCCCACCATTTCAGCAGTCCGTACTACCTGAGGGTTAGTTAAACCAGTAAGCAAAAGAGTCTTTTCATTCGAAAAAGCCAGCACATCACTCATTAAATCTGCACCACAGGCGTTTTTTACCTCAAAATCATCTTTTCCTCCAGGCTCCTCAAAGATAGTTTCAGTTTTAAGAAGAGATTTGACCGTTTTTAGATTCATTTTTAACCTCCATAATTAAATAATATCTTATTTTTGCCGTTTTTGCAATTTGTAAAATATTTCTATACATCTCGATTGTAGTGATAATATTCACTTTAACCAATAAAAAAATACCCATCAAAAGTATATGATATTTTTTTCACACTGTCAAGCAGAAATTTCTCAATAGATAAAAATGTATTATAAATCTATTAAGCCGAGGCTTATTTCCAGTGATTGATTTACGTCTTCGATCACATCTTCACCAAGGTGAGCTATATGACGCTGTAATCTCTTCTTATCTAAAGTTCTGATCTGTTCTAATAAGATAACAGAATCTTTATCCAAATTGTTGTAATCAGCTGGAATCTCAACATGAGTTGGCAGCTTAGCTTTGTTAATCCGGGAAGTAATCGCAGCCACAATTACAGTCGGACTGTACTTATTACCAATATCATTCTGGATAATTAAGACTGGTCTTACTCCTCCCTGCTCAGAACCTACAACTGGATTTAAATTAGCGTAAAAAACATCACCCCTTTTTACTTTCAATTTTTTCACACTCCACCAGTCTCTGTTCATAGCATAAGTATGAATAACAGTCACTAGATAAACCTTCATCAGCTAATTGTTGATTTAGACCGGCCATTTTTTTATAACCATCACGAAGATGATTGCGAACCTCTTCTTTTTTCAATTCTTTTAAATAATATTTAACTGCCTGATTTAGAAATGCATTTCGCTTCTGATTATTGTGTTTACAATAATACTCAATTTCTTCCACAATGTATACGGGAAGTTCAATCTTTAATTTTCTGCTTTCTGACAACAGACACACCTCCACTGCTTTTCAGCTGTTTTTTCCTACCATTTGGTTGATATTAATCAATTTAACAGCTAGATTTTTGAAAAATGAAGAAAAAAGATGAGACTAATTAGCCCCATCCTTAAGTAGAGAAACATTTCGAATAAGATCTTCATTTACTGCAGCCATTTTTTCATAGCCCTTAACCATTGCTCTGGCAATCTCTTCTCTTTCACTTTTACTAAAGTTTTTCTTGCGGCGCAGCCTCTCCACTTCCTGATCACCTCATCCTAAAATAATTTCGAAATACTTTTAGACACTCTAATTATATCTTAAAATTTGAATAGTGTCAACAAAAATATCCCTTTAAATTACTGATATTACTGGGATCAATCATTTTTTTATATCTCTGTAAAAGCTCTCCAGAGAAATATAATATCTGGATATTTAATGATAATTTTAGAAACTAACTAGAGTTTATAATAGAGGCCACTTTTTTTAATATATTTAAGCAGTTTATCATATGCATCATGCTCACAGATTGTGCTGCTGTCACCGATAAAAATCATTTTTCTTTTAGCCCTGGTTAAAGCAACATTAAGTCGTCTCAAATCTCTTAAAAAACCAATATTATTTTCTTGATTGCTGCGGACAGCAGAAAAAATAATCATTTCTTTTTCTCTTCCCTGAAAAGCATCAACTGTATCAATTTCAACATTTTGAAATTTATTATGCTGATTTATTAAATCAACCTGATCTTTATAAGCTGCAATCACCGCAATATCATCTTCTGACAGAGAAGATTTAAGAGCTCGATCAAGGATATCAAGTACAATTTCTGATTCAACAGGATTATCATAAGAATTTGAACCTTCAAAGGACCTTTCCGCTGACTTCATTTCTCTGGTGTCCAGAAAGACCAAGGGATATTCCGATTTTAATGATTTATCTGTAAAACAATCCTCATTAGATATTTCAACTCCCAGATCATCTATTTTCTGTTCTGCTGCAGAAGCAGCTGCTTTAAGGTTGTTATTGTAAAAATAAATACTGGAAAAACCCATAATTTTTCTATTCATTCTATACTGAATTTCCAGCAGAGAGCTGAGATCTTCCTGATAATTTTCAATTAACTTTTCAAATAAGGAAACCCTTAAACCATTTTCTGCGGCTTCCTGATTGACAACTGTCGGAGGCAGCTGTTTATGATCACCGATCAAAATCGTTTTTTTAGCTTTTAGATAAGGGATTAAAGCAGCCGGTTGTGTCGCCTGAGTTGCCTCATCTATTACACTTAAATCAAACTCCCTGTTTTCTAACAATTCAGAACCGGCTGTAATATTGGTAGTGCATATAACATCAGCCTGATCCAGTAGTTCTTCTACAGCTTTATTTTCCAGCCTTTCTATTTCTTTAAAATACTTATCTATCTTCTCCTGCAGCTCCAACCAGCTTGCCATCTCATCAATAACCTCAGGACTGATCCCTCGAACATGATGTTCCAAGTCTTTTTCTGCATAATTTTTTATTTCCTGGTCTGATAAACCTCTTCTGTATTTTCCACCAGGATAAATATAAGATTCCTGTTTGTTGATTAAATCAGAAACTTGATCTCGCAATTTTTCTGCGTCTAAATAATCCTGATGTTCTAAAACTATCTCATCTAAGGTATGTTCCCTTAATTTATTAGTCACTCGAATTGGATGCCCAATTCTAATTACATTAAGCTCTTTTTCAGCCAGCAGTTCCAGCAAATTATCAACTGCTGTATTCGAATCTGCCGCTGCCAGAACCTTATCACCCTGTGCAGCAGCCTTAGCTATCAGTTCCACTGCTGTTACAGTTTTACCGGTTCCAGGAGGCCCCTGAATTAAATAAATATCCTCTGCAGCCAGCGCATTTTCTACTGCATTTTTCTGAGAAGGATTAAGAGAATCAAGTTCTAATTCCTTTTTCTCAGCAGATCTTGCTCTTTCTCTATCCAGCAGGATATCTCTTTTTCTCTGCTGCAGCTCGTTTTCGGGATTTTTTATTTTATCCAGAGCAGTAAACATTCTCTGGAAAGTGGTATCATTAACAAACAAATCAAGTCTTACCCCTTTATTATAAATAAACTCAGGGGGGTGACTCTCAAAAGCAGCTGTGATCGAATAAGATGTTTTTTCTACCACTGTCCCGGTAGGATTATCTGGATGTAAAGGCTTTTTTAGACTGATCATTACTAAATCTCCAGGAGTTATCTGGGTCTCTGCCAGCCGTTCTCCCTGATATTTAGAAGTAAATTTTACCAGAGGTCGGTGGCCGAAAGTGGTGCCATTATCTTTTCCGTGTAGATCTAATAATGTTCTCCCTTTTGCCTGTCTTTCTCTGGCCGATAAATATTTTATTTCCAGCTTATGTCTATCTATTTCTTCCTCTCTTTCTAAATCCACTAATTTATGAAATTTATTATAATAATTTATAATTTCTTTATCAATTAAGTCATCCTGATTTTTAGCACTTACCTGAACCTGAACTCCACCAATCTGATTATTATCCATGGCTTCAATAATTTGAGAGGCAGAATCCCAGTTCACCTCTACCTCAGCTTTATTATTTCTCTGGTCTATATTAATTTTACCAATATCATCACTTGCTGTCCCGGCTTCATTGATAAAAGCACCTACAATGTCACCAGGTCCAATACTTTTATCTATATTCGAAATAACTAATGTTACCATAACTACACCTCCAGGTCTATCTCTTTTTATTTTCTGGATCTTTAAAAACTCTGGTGCCAACTGTATTTTTCTGCCCCTGATATTTTCCCCGGTATGGGTTATCTGCTTTATTATCCATCGAGGCGAAAACAAGCTGACAGATTCTGCGATCAGCTTCCAGTTTTATCGGAAGTCTGTTTGCATTATAAAGTTCCAGAGTAATCTGCCCTTCAAATCCGGGATCAACCCAGCCCGCATTTTGAATAAAAAGCCCCATTCTACCAATAGAACTTCTTCCTTCAACAAAGGCAGTTAAATTATCGGGTAGTTTAATATATTCCTTTGTTGTAGCAAGTAAGAATGAATGCGGTGGAATAATAATTTCTGAACCTTTTACTTCTTCGTAATGTACCTGATCGTTTAAAGTCATTAAAGGCAGAGAATTTTCATCTACTTTAAGAAAATCATCACCCAGCCTCATATCAACAGAAGCTGGTTGAATCTGCATTTCATCAACAGGATCTATAATAAGTTCTTTATTTGCTAACATTTTTTTTATTGTATTATCTGATAGTATCATTATTTAACTCCTTAATATTTAATTTTTAAAAAATTCCATACTTCTGGCAATAAGTCTATTAAATCACCTGATTTTAAGCCAAAATCACTTTTTTGCTCTGCTGCCAGTTCTCCGCTTCTACCATGAACATAAACAGCCAGTGCGGCCGCTTCAAAAATAGGCATCCCCTGACCAATCAGGGCAGAAACAATACCTGTTAAAACATCACCACTACCGGCAGTAGCCATTCCGTTAGTCCCTGTCTGGTTAAGATAGGCCCTACCATCAGCTGCTGCAGTAACTGTTGCAGCCCCTTTGAGAATAATATTAACCCTGTATTTTTTGGCAAAATCTGCAGCGATTTTAATTCTATTTTGATTGATTTCCGCAATTGATTTATCAAGCAGCCTGGCCATTTCTCCAGGATGAGGAGTAATTAATATTTCCCCGTCATATTTTTTTAATAAATCTAGATCTGTAATTGAATTAAGTGCATCAGCATCAAGTACCAGCGGCAGACTCAGGTTTTCCAGGATACCTCTGATAACTTTTTGGGTGGCCTGATTATTACCCAGACCCGGGCCAGCTGCCAGCAGATCTGCTTTTGCACTAAAATCTAAAATCCTGGCAAGTGACTGTTCTGCTATGATTCCATCACTGGAAGCCAGAGGAATGCTTAAAAGCTCCCTTAATTGATTTGCAATCCCAGCTTCGACCTCAGCTGCTGTCAGAAGATAAACCAGCCCGGAACCACTTCTCAGAGCTGCTTCTGAGCTTAAAAGGGGAGCTCCCCCCATCCCTCTGGAGCCAGCCAGAAAAGCAATCTTGCCAAAAGTACCCTTATGCCCGTCATTTTTTCTAGACGGCAGTAAAGATTGAGCTTCACTTCTGGTAAACAACTTAAGATCTTTACTATTTTTAGCAATTACATCTTCTTTAATTCCGATATCTACTACTTCAACTCTGCCGGCATAATCACTGCCGGGATATAAAAGCAGTCCCCGTTTATAGGCAGCCATGGTTACAGTATAATCAGCCTTAACCGCTCTCCCGGCTACACTTCCATCTTCCCCGTTAATCCCGGAAGGAATATCTACAGCCAGAACCTTTTTGCCATCTTCTTCAACTACCTGATTTATCAAAGCAATTATTTCTTTACTGTTACCTCTAACTTGACCTTTGATACCTGTTCCCAGCAGAGCATCGATGATAAAATCACTATGCTTTAATTTACTCAATAATTTTTTCGAATTTAAATCATCAAATTGATAGTATTTAAGATTATGATAAAGACAGAGTTCAAAATTTTTCTTGTTGATACCAGAAAGATCCTCCACAGCGGCAGCAAGAACTATCTCAACCCGATAACCTTTACTGGCCAGAAATCGAGCTGCTGCCAGACCATCTCCCCCATTATTGCCCTTACCCACCAGAATTGTAATTCTAAAATTTTTATTTTTTTTCTTTTCAGATTTTTGATAGTAATTAACTCTGTTCAATAATTTCTCTTCTATAATTTTGTCTGCAAATTCAGCAGTTTCCCGGGCTGCAGACTCCATCAATAAAATTTCTGGAACACCAGCCTCTATAGTTTCCTGATCACACTTTGCCATTGATTCTGGAGTCAAAACATACATTCTTTTAAGCTCCTTCCAAAATGATTTGTGCTACACTGTATTCTTTTTCGTGAGAAATACTCAAAAAAATATTGTTTACTCCTAATTCTACTGCTCTACTAGAAGTATTATTAAATAATCTAACTTCCGGTTTCCCCAGTTGATTATTAAATATCTCGATATCATGCCAGCTGTTTTTGCGCATTCCCGTACCAAGGGCTTTAAGTACTGCCTCTTTGGCAGCAAAACGAGCAGCAAAAGAGGGAGTGGCATTAACTTTATTATAACAATATTCAATTTCATTATCTAAATATATTTTTTTTAAAAACCGCAGTCCATATTTTTTAATCAAGCTTTCTATACGGCTATTTTTCACAATATCTATTCCGGTGCCAATTATCATAACATTTCCTTTCTACTTTACATTTCTACTATTAAATAAGTTGTCTATCATAATTATATTAAAATTCTCACCTAAATGCAAAATACTTAAGCGTTTGATTGTCTCAATCAGGCTTTAAAAATAGATTTCCCCCGAAAAAGAAAAAAGCCCATTTAAATTAAGCAGACTCTCACTTAATCTAAGGGCTTTAAATTTTCTTTATTAATATTATTTTAATGGATTAAATTTCAAAGATAAATATTTAATTATTAATTTTCTCCAAAAAATTAGGCAATTCACCTAGATGATTTAATTCTTTATAAGCCATTTTTTTTACTTCATCAGGTACATTAACTATATCTTCAATTAATATTACATTAATATTTGCTTTATCAGCAGCTAAGATTCCATTAATTGAATCTTCTAGAATTAAAGTTTCTTTTTTATTTATGTTCATTTTTTCACAACATTTATTAAAAATTTCTGGATTGGGTTTGCTTTCTTTTACTTCATCTCCTCCAATTATAGAATCAATTTCTCCATTTAAATCAGCTGATCTAAGATAAAATTCAATAGTTTCTTTAGAACTGGATGAAGCAACAGCGATCCTATAATCATTTTCTTTCAAATATTTAATAGTCTCATTTAATCCTTTTTTTATAGGCACGCCATCTTTCTTTATTTTTTTAGCCATAATTTTACCTTTTCTTTTTCTCATTTTATCATAAGAAAAATCAGACCCAAATTTATCTTTAAAAATATTTTTTGTAGTATTTATATCTGTGCCAATAAGCTGGTCAAATAAATCCTCATCAAAATTATATCCTTTTTCTTTCCCTATATTCTTCCATATCGTTTTAGAAAGTTTCTCTGTATCAAACATAAGACCATCCATATCAAAAATAATTCCTTTAATCATTATTATTACTCCTATTTTAGGTAATTTTATAGTTCTAATTCCTGTACTTCTGCTAATGTAGGTAATGCAGCCATTGCACCACTTGCTGATGCTGCCAGCGAACCTGAATAATTGGCAAATTTTAAAGTTTTCTCTAAAAACTTATTATCAATTTCTGTAAGGGTTAAATCGACCTTATTAAAATTGTATAAAACTCCAGACATGAAAGCATCTCCAGCCCCAGTTGTATCTACTGCATCTACCTTAAAGGCTTCTACAAAACCAAGCTGATCTTTAAAATAATATGAACCTTTACTGCCGCAGGTAATGAATATTACTGGGATATCATATTCAGCTTTTAACTCCTCTGCTCCTTTTTTAATATCTTTTTCCCCTGTCAAAAATTCAAGCTCTTCTTCTGAAACTTTTAAAATGTCAATCTTATTCATAACAGATAAAATTATTTCTTTTGCTTCAGCAAGAGAATCCCAGAGCATTTCCCTTAAATTAGGATCATAAGAGACCAACATCTCGTTTTGATGTGCTAGCTCTATCCCTTTTTTTGTTGCAGTTCTTGCTGATTCATCGATTAAAGAAATTGAACCGAAATGATAGATCTTATTTTTTTTAAATAATTTGCTGTTAATCTCATCTGCTCTCAAAAATCGATCAGCACTTGGATCTATGTAAAAATCAAAGCTCCTGTCTCCATCTTCATCTAGAGTAACAAAAGTAATTGCTGTTTTTGCTTCCTCAGTTAAAATCAAATTATCAATATTAACCTTTTCTGTCTGTAATTTTTTTGCTAAAAAGTTACCTAAAACATCATCTCCAACCTTACCGATAAAACTAACATCTATCCCCAATCTGCTTAAAGCAACAGCAACATTTGCTGGAGCTCCTCCAGGGTTTTTACGAAAATCCATGTTCTGATCATCTAATGGTGTAAAGTCAATTAAAGCTTCTCCTAAAGTTATTACTCCCTGCATTGAAAATCTCCTTCCCAAATCTGATTAACAATTTTTTCAACTTAAAGCATTTCTGAAAACTCAATTTGTTCATTATTTGGTCCTTTAATAGTAAAAAATTTAACTCCATTTTGCCAGAAAGGCAAAAAATTAATCTCTTTATCTAAAATATCATAATTCTTTTCCATTAGTTTTTTAAATACTTCTTCTACATCGTTTACATCTATTGCAATATGATTAATAGATCCCGTTTGAGATAATTCTGTACCCTCCTGATATGTTTCTATAACTAAATTTTTTAACTTTAAAAAAGCAACATCAAGATTTCCAGAATCATCAGTTGTACTAAAAGCCAAATCAAAACCTAGACCTTGATAAAAATCAACTGTTTTATTAATATCAATTGTTGGTATTCCTACATGTTGAATTCCTGAAGCTAAGTCTTTTAACATAAATTTACCCCCTTAATTATTTAAAATGGTTTACCAGTAATATTTAAATATTACTGGTAAACCTTTAATTTTATCAATATTATTTAATCACCAATTTTTATAACTGCTTTAACAACATCCTTCTTATTATTAACACTATAGTCCATAGCTTTTTGAACATCGTCAAGCTCAAAGATATCTGTTACAACACCTTTTAAATCTACTTTGCCAGCTGCTACTGCATCAATAGCAATTGGATACTTATGTTTATATCTAAACACTGTCTTAAATGTTAATTCTTTATCCAGAACCAAACTCATTGGTAAAGTCATTTCTCCTGAATTACTATAACCTACCAGAACAATATTTGAACCTTTCTTGGTCATTTCAATACATTGTCTAGTAGTTATTTCAGTCCCAGCTGTTTCAATCGCTAGATCACAGCCTTTACCACCAGTAATTTCTTTAACTTTTGCTACAGCATCTTCTTCTTTACCATTAATAACTCCAGTTGCACCTAATTCTAAAGCTTTTTTCAACCTTTTTTCTAAAATATCAACTACATATACTTCTTTTAAGCCCATAGCTTTTAAGGCCATCATGGTTACTAAGCCAATACAACCAGCCCCCATTACTACAGCGGTTTGACCTATTTTTGCATCTCCCTGAAAGGCAGCATGAAATCCAACAGCAAGAGGTTCCATTAAGGCTCCCTCTAAAGTGCTAACATTATCAGGTAACTTAAAAGCTAAATCAGCTTCATGTGCTACATATTCCTGAAAAACACCATCTATTGGTGGAGTCGCGAAAAACTCAACATCTGGACATAAATGATAATCTCCTCTTTTACAGAACTCACATTCTCCACAAGTTTTTCCTGGTTCCAAAGCTACTTTATCACCTACTTTTAAGTGAGTTACATTTTCACCAACTTCCACAACTACTCCACCAGGCTCATGCCCTAAAACAAATGGTGGTTCAACAACATAATCTCCAATTGCTCCATGTTCATAATAATGCATGTCAGATCCACAAATCCCTACATACTCAAGTTTAATAAGAACTTCATCTTTATCAGGAGTTGGAATATCTCTTTCTACAAAACCCATTTCCCCAATACCTTCCATTACAGCTACTTTCATTTTCCCTTCCATTTAATACACATCCTTTTATAAATTTATTTTTAATATCTTTATTTAATATCAGCAAGATGAACGAATAATTAGTTCATTTTCAAGTCTAACATCTTCAAAATTTTTCTTTTTATCAGAAATACGATTTAGAATTAATTCAGCAGCTTTGATTCCAATTTCATTAATCGGTTGTTTTACTACAGATAGAGGAGGATCAGTAATTGTAGCCCACTCATAATTGTCATAACCAATAATAGCAATTTCTTCAGGAATCTTAATATTTTTTTCTTTAAGGAAATTCATAGATCCAACAGTCATTAAATTGTTTGTTACAAAAAGTGCAGTAATATTTGTAGAGTTTATTAATTCCTCAGTCAGTTCATAACCACTATCAAACTTAGAATCCCCAATTTTAATTAAATTTTCGTCGATCTCAATATTATAATCAGTTAAGGCCTTCTTATAACCATTTAATCTTTCTGTAGAAGTTGTTAAACCAGGAAGGCCAGTAATAATTCCAATCTTTTCATGACCTTTTTTGATTAAATGTTCAATTGCCTGATAAGACCCCTTTTCGTTATCTACAAGTACACAATCTCCTTGGTTAAAACCATCAGGCTTTCTATCAATAAATACTATAGGATAATCTTTAGATTCTTCTTCTAAATAACTGTGATCATTTGCAGATGGTGCCATAATTAAACCGTCAATTAATTGGGATTGATATACTTTTAACTGCTCTTTTTCTTTTTCAATTCTTTCATCAGAATTACTAACAATTAAATTATATCCTTTTTCACTTAAAATCACTTCTATTTCTCGTGCGATTCTTGTAAAAAATGTATTACTTATATCAGGGACTAAAAAACCAATGATCTTTGATTCCTTACTTCTTAATAATCTAGCAGCAGAATTAGGATGATAGTCTAATACTTTCATAGCTTCAATTACTTTATTTTTTGTATCTTCAGCTACAAATCTTGTTTCATTAATTACATGAGAAACTGTAGCCGTAGATACACCAGCTTTTTTTGCTACATCTTCCATTCTTGCTTTCATTTAATTCACTTCCATTTCAAAAATTTTCTTATAAAATTATACGCTTATAAATTTAAATAAGTTATAAATTATTAACTTGCTTTAATCACTAGCTACTACAAATCTTTGATAACTGTCAAATCCAACAGCAAACATTAATACCAGGCCTTTAATAACCAACTGATAGTAAGAATCTATATTCATTAATACCATTCCGTTACTTAAAACTCCCATAATAAGTACACCTGCAACAACATTATAAATTTTACCATAACCACCAGTTATACTTACTCCACCAAGCACAACAGCAGTTAATACATCGAGTTCAAAACCCTTACCAGCAATAGCCTGTCCAGAGTTTGTTCTGGAAAGCATAACTATACCTGCAATACCAGCAAATAAACCTGATAGAGTATAAACAAGATATTTAACCCTTTTAACATTGATACCAGATAATTCAGATGCTTCCTCATTACCACCAACAGCGTAAAAATATCTTCCAAAATATGTTTTGTTTAAAATAAAGGCACCTATTGCCATTATAACAATCATTATAATTACTGGAACAGGGACAAATCCTACATAACCCTGTCCTATTACAGAGAATGATTCTGGAAATCCAAAAATTGGAACACCACCTGAAATTATAAAGGCTAAACCTTCCAAAATTGTTAAACTTGCTAAAGTTACAATTAAAGGAGGCATTTTAATATTTGCAATGATCCAACCATTCATAAACCCAATTGAGGTACTAACAGTTAAAGATATAAGAATAGCAAAAATCGGGTTCATACCAGCTTTAGCCATTAACCAGGCACCTATAATGTTTACCAAACTAATTTGTGAGCCAATTGATAAATCAATACCACCTAATAATAATACAAAAGCCATTCCCACTGCAGCAATTCCTAACATAGAACTTTGTCTAGCAATATTAATTAAATTACCTGGGTTTAAAAACGCATTACTATTAAGACTAAAAAATATAATAAGAACTATTAAAGCTATATAAATTCCATACTTTCTAACTTTGGCTAAATCCATCCTAATCACTCTCTCTTTCAGTTTTTGATGCATAATTTAAAATCTTTTCCTGACTGAATTCATCTTTTTGTAACATCCCAGTAATTTCTCCTTCAGCAAGTACCATTATTCTATCAGACATCCCTATTAATTCTTCCATTTCTGAAGAAATAAGAATAATTGTTTTACCTTCAGCAACAAGCTGATTTATTAATTTATAAATTTCAAATTTTGCTCCTACATCAATACCACGAGTTGGCTCATCTAAAATAATCAAATCTGGATTTGAGGCTAGCCATTTTGCTATAACGACCTTTTGTTGGTTACCACCACTTAAATTTTTAACTTTTTGCTCAAGATTAGGTGTTTTTATGTTCATTTTTTTTCTATAATTACTAGAGATATCTATTTCTCTTGTTTTATCTACTACAGAGTAAGAAGAAATTCTTTGCAAAATTGACATGGAAATATTTCCCTTAATATCTATATCTAATAAAACACCCTGCTGTTTCCTATCTTCTGGTACTAAAGCTATCCCATAATCAATCGCTTCTTCTGGACTTTTTGGTGATATTTTTTCACCTTTATATATAATTTCACCTGATTCAATTTTAGAATAACCAAAAACTAATTCAGATAATTCAGTTCTACCTGCTCCAATTAAACCTCCAAAACCTAAAACTTCACCTTTTTTTACTTTAAAAGAACAATCATAAACTCCATTACCAGTCAAATGATTTGCTTCGAGTAAAATATCATCTTGTATATTACATTCCCGAGGAGGAAAAGTTTCTTTCAATTCTCTACCAACCATCAAATTAATAAGCTCATCAACATTAGTTTCATCAGTATTTAATGTTTTTATTTTTTCTCCATCTCTAATTACTGTAACTCTATCACCTAATCTAAATACTTCATCTAATCTATGAGAGATATAAATAATAGTTACACCTTGTTTCTTAAGTTTATCTACCATTTCGAATAAATGTTTTAACTCTGATTTAGTTAAGGGTGCTGAGGGCTCATCCATAATTAATATCTTTGCATTTTTTGATAAAGCTTTGGCTATTTCAACAATTTGTTGATATCCTACTGTAAGATTTTTAACCAAGGTTTTTGGGTTTATATCTATTTTTAATTGATCAAAAATTTTTTGAGATTCCTCTATCATTTTTTCTCTATCTATAACTATGCCATTTCTGATAGCATTACCAAGAAAAATATTTTCAGCCACACTTAGTTCTCCTACTAAATTAAATTCCTGATAAATAACTGAAATTCCATTTCCCTCTGATAATTTAGGATTCATCTCTGAAAATTCATTACCTTCAACTATAATTCTACCTTCATTAGGAGATATTGCTCCTGTACAAGTTTTAATTAAAGTTGATTTTCCAGCTCCATTCTCACCAACTAGAGCATGTACCTCTCCTTTTTTTATATCTAAAGAAACATTATCAAGAGCTGTTACACCTGGATATTTTTTTGTTATATTTTTTAATTGGAGTATAATGTTATCTTCCATAATTTAGCTCCTCTCTGTTTATTTTATAGACGGCCCCTCATGAGGGGCCGTCTTTTAATAATTTACTTACTCTTTTTCATCATAATATTGATCTACATTTTCTTGAGTCACAGGAATAAGTTCTCTATAAACATTCTGAGGTACTTCTTCACCACTAAGAAGTTTTTGAACATATCCATAAATAACTTTTGACATTTTTTCTGCGTCTCCAGTGATTAGAACAGACATTCTATTTGCTTCATTATTCATCATAGCTTTTAATTCTTGATCTGTTGCATCTGCAGCAAAGATACCAAAATCCTCAGTTAATTTGCCTGCAGCTTTTACAGCCTCATTAGCACCTACAGCTCCACCTCCACCGATAGCAGCAATAACTTTCATATTAGGATGTGCCTGTAAAAATGTTTCTGTTTTTGCAATACCTTCTATAGGATTAATTGCACTTGCTTTAGCAACTATTTCTGCATCAGGAGCCTTTTCGTTTATTGCATCAACAATTCCGTCTCCTCTTTGTTTCAATATCTGAATTTGAGGATAAGTTAACACTCCAACTTCTGCTGTTCCTCCTAGTTTTTCATTAATCCACTTTGCTGCATGACTTCCAATCATTCTACCAAGTTCATAGTTGTCAATAACCCAGTTCATGTTAGAATTTTTAAGCTTTTCATCCCAACTAAAAACTTTGATACCCTGATCCATGGCTCTTTTTAGAGGCTCTTCAACAGCAGTTTTTTGAGCTGGATGTACTATCATTACATCAACACCACTAGCAATAAAGTTTTCAATCTGGCTTACCTGTTTTGCTGCATTACTATCACAATCTACAGCTGTAAATTCTCCACCATCTGCTTCCACCAATTTTTCAAGTTCAGTTGCAGTAGAAGCCCAGATCTGATTGCTTAAATCCTGTACTGTCATACCGACACTAAAATCCTGAGCTGAAGCCATACCTGTAAGTGAAACTAAAGCAAAAAACACTGCTGTTAAAACAAATACTGATTTTAAATTTCTCATTAAAAATTCCTCCATTTTTAATAGTTTTAAAATTTTGATTTTTAGTTATTTTTTCCCTTAAAATACAATGAAACAATTACTAACTTATGTTATTAACTTCACTAACTGGGACCTCACCTCCTTTAAATATTTTTAAAATCAAAAAAATATTCATTTAATCGTTTGCGTAATCCATTAAATAGATTATACAGGAACTTTTTTGAATTGTCAAACATTTGCTGAAAATTATTTAATCGTTTGCGTAATCCATTAAATAGAGTGCAAAATTTTTATTTTATCAAATACTTTAAAATAATATTTTCTGTGATTAAATAGTAATTTTTACCATTAAAATAAATAGACACTATAATTTTGTATAATTCTACTTTATTTAATCAAATTGCTATTAATTTTTCACAAATAAAGTATCATCTTTCAAAACTTTTTTTCGCATATAATAAGCTTCATAACAGATATAAAAAAATCTATTATCTTTTTATTTGCTTTTTTTAAGGTTTTTCATAAAATCTCCCATATTATCTTCTTCAAATCAGTTTATCTATTAAGCTCAGCAATATAATTCATTTAATCCTTTACGTAATCGATTAAATTTATTTTACAATAATTTATTTTGATTGTCAAACTTTTTTAACAAATTTAATCCCAGATAAATTTTAAAAACTATTCAATACTTTTACTAAGATATTATTAGATCTATTTTTTGAAGATGCAAATCATTCATACATTCTAATTAGAAATAACCGGAGCTCTGGTTTAGGCTAAAACCTAAATCAGAGCTCCGGTTAATTAAGAACTTCTTATTTGAATATATATAGTTTTGTTCCTATTCTACAGTTACACTTTTGGCCAGATTCCGCGGTTGATCTATCGCGCATTCTCTTTCAACTGCTACATAATATGCCAGCAGCTGCAGAGGAACGGTTGAAAGAATACCTGTTAATAAATCGTTGGTAGCAGGTATTTCAAATCTGTAGTCAATATCATCCAGATCTTTTTCTCCCTCAGTTACTACAGCAGTCACAACTCCATCTCGTGCTTTAACTTCTTTGATATTACTTAAGGTTTTATCAATAACATCAGGCTGAGTAGCTACAGCAATCACCGGTACTCCTTCTTCAACCAGAGCCAGAGTTCCATGCTTAAGTTCACCAGCAGGATATGACTCTGCGTGGATATAAGAGATTTCCTTAAGTTTAAGTGAAGCTTCTTCTACCACAGCATTATCTAGACCGCGGCCAATATAAAATATATTCTCTCGCTCAGCATAATTACCAATCTGAGCTTTAATCTCTGCTTCATTTTTTTCTATAACTTCTTTTATTTGTTCTGGAATGCGTCTGAAGCTGCTGATTATTTCTCTGCTTTTATCATCCTTTAATAAACCTTTAATCCGGGCAAAATAAATCGCCAGCAGATATTGGACGGTAATCATTCCAATATAGGCTTTGGTAGAAGCTACAGCTATTTCTGGACCTGCATGAATATAAATAACATCATCTGATTCCCTGGCAATTGTACTTCCAACTACATTACAGATACCAATAATCCGGGCACCTTTAGCTTTAGATTCTCTCACAGCAGCCAGAGTATCAGCTGTTTCTCCAGACTGACTGACTACAATTACAAGGGTATTCTCATCAACAATAGGATCTCGATATCTAAATTCAGATGCAATTGCAACCTCTACTGGAATTCGGGCCAGCTTTTCAATAGCATACTTCCCTACTAAACCAGAATTATAGGCAGTTCCACAGGCAACTATATATATTTTATTATACTCATTCAATTCTTCCTGCTCCATATTAAAGCTATCAAATTGCACATCTGTCGCTGTTAGACGACCATTGATACATTTTTTGACTGTTTCTGGCTGCTCATGGATTTCTTTTAACATGAAATGATCATATCCACCTTTTTCAGCCATCGAAGCTTCCCAGTCAACATTAAATACTTCTTTGTCCAGTTCTTCACCTTCTACGGTATAAGTTTTAACACCCTGATGTTCAAGTACCGCCATTTCGTTATCATCTAAAATATAAACACTTCTGGTATGATCCAAAATAGCAGGAATATCAGAACCGATAAAATACTCATCTTCACCTAAACCAATAATTAGAGGACTGTCTTTCCGTACAGCAACAATTTTTTCCTTCTCTTTTTTTGATAATACAGCTATTGCATAAGAACCTTCCAGCAAAGCCACTGCCTTACGGACAGCTTCTTCTATATTCCCCTGATAAAATTTGGAAATTAAATTAGGGATAACTTCTGTATCAGTTTCCGAATCAAAAATATAACCTTCCTTTTTTAATTGATTTTTCAATTCCAGGTAATTTTCAATTATTCCATTGTGGACAACCACAAATTCTCCTTCTGAACTCTGATGAGGATGAGAATTAGGGGTTGAAGGCTTACCATGAGTTGCCCAGCGAGTATGTCCAATCCCTACATTTCCTCGAGGAGATTTCTGTTTAAGTATTTCTTCCAGGCTGTTTAACTTACCTTTCTTTTTAACTAATGCTATTCCCTGGGTTTCCTGAACAGCAATCCCGGCTGAATCATAACCTCTATATTCTAACTTTTTTAAACCTTCCAGTAAAATCGGTGCTGCATCTTTTTTTCCAATATAACCAACAATTCCACACATATATTTTAACCTCCATTATATTCGTATCTTTTAAATCAATTATTTTTAATATTTATTTACACAATATTTAACTGTCAGCTGCTGTTTATCTCCTCTGTCTCAACAATTACCTGCTGATTTTAAGAAATAAACTTAAGGTAAACAGCCTCTACCTGAAGGCATCCGCCGAAGATTCGATAACCTTCTTCCTCGTCCACCTGATTAAAATACCGCTGCAATCAGGTTCTGGCGCTTTATCATCATCTTTTTTTATACTCACCTCCTTTATCTGTTTTTAAAGTGCTAATAATTTAGCATTTTTAACTAAATAGCAGCAAATACAAACTTAATTTTATTATGAATTGCTATAAATAGCAAACTATTTAGTTCAATTCTTCACTAATTAATTGAGTTAATTTTGCTTCCCATTTATTTAAAAGTTCTTCTTCCTTACCTTCCAGCATTACTCTAATCAGAGGTTCGGTTCCGGAAGCACGGACAAAAACCCGACCAGAAGTTCCGATCTCCTTTTCTGCAGCTCTAATTTCAGCTCCAATCTTAGTGTTTTGCTCCCAGTCTTTTTTCTGACTGACCTTTATATTTGCCAGGAGCTGGGGCCAGTAACTCATAACTTTTTTTAATTGAGATAAAGGCTTATCTCTCTTTTTTATTATTGCAGCAATTTTAACTGCAGTTAAAATTCCATCACCGGTTGTGTTGTATTCACTAAATATAATATGTCCTGATTTTTCTCCACCCAGTTTATAATTATTTTTCAGCATTTCTGCCAGCACATACCGATCTCCATTTTGGGTTATTACCAGATTAGCTCCCACTTCTGCCAGACTTTCTTTTAATCCCAGATTACTATATTTGGTGGTAACCACTGTCTTCTTATTTAATTTGTTTTTAGCAATCATCTCTCTAGCAGCAACTGCCATAATATTGTCGCCTTCTACAATCTCACCTTTTTCGTCAATTAAAATTACTCTATCTGCATCACCATCGTGAGCAATACCTAAATCAGCATCGGTCTCTATTACTTTTTCTGCTGCCAGCTCAGGAGCTGTCGAGCCACAATTAACATTGATTTCTGCACCATTTGGATGATTGTTAATTACAACTACTTCTGCTCCCAGTGACTTAAAAACAGCCGGTGACGCCTGATAAGCAGCACCATTGGCACAGTCAATTACTACTTTTAAGCCATCCAGTTTTTGTTCAGTACTCTTAATTACAAAATTAATATATTCCTCAATCCAGTCATACTTTTCTTCGACCAGCCCAATCTTATTATCAATTGGATAGGGTAATTCTTCCGAATGATCATTAAAAATTAGCTCTTCAATTTCTAATTCCGCCTGGTCACTGAGTTTAATTCCATTCTGATCAAAGAATTTAATTCCATTATCAGCAGTTGGATTATGAGAAGCAGAAATCATAATTCCACCAGCTACGTCTTTCGACCTACTTAAAAAGCAGACACCAGGAGTCGGAATTATTCCCAGCCTGTAAACATCAATTCCCACTGAAGTCAAACCAGCCATCAGTGCAGCCTCCAGCATATCACCAGAGAGTCGGGTATCCTTCCCAATAATGACTACCGGCCGTTCCTGTGCTGAATTTCTTGTCAAATAATAACCACCAATTCTACCCAATTTAAATGCCAGCTCACCTTTTAACTCGTGATTGGCAACACCGCGCACACCATCAGTTCCAAACAATTTCTTCTCCAAATTTTCCACCTCAGTTATTAATATTGATCTTACTCAACCAGTATTGAACATTAAATTTCGAATTTTTACTATGCAAATTAAATATCAGCTCAATATATTACAGTTTAATCATTCATCTTCTCTTGCAATATTGACAAGTAAATACCCGGGATCAACCCCAATCAACCTTGCTGAACTAGGTAATTTGACCTCAATTATTTTCATATTATCACCTGGCTTAACATTACGCAAATCAACATAGGCAGTAATATCATCTCTGCTCAGCTGAGAAAAATATGAAACATAATCAATTCTGATTACAGCACGCTCAACAGACATTGATTCTATCTGATAGCCTTCAGGTAAATTTCTAACTTCAATATCCACTAAAAATGATGCTGCCTGTTCTTCACCATAATTAAAAATATTGGCAGTTTGATTACTTGCATAACCCCAGAGTAAAACAGCAATTACAAACGCTAAAATTAACCTCTTTTTATTTTCAGTTAGAGAAAACATTAGAAATGCCTCCTCATAAACGATTTTTCTTTAGATTTTTCAAAACCGTGGGTCAGTGATTCTCTCAGTTCAGCTTTATCAAGATGACGGCTTAACTTTCCGTCTTCAGCAATTGAGATTACACCTGTTTCTTCGGAAACTACTAAAGCCAGGGCATCAGATTCCTCGGTAATACCGATTGCCGCTCGATGCCTTGTTCCCAATCTTGGATTAATGTCAGAACGAGTAGAAAGATTCAAAAAACAGCTGGCTGCCTGAATCTTACCATTCTCAACGATTAAAGCACCATCATGGAGAGGAGATTCGTGCTGAAAAATACTAAATAAAAGCTGTTTGCTAATTGAAGCATCAAGCTCTATTCCTGTTTCAATGTAATTTTTTAAGCCAACTCTACGCGAAATAACAATTAAAGCTCCAATCTTTTTTTCTGACATATCTGCCATAGCCAGAACAATCTCGTTGATTTCCTTTGGACCCCAGTTCTGCCAGAACTGTTCTTTAAGAAAACCGCCTCTTCCTATCTGTTCTAAAGCTCGTCTCAATTCCGGCTGAAAAACAATTGGAAGTGCAACCATAATAATGGTTAAAAAACTGTCTAAAAACCAGTTAACAGTATTTAGTTCTAAAAGCTGAGCCAGGAGGGCGACTAAAAAAATCAAACCCAGTCCCTTAATCAACTGGACAGCTCTTGTTCCGGAAATAATATTAAGTAAATAATAAATAATAAACGCAATTATAAAAATATCCAATAAACTTGTTATAACCTGCCAGGACAATTTTATCACCTCTTACTATAAATATTCGGCAAACAACAACTTAAACCCTGCTTATTTTTAAAATCACCTTAAAAAAATAATTTTTTAAAGGAATCATCTATTTTTAATAGAAATAAGAGAGAGGAGGTGATAATTTGAAAAATAATATTTTTTCCGATAAACGAATTAATTATAAAGACTTTTTAATAATTATTGTCGCCTGGTATTTTATTACTTTAAGCAGTTATTATATTATAGAAAAAGATTTCACCTCACTAATTTTTATTAATGAAATCTTAGCTTTTGCAATTAATGTGCTCTCCCATATTGTTTTTTTGTTCATAATTTACAGTTATTTTAATTTACTTTATGATTTTAGCTTTGCTGATCTAGGATTTAAGTTTAAAAAAGAAAAAGTTAATTTCAAAGCACTATTTTATATCTTTCTCCTGTTAACAGCTGGTGTTATCTTAATTAATCTTAATTATAGACCTGAAGTTGAAAGCAGTTTTTTCCCTCTTCAGTTAGGAGAAAACATTTTCAGAGTAATTTATAGTGACCTACCACTCCTGGTTATGGTTTTTATTATTCTTTTTTTTACAGCCAGTGTAGAGCAATTTTTATTTAATAAAATAATTTTTTCACTATTTGATCTATATTTACCCGGTTTTATAGCAGTTATCTTTAGTGGTTTATTTGCCTCAGTCTTATTTCTAGAATTTAATCCAGCCTTTATTTTAATAATTTTTGTTTCAGTAATTATCAGTAATTATCTCTATCTTATAAGCGATTATAATCTCTTTACACCAATTATTTTTTACAGCTATTTTTTAACACTCTACATAGTCTTTATCTATGGTTTTGATTTTGTAATAATTTAAAAAAATTATATAATAACATAATAATAACATAAAAGGCCGGCCCAGGGCCGACCTTTTTAAATTCTTATTTACTTTACTCCCACAGCTTAAAGATACTATTTACCTGGTTAATTTTTGCTGCGATCTTTTCATCATTATGATTATGATATAAGTCTCCACTACACTTCTCACAATATAGTGCACCAGACCAGTTCTGACTTCCACAAACATTACATTTTACATTTTTATTTCTCATTATTAAGCCCTCCTTATAGTGTTATAGTATTATATGAGCTTAATTAGAGTATAGCAGTACTTATAACAGCTGTCAAGTTAATTTTTGAAAAGATTGTGTCAAGTAGCTTTTGGAAATAGATTAAGACTCCCTTTAAATATTTTAGAATGCAAGAGACTTTATTGCTCTCTGCAATCCACTAACTTT
>NZ_SNWX01000014.1 GCF_004362045.1 Halanaerobium saccharolyticum | reverse complement strand
GTAGATAGGCCAGAGGTGTAAGTGTAGTAATACATTAAGCTAACTGGTACTAATAGATCGAGGGCTTAATCATTATTTCCTATATGTATCTTTGATTGTATAGTTATCTAAATTTCAATCACAGATTAATTTTTAACGCTTATAGAAGCTTTATTCAGGAGAAAAAAGAACTCGCTGCGCTCAAACAGCTTTTTTCTTTGACCTTCATAAAGCATCTAAAAGCTAAATTAATCAAGTTCAGAAATTTAGACAACATAAATCTGTGAACTTTTCACTTAAAGATCAAAAGAAAAGAGCAGAACAATAACGAATTTCCGGTGGTAATTGCGGAGGGGCAACACTTGTTCCCATCTCGAACACAAAAGTTAAGTCCTCCAGCGCCTATGGTACTGCATTGGTAACGATGTGGGAGAGTAGGTCACTGCCGGTCCTTTTTTTATTTAAACTTATATTTTTAGAAAAAATATTAAAAATGACTGGAAATATTATTGTTTTTATGCTACAATATATTACAGTAAAAGAAAATATTATTATTTATATTCCCCGATAGCTCAGTTGGTAGAGCAGATGACTGTTAATCATCTTGTCGTAAGTTCGAGTCTTACTCGGGGAGCCATTTTTATTTAGAGACCTTTATAGGGTCTTTTTTTTTATTTTACTTTATAAAATTAATTATTATTTCTAATTTATTTTTGAAATTAGTTTTGGAATTGTTATATAATTTAATTAATAAGTTAATCTATAATTTAGAATAACACAATAGGAAGGTGATACTATGAAAGTAAAATGGTGGGGACATTCTACATTTTTTATTGAGAATAATGGAATAAAAATTATTACAGATCCTTATGATGACAGTCTTCCTTATCATCAAATAGAAGATAAAGCTGATTATGTTACAGTTAGTCACGGACATTATGATCATAATTCTGCTGAGCTTCTGGGAGGAAATTTTGAAGTTATAGATAGTTTAGATGGCCTAAAAAATAGTGAAATAGAAATTGAGGCAATCAAATCCTATCATGATAGTCATCATGGAGAAGATAGAGGAGATAATTTAATTTTTTTAATTAATATAGGAGATAAAAAAATTTGTCACCTGGGTGATTTAGGACATTTATTGGATGCTAATATTATAGAAAAAATTAAAAATGTTGATTTGCTTTTAATTCCTGTTGGTGGAAATTACACAATTGATGCAGAGCTGGCTTTTATAATAGCCAGAGATATAGATCCAGCTGCCATTATTCCCATGCATTATAAAACAGATATTTTGGATTTTCCAATTAATGGAGTTAAAAATTTTACTGATAAATTCGAGCAAAATGAGGTTGAATTTATTAATAGACCTGAAGTAGATATTGAAAATTTTAAGGATAAAAGAGTTATTGTACTTGATTATGTTTAATTTGATAAGATTTATTTAATCCCCCTTTTATTTCTTTATAGAAAAGAGGGGGTTATTTTATTAAAAGTTTTTTGAATATTATGTTGACAAACATAAACGAATATTATATAATCATAAATGAACAAAAACGAAAGTAAACAATCATAAACAATCACAACAATGAAATGAGGTTTTGTTAATGTTTGCCGAAGAAAGAAGAAAAAAAATTATAAGATTATTAGAAACAAAAAAAAGAGCAAGTGTTAATGAACTGAGTAAAAATTTTGATGTTTCACGTGCAACAATTCGGAGAGATTTAAGTGAACTTGAAAAATCTGGTTTTCTTCGTCGGACACATGGAGGAGCAATATTAAGCGGCAGCAGCAAATTAGAGCCCAGTTTTAAAGAAAAAGAAGATAAGTTGGCTGATGAAAAAAGGACAATTGGTAAAAAAGCTGCTGAAATAATTAAAGATGGAGATACAATATTTATTGATGCTGGGACTACAACCAGGCAGATAATTGATTTTTTAGAGGAAAAAAATGATTTAACAATTGTTACCCATGCCCTGCATATTATAAATAAAATTAATGAAGATAAGATTGATTGTGAATTAATAGTGATTGGTGGTAATTTTAAAAGATCAACTGAAGCTATGATTGGACCCCTGGCTGAGGATTATTTAAAAAAATTAAGAGTAGACAAAAGTTTTATTGGTTCAAATGGTTTCAATTTGGAATCTGCTGCGACTACACCGGATCTAAGTGAAGCAAAAATAAAAGAAATTGGTTTAGAAATTGCAGGTGAAAATTTTCTTCTATTTGATCAGAGCAAGTGGGAGGAAGTATATTTTTATAGATTTGCAGAATTAAAGCAAATAGACTTTATAATTACAGATTTGATTACTGAAAATCAGGAAAAAAGTTTAAAACAGGAAAATATTGAGGTTATTTTAGCTTAAATGTAAGAATGGAGGTGAGCAGATGATTCTAACAGTTACTTTGAACCCGGCTCTGGATAAGATAATTATTCTGGATAATTTGAAACTGGGTAAATTGAATAGAGTCAAAGAAACAACAGTCCTGGCAGGTGGAAAAGGTATTAATGTTTCGGAAGTTTTAACAGAATTAAAAATTGATAATAAAGCGCTTGGTATTGTCGGTGGTAATAATGGGAGAATTATTACTTCAATGCTGGAAAATAAAGAAATAAAATCAGATTTTGTCTGGTCTGATTTTGAAACAAGACAAAATTTAAAGGTCAAAGAAAAAGAAACCAATCGGGAAACAGAAATTAATGAAGGAGGTAGAGTAAGTAAGGAAAACATTGATGACTTTAAATCCTCTTTTGAAAAAAACATTAAGAAAAATAAGACATTTGTCCTCTCAGGTAGTCTACCATCAGGTGTAGAAAAAAATATTTATGCTGAGCTAATTGATAAAGCTAAAGAAAAAGAGGCAAAGGTTATTTTAGATAGCTCTGGCGAAGAATTTAAATTAGCCTTAAAAAAAGCTCCCTATTTAGTAAAACCAAATTTAGAAGAAATTGAAAACTTACTGGGAAGAAAAATAAATAATAATGATGATTTAAAAAAGGGTGCTGAATATTTAATTGAGCAGGGCGTAAATATCGTAATGATTTCTCTGGGCGCAAATGGGGCCTTTATTGCTTCTAAAGATGAAGCTTATAGAATTTATACTCCTCAGGTTAAAGTTTCTCAGACGACAGTTGGAGCTGGAGATACAATGGTTGCCGGCCTGGCTGCTGAAATAGATAATAATGAAAGTTTAAAAGACACAGGTATTTTTGCTGCTGCCTTAGCCACAGCTTTTGTAGAAACTGGTTCCATTTCTAAGATTGATGAAGAGTTGATTGAAAGAATAAAAAATAGTATTAAAGTTGAAAAAATATATTAAGCAGAGAAAAGGGGTATAAAAATGGAAGTAAATGAGTTTATAAATCAGAATTTAATTAAAATGAATCTTGTAAGTGAGGATAAAGATTCTGTGATTAAAGAAATGATAGAGATTATGGCCAAAAATGATATTATAACTGATAAAGAAGAAGTTATAAAGAAAGCAATGGAAAGAGAAGAAAAGGGTACAACCGGAGTCGGAAAAGGTGTTGCTATTCCCCATGTAAAAAGTGATGCTGTTAAGAGGCCTGCAGTTGCTTTTGGACGTTCAGATGCAGGAATTGATTATGGCTCTATGGATGAAAAACTAAGTCATTTATTTTTCTTAATTACTGTCCCGGAAGAATCTCATGATGAGCATTTAAAATTACTGGCTCAATTGTCCAGAAACTTAGTTCATGATGACTTTAGAGACAGCCTATTAGAAGCTAAAGACGAAGAGGAAATAATGAGTATTTTAGAAAATATTTAGAAAAGTTTTAAATATAATTTTAAAAGTTATTCAAAAATGAGGAGGATTGGTTTATGAAAAAAATTGTTGCTGTAACTTCCTGTCCAACTGGTATAGCACATACTTATATGGCTTCGGAATCACTGGAAGAAGCTGCAAAAAAAATGGATGTGCAGATGAAGGTAGAAACTCAGGGTTCTGTTGGAGTAGAAAATGAATTAAGTGAACAGGATATTAAGGAAGCAGATGCAGTTATAATTGCTGCTGATACAAATGTCAGTCATGAGCGTTTTGGTGGTAAGTCGATTGTTGAGGTAGCAGTGGCTGATGCAATTGATGATGCGGAATCTTTAATCAATCAGGCACTGGAAAAGGCAGAAAAGGGAGAAAAAACAGAAGTTAATGCAAATTTAAATAGTCAGGTTAGTGATGAAAAATCAAAAAGAAAGGCCAAAAGATCGGGACCATATAAGCACTTAATGACCGGTGTTTCCTTTATGCTTCCCTTTGTGGTAGCAGGGGGGTTATCTATAGCACTATCTTTTGTTTTTGGTATTAATGCTGCTGAACAGGAAGGTTCACTTGCGGCTGCTTTAATGCAGATTGGTGGAGATTCTGCCTTTGCTTTAATGGTTCCAATTCTTGCTGGTTATATAGCTTTCTCAATTGCTGATCGTCCCGGTATTGCTCCTGGAATGATAGGTGGTATGCTGGCAAGTAGTATTGGAGCTGGATTTTTAGGTGGTATTATTGCTGGTTTCTTAGCCGGTTATGTTACTCAATGGTTAAAAGAAAACATTAAGCTTCCAGAAAATCTTCAGGGCTTAATGCCTGTTTTAGTGTTACCTTTCTTATCCAGTTTAATTATCGGTCTCTTAATGATTTATTTAATTGGACCACCGGTAGAAGGGATAATGAATGGATTAGAGTCATGGTTACAGGGTATGACTGATGCCAATGCAGTTTTATTAGGTCTAATTTTAGGTGCAATGATGGCTTTTGATATGGGAGGGCCTGTTAATAAAGCGGCATACACATTTAGTGTTGGACTTTTAGGTTCAGAAATTTATGGGCCGATGGCAGCTGTAATGGCAGCTGGTATGACACCTCCACTTGGACTTGCATTAGCCACAGTATTGTTCAAAAATAGATTTACTAATCAGGAAATTGAAGCTGGAAAACCTGCCTGGTTTATGGGAATCTCCTTTATTACCGAGGGAGCAATTCCTTTTGCAGCAGCGGATCCAATTAGAGTAATTCCATCTATCATGACTGGTTCTGCAATTACAGGAGCTTTATCGATGTTATTTGGAGTAGGTTTGAGAGCACCTCATGGAGGTATATTTGTTTTACCAATTCCTAATGTTGTAACTAATCTTGGTTTTTATGCTCTAGCAATTATAGCTGGTACTATTGTCACAACATTTATGTTAAGGATATTAAAACCTAAATTAGCTGAATAAAAAAATAGAGAGTTAAAAACTATCAATATTTAGCATATAAATAGAATATTTGAGTTAAAGGAGGCATCAATTTTGATGTCTCTTTTTTCTATGTATTAATAATTAGAATAGGATTAGAATCAATTAAGTTCATTTGCTTATCATTAAAATTATGGTATAATAAATATCGGTGGACAAAAATTAAGAATATTTAAATTGGGAGTGTTTATTAATGAATTTAAAGAAAAATATTTTAATTATTGCAGCAGTATTGCTAGTAGTTTTATCTATGCCGGTTATGGCTCAAGATATGGAAGATGTTAACGAGGCAGTAACTGAAGAAACTCCAGAAGTTGCAGCATATGTAAATGGAGAAGAAATTTCAATGCAGGAACTTGAACAATTTGCTGGTGTAAGAAATATTTTAATGCAGATTTTACAATCAAACCAGGAATTTGGTTCTGTACTTTTACAGACAGAAGCTGGACAGAATGTTGTAGAAGAATTCCGCCAATTGAAGTTGGAGCAATTAATTACAAATGAATTACTTGTTCAGGAAGCTCAGGATAGAGGTCTTGAAGTTAGTAATGAAGAAATGAATAATATTTTCGATCAGCAGGTAAATGCTTTAAAACAGCAGAATAATTTAAATGATGAACAGTTAGAACAGGCTATTCAGCAGCAGGGATTTGAATCCATGCAGCAGTATAAAGATATGTTCTTTGAAAATAATATGAATGGATTTTTAGTTAATAAATTAAGAGAAGAAGTAGTAAATGAAGTTAGCGTAAGTGATGAAGAAGCAAAAGAGTATTATGATAATAATCAGCAGCAGTTTGAAACTTCTGAACAGAAAAAAGTAAGCCATATTCTATTTGATGATCAGGCTAAAGCTGAAGAAGTATTAGCTGAAATTAATAATGGTGCTGATTTTGCAGAAATGGCCAGAGAACATTCTACTGGTCCAACAGCAGAAAATGGTGGAGATTTAGGTTTTATAACTGCTAATGAGCAGGGTTTAGATAAAACTTTCCGTGATGCAGCTATGGAATTAAGTGTAGGAGAGGTAAGTTCTGAGCCGGTAGAGACTCAATTTGGTTTTCATTTAATCAAAGTCACTGATTTTAGAGAAGCTGGAGTTAGAGAGTTTGAAGAAGTTAAATCTCAAATCAAAAGTCAGCTGAGAAGCCAGAAGCAGAATCAGGCTTTTCAGGAATTTGTTGAAGGTTTAAGAGAAGAAGCAGAAATAGATATTAAATTATAGGACTAATTAAATATATTAAAATAAAAATTCCTGCTCCTGTAAAAAGGGCAGGAATTTTCTGCTTTGATTAGAGGATCAGATCTGATATTATAAGTATAGAGCTAGTTTTCTTCAAAAAAAGAATGAGGAGCTGATTTTAATGATAATTGCTGTTCCCAGAGAGATAAAAAATAATGAGAATCGGGTAGCTTTAACTGCTGCTGGTACTGAAATTTTAAAAAAGGCAGGCCATCAAATTTTAATCGAAAAAAATGCAGGTCAGGGAAGCGGAATTTTTGATGAGGATTATAAAAAGGCTGGAGCGGAAATAATTGCTGATAAAAATGAGCTTTTTCAAAAAGCAGAAATGATCATTAAAGTTAAAGAACCTCTAAAAGAGGAATATGATTTATTTAAAGAAGGTCAGCTTTTATTTACTTATTTACATCTGGCTGCTGATCCTGAATTAACAGCAGCCTTAAAAGAAAAAGGTGTGACTGCTGTTGCCTATGAGACAGTCCAGAATAAAGATGGTGAGCTTCCACTTTTAACTCCAATGAGTGAAGTTGCAGGCAGATTATCAGTTCAGGCAGCTGCCTCTTATTTAGAAAAACCAAAGGGTGGAAGTGGAGTTCTTCTCGGTGGTGTACCTGGAGTTAAACCGGCTAAAGTAGTTGTTATAGGTGGTGGAATTGTAGGCCGTAATGCTGCCAAAATTGCACACGGTATGGGTGCAGATGTAACAATCATGGATATTAAGCAGTCCACTATGCGCTATATTGATGATATTTTCCAGGGAAAAATAAAAACTATCATGTCAAATAATGCCCATGTGGCAGAAGAAGTGAGTCAGGCTGATGTAGTAATTGGAGCAGTTTTAATTCCTGGAGCCAAAGCACCAAATCTGGTTACAGAAGAAATGATAAAAACTATGACTGATGGTTCTGTGGTTGTTGATGTGGCAATTGATCAGGGTGGATGTATAGAAGGTACATATCCAACTACCCATGATGACCCAGTATTTAACAAATATGGAGTGATTCATTATTCTGTAGCCAATATGCCGGGAGCAGTTGCCAGAACTTCAACCTTTGCCCTGATTAATGCAACCCTTCCTTATATCAAAAAATTAGCTGCTCAGGAATATAAAAAAGCAATGTTGAATGATTATTCTCTGGCTTTAGGTTTGAATGTATATCAGGGAGAAATAATCTGTCAGGCAGTGGCAGAAAGTTTTGATCAAGATTATAAAGAATTAGATCAGTTATTAGCAGAGTGGAAATAAATATAGAGAAGAAGCAAAGCTTGTTTAATAATTAATTGAAGGTTGTTAAAGTAGTTATGATTGTTGATGGAGGTAAAGAAATGGAGCTAGAATTAAAAAGACCTGCCTGGATTGAAATTGATCTCAGTGCTTTAAAAATAAATTATAATTTTATTCGCAGTAAAATTAATAAAAAAACTAAAATTGCCGCAGTTGTTAAAGCAAATGCTTATGGCCATGGTGCTGTCAGGGTGGCTCAAAAATTATCTCAACTGGGAGTAGAATACTTTTGTGTTGGCAGTCCAGATGAGGGAATTGAATTAAGAAAAGCAGGTATCACAGAGCCAATTCTGGTGCTGGCTGAAGTTTTACCGGATCAGTATGATGATATTATTCAGGGAGATTTAATTCAAACAGCTGCCTGCAGCGAAACTTTAGAGGCGTTAAATGAAGCAGGAATTAGAGCGGCGAAGACAATTAAAGTTCATTTAAAAATTGATACAGGAATGGGGAGAATTGGCTTTTTTCCAGAAAAATTACCTGAAGTTTATACTTCAGCTCAAAAATTAGACAACATCCAAATAGAAGGTGTCTTTTCTCATCTGGCAGCAGCTGATGAGGAGAATAAGGAATTCTCTTATCTGCAGCTGCAGAAATTTAATTCTGCTTTAGAAAAAATAAAGAATGCAGGATTTCACTTACCTTTAGTGCATATTGCCAACAGTGCCGCGGTAATAGACTTAAAAGAAAGTTCTCTGGATTTAGTCAGGCCCGGGATTATGCTTTATGGTCTTCTTCCTTCGGCTGAACTAAATCAGGAAGCAGATTTAAAGCCGCTGTTATCATTTAAGACAAGGGTAGTCCAGCTCCGCCAGTTACCTGCTGGCTCTGCTGTCAGTTATGGTTCAACATATAAAACTGAGAATGAGGAAAAGCTTGCAGTTTTACCGATCGGATATAAGGATGGTTATCCAAGACTGCTTTCTAATCAGGGAGAAGTTTTAATTAAGGGAAAAAGAGCTCCGATTAGAGGCAGAGTCTGTATGGGTCAGACTATTGTCAGTGTCGATCAGATAGAAAATGTTGAAGTTGGAGATGAGGTTGTTTTAATCGGAAAACAGGGTGCTGAGGAAATATCAGCATCAGAAATTGCCAGACTGTGTGGAACAATAAATTATGAGATAGTTTGTGGTTTAAGTGAAAGATTAGAAAAAATTTATTTTGATTAAATATTGAATCAGTGGGGGTAGATTAGAGTTAAATGATCTGCTCGTTCTTTATTTTGATTAACTTTTAGTAAATTTAACTTGAATTTCTAAAAATGCTGTAATATAATTAAAACAATAATTAAATAGCCAACTATAGAAAAGCCGTGAAGGACATTAGTAGATTTATTAACTGAAAGTAGAGAACTGATGGCTGCTGCAAATCAGTCAGTTAAAATTCGAATCCAGTCTGGAGCTGTGAGGCCGAAAAAATTTGATTAAGCTGAACCGGTTGAGTCCGTTAAAACTATTTAAGCGGCAGCATTTTTGCTGTCATTAGGGTGGCACCACGAGTATTCTCGTCCCTTTTTTAGGGAGGAGTTTTTTTATTTTAAAAGCAATTTTTAGAAGAATAAATTTCTTTTTAATTTAAGCTTATAATCAATCTAGATTTCAAAATAAATTTTAGGGGGGAATAAAAATGTTAGATATGAGGTTTATCAGAGAAAATCCAGAAGTATTGGAAAAGGCGATGGAAAAGCGAAATATGGAATCACCAATTGCAAAATTTAAAGAACTGGATGACAAGAGGCGTGATCTATTATATGAAGCTGAGCAGTTAAAACATAAGCGTAATGTTAATTCTGATAAAATTGGAGAGCTGAAGCGAAATGGAGAGGATGCTTCTGATCTGATTTCTGAGATGCAGGAGGTTTCTGCCAGGATCAAAGAGCTGGATCAAAAAGTTGGAGAAGTGGAATCAGAATTAAATGATCTGCTGTTAGCTATTCCAAATATTCCGCATGAATCTGTGCCTGTGGGAACAGATGAAGAGGATAATAAGGAAATCAGAAAATGGGGTGAACCCAGAGACTTTGATTTTGAAGATAAAGCCCACTGGGATATTGGAGAAGATTTAGATATCTTAGATTTCGAAAGAGGTGGGAAAGTAACCGGTACCCGTTTTACCTTTCTTAAAGGAGCAGGTGCCAGATTAGAGAGAGCTTTAATTAATTTTATGCTTAATTTGCATACAGATGAACATGGTTATAAAGAAGTATTTCCACCCTTTATTGCCAATGCAGACAGTATGACAGGAACCGGACAGCTGCCTAAATTTAAAAAAGATATGTTTAAATTGGAAGGTCTTGATTATTATTTGATTCCAACTGCCGAAGTTCCGGTAACAAATATGTATCGTGATGAAATCTTAGATGTTGAGCAGCTGCCTGAATATTTTACAGCCTATAGTGCCTGTTTTAGAGCAGAAGCAGGAGCTCATGGACGTGATACCAGAGGTATTATTCGTCAGCATCAGTTTAACAAAGTAGAGATGGTTAAGTTTGTAAAGCCGGAGGATTCCTATGATGAGCTGGAAAAAATAACTGCTGATGCAGAGGATGTGCTGCAGAAACTGGAGCTTCCTTATCGTGTTGTCAGCCTCTGTACAGGAGATTTGACCTTTGCATCTGCTAAAACTTATGATTTAGAAGTCTGGATGCCAGCCTATGACACTTATAGAGAAATTTCTTCCTGTTCGAACTTCGAAGATTTTCAGGCCAGACGGGCCGGGATTCGCTATCGTCCTGAACCAGAAGCCAGTACAGAATTTGTGCATACTTTAAATGGGTCTGGACTGGCAATTGGAAGAACAGTTGCTGCAATTTTAGAAAATTATCAGAATGAAGATGGAACAGTGACAGTACCTGAAGTTTTAAGACCATTTATGGGAACTAATGTAATCGAATAAAGGTGGCCTTTTGTAATTTATTTCACTTGTACCAGGTACGAAAACTCCTTTTCGTACCTGGTACAAATAATATATTAACTGTAAAAGATAATATTGTAAGTAATAGAGCCTTTTTAGGGCTCTATTTGTTTTTTGTGAAATTTTTTTATTTTTTTGGTCAAAAAAGAAGGATTATTGCTTTGAGTATAGAATAATATTAAACGAGATGTAAATAAAACAGTGTTTTACTATTAGAAACAAAAGGAGGCTTATTTAATGAGCAAAATTGAAGATTTAAAAAGAGTTGAGGAAACTGGGATTGTCGCTGTTGTTAGAGCCGAAAATGCAGAAAAAGCTTTAAAGATTACTGAGGCTGTAAAAAAAGGTGGTATTGAGGCTATTGAGATTACTATGACAGTACCTGGTGCTGTTGATGTAATCAAGCAGATTACTGATGAATACAGCAGAGATGAAATTTTAATTGGTGCTGGTTCTGTCTTAGATGCAGAAACTGCGCGTGCCTGCATTTTAGCCGGTGCTGAGTATATTGTTTCTCCTTCTTTAGATGAAGAAACAATTGCTATGTGTAACCGCTATCAGAAAGCTGTTATGCCCGGAGCAATGAGTGTGACAGAAGTTGTTAAAGCAATGAAATATGGTGCAGATATTGTTAAGATCTTCCCTGCTACCTTATTTGGCCCTAAGATTATTAAGGCTGTTAAAGGTCCATTACCACAGGCGCCCTTAATGCCTACTGGTGGAGTTAGTTTAGATAATGTTAAAGATTGGATTAAAGCAGGTAGCTTTGCAGTTGGTGTTGGTAGTTCCTTAAGTAAAGGTGCCAAAACTGGTGACTATGAACAGGTTACAGAAACTGCTAAAGAATTTATCAGGTTGATTAAAGAAGCCAGAGCAGAAATGGCTTAAATCTCATTTCAAAAATAACTTTAGAGAATAACTAGAATTCATCTTTCTAATCAATCAGGCACACTTTCCGATTGCCACATCGTGTGGCACGGTCAGTTCAGGGCATCCTGCCCTTCAGCCTGATTAATTAGAAATCTTCATTAAGTTATTCTAGATAAAGTTCTTAATTTATGAGATTTAAGACCATTTCTTTTGATAGAGAATGTTAAGTTATTCTAGCAAAAATTCTAATTTATAAAAATTTAATATCATTTCTTTTAGTTAAGAAGGTTGGCTGGAGTGCTCTCATATCTGTGAGCAGGTTAGTCAGCTGAGAGGTCCATTTTATTAACAGAAGTACATTTAAATTTAAATTTGTTCATTTTGACACTGCTGAGTTCTAGCAGATAAGACTTAGTATAAATTGTTATTTACTTAAATTAATTTTTATTTAAATCAAAATTTAACAGGAGGTTTTTATTTTATGTCTAAGAAAGTTGTTACATTTGGAGAGATTATGCTGCGTTTGACCCCACCGGATCATGAGCGTTTTATTCAGGCTGATACTTTTAATGTTATTTATGGTGGTGGAGAAGCAAATACTGCTGTATCTTTAGCTAATTATGGTCTGGATGCTCGTTTTGTGACTAAGTTACCTGATAACCCACTTGGTCAGGCTGCTTTAAATGAAGTTCGCCGTTTTGGTGTTGATACAGATTACATCGCTCGCGGTGGAGACCGTTTAGGAATCTATTACTGTGAGAATGGTGCAAGTCAGAGACCATCTAATGTAGTTTATGATAGAGCTCATTCTGCAATTGCTGAAGCTGAAAGTGCAGATTTTGACTGGGAAGAAATTTTTGCTGATGTAGACTGGTTCCACTATACAGGAATCACTCCTGCTTTAAGTGAGCAGATGTCAGATGTTACTTTAGAAGCTGTTAAAGCTGCTAAAAAGCATGGTGTAAAAGTAAGCTGTGACTTAAACTACCGCGCTAAGCTCTGGAGTAAGGAAAGAGCCGGTCAGGTAATGGAAGGTTTAATGGAATACACCGATGTTGTAATTGCGAATGAAGAAGATGCCGAAATGGTATTTGATATTAAGAGTGGTTCCGACATTACCAGTGGTGACTTAAATGTTGAAGGTTACAAAGATGTTGCCAAACAATTAATCGACCGCTTTGACCTGGAATTAGTAGGAAGTCACTTAAGAATTAGCCACAGTGCTTCTCGTAATGGCTGGTTAGTTATTCTCTTTGATGGAGAAAACTTTGTTCAGTCAACTAAATATGATATCACAATTATTGATCGTGTTGGTGGAGGAGACTCCTTTGCTGGTGGCTTGATTTATTCTCTAGTAACTGGTAAAGAGCTTCAGGAAGCTGCTGAGTTTGGTGCTGCTGCTTCTGCTCTAAAACAGTCAATCCCTGGTGACTTTAACCATGTAAGTGTTAAAGAAGTAGAAACTCTAGCTGGAGGAAATGCTTCCGGAAGAGTTAAGAGATAAGTAGTTAATAATTTTATTTCAATAAGGGCTGCAGCTTTAAGCTGTGGCCTTTTTTTCAATTTTAGCATTAAAGGCAAATTTTTATTTTTTTGGGAGGAATTTTAAATGATTGATCTTGTTACTATTGGGGAGACAATGGCCGCGATGGCACCAAATGAAGTGGGTTCTTTAAAGTATTTGAATAATTTTTCTAAGTATATAGCAGGAGCGGAATCTAATGTAGCAATCGGTGTTAAGCGGCTCGGTTTTAATTCAGGCTGGATCAGTAAACTGGGGAAGGATCCACTTGGAGATTATGTAGAGTTTTTTGTCCGTGGAGAAGGAGTAGATGTCTCTCAGGTAAGAAGAGATGAAGAACATAGAACTGGATTATTAATTAAAGAAATGCACACAACCAAAGAACCAAAAGTTTTTTACTATCGTGATAATTCTGCTGCCAGTCATCTGGCCAAAGATGATATAAATGAGGATTACATAAAAAAAGCCAGACATCTTCACTTAACTGGAATAACACCAGCTTTAAGTCATAGTGCACAGGAGGCTTTTTTTGAAGCATTAAGGGTGGCTCGAGGAAATGATCTGAAGATTTCTTTTGATCCTAATCTAAGGCTTAAACTATGGGATAGTATAGAAGAAATGAGAGAGGTAATGTTAAGGATCATTCCTCAGGTTAATGTTTTACTGCCTGGAGTTGAGGAAGGAGAAATTCTGCTTGGACTTTCTGAGCCGGAAGAAATTATCAAGGGTTTTTATGAGATGATGGATCCGGGTTCTCTAATTGTACTTAAAATTGGTGCTAAGGGAGCACTTTATTATCAGGGTGATCAGATTGAACATGTTGAACCTTACTGTGTTGATAATATTGTTGACCTGATTGGGGCCGGGGATGCTTTTGCTGCGGGATTAATTACCGGTCTTTTAAGGGAGCTGCCAATTAGAGAAGCGGTTGAGCTTGCTAATTTAGTGGGTGCATTATGTATAACTGTTAAAGGTGATATAGAAGGGCTTCCCACCTGGGAGCAGGTTGAGGTTTATCAGGGAAAAAAAGAAGAGATTCATCGGTAGTTAAAAATTGTTATTGAAAGAAATAAAAATCCCCTTTCTTTTAGACAGATTAAATCACAATTAATCTGTCTGTGAAAGGGGAATAATATATATAAATATATTTACTGGTTAATTTTTTAGTTAATCTTTATCTAATAAATCAATTATTTTTGAGAAGATGAGAGGTTTACTGAATATATAGCCCTGAATATAATCACAGTTAGCCCTCTTTAACTTAGCTAACTGTTCTTCTGTTTCTACACCTTCGGCCACAACTGGCAAATTCATACTGTGGAATAAGCTAATTAAACTATTGATTGTTTTTAAACTATCATATTCTAAAAATTCTTCAATTAAAACCTTATCCAGCTTCACTTTTGTAAATGAAATATAAGTTAGATAATTTAAAGAAGAATATCCTGTCCCAAAATCATCCAGGGAAAGTTTTATTCCCAGATCAGTTAATTGATTTAAATAATTTACAGCCTTTTTTTCTTGCTGAATTAAAAGACTTTCTGTAATTTCAATCTCTAAATTTTCAGCTTTAACATTATGAGTATTAATTTTTTCTTCAATAAAATTAATATAATCTAAATCATTTAACTGCTGCACAGAAAAGTTGATAGAAATTTTTAATGATTTATTTTTATTATTATTTAAAAAAGCTAAATCTTTAATTGCCCTTTCCGTAACCCATCTTGATATTTCAATAATTAAACCACTTTCTTCTGCTATCGGAATAAATTCTGCAGGCGAGATATTAAAATCTTTTAATCTAATTAATGCTTCTAAAGATTCGATTTTTTCATTTTTAGTGTTAACCTGTGGCTGATATTTTAATTCAAAACCATCATTTTCAAGGGCGAGGCGAAGTAATTTTCTGATATCCTGTTTATTTTTAATTTTATTAAACATTTCTTCTTGATAAAATAGAAAGTCTTGCTTGTTAATTTCTTTAGCTTGATACATTGCAGTATCTGCCATAGCAATTAACTCATAACTATTGGTAGAATCTTTGGGAAAAAGGCTTATTCCTAAACTGAAGTCAAGATAGAATTCACTTTCTTCAATTAAAAATGGCTGAGCCACCAAAGTTTTTAATTTGTAAATATATTCTTTAATTTCATAATTTGTATCAATACCTTTTAATAAGAGCAAAAATTCATCACCACCATATCTGGCAGCAAAAACATTATCAGAGAAAGAATCAAGCAATAATTGGCTGAACTTTTTTAAAATTTTATCACCATATATATGGCCAAAGGTGTCATTAACTTCTTTAAAATCATCAAAATCAAGTAAAATAATGGAACCTTTTATTTTCTTAGCCAGGGCTAAATCTAATTTTTCCATAAAATTTACTCTGTTCGGAAGATCAGTCAGGGGATCATGAGATGCCTGGTATTCTAAATTTGTATTTAAAGCTGTAACTTCCTGATTATATGCTTCTAACTGCTGATAAGCAGCAGATATTTCCTCAGTCATATAATTAAAATTCTGAGTCAGTTTACCTATCTCATCATCTCGATTATTTTTAATTTGCACCTCAAAATTACCATCAGCAACTTTTCTTATATTGTTAATTAATTGATGAATCGGTTTAAGTAAATATCTTTTATTGATAAAGTATACTGTCAAAATTAAAATAAATAAAATAATCAAACTAATTTCAAAAATAAGTAATTCCAATTTGTTCCTAACAGAAAAAGCTTCGTCAGTATCAATTTGAGAAAAAATCACACTATTTAAACGTTCTAAAAAAACAAAGGAAGCTAATTTTTGTTCATTATTATATTGATATTTTATAGAACCAATCTGATCATCATATACCTGATTATAATTAATTAAATTGTTTATATTATATTTATTTTCAACAAGATTGAAATTGGGATGAGCTATAATTTCTCCTTTTTGATTTGTTATATATGCATAACCTGTTTCTCCCATTTTTTTGTTAGCAATTGTACTGCTTAATTGATTGAGCAGGATATCTCCAGCCAGGACCCCTAAAACATCGCCTTTTTTGTTTTTAATTGGTAAAGCTGCAGTGATCATTAAATATCTGTTATTTGCATCTAAATAGGAATCTGTCCAGATAAGTTTTTTGTTTTCAGCCGCTTTTTGATACCATTTTCTTTCCTGTGGTTTATAGTCTGGACTTAAAGAAACATCTGGATGAATAATTATTTTACCACTGTTATCTGCGTAATAAATATATTTAAAAATGGAGTATTCTTCTTTAACTTCTTTTAATAATGCTAAAATTTCTTCCTCATTATCCAGATGATGATCAATAAAGGCTCCAGTCAAATTTATAATATTTTCTGTATTATCCATAAAATTATTAACATTAGTTTTTAGAGATTTTGCATTTTCTAAATTAACTTCTGTAACCTGTTCACTTATTTCCTCAGAAGTTAATCTATTGATTGACCAGCCTAAAAGTGAAATGAAAATAATTAGGATCAAAATTATGCTCCAGTTAACCTTAACTATTAAGCTTTTATACCATTTGACTTTTTTATTATCCATAAAACAACTCTTTTCTATACTTTTTGATAGAAATATTTCTATAAATTTAATTATTCAATGTAACAATAATTCATTATTTAAATTATATTATATATTTGAAGAAAATACCAATTAAACTAATTACATTTGTAGAAAAAAGATTAAGTTGGAAAATAAATACCGAAAATTTTCAATTTAGCTTAAGCCCTACAATTAAAGCTTTAAATATAGTTATTGTTTATAGAATCAATTTATTTGTCGTATATCATACTTAATTAATTAGCATTTTTATGCTATAATAAATATCTAGACATTTATTAGAGCATACTTAATATAAATGAACCAAAATTTTAAGGAGGTTTTTATTTTGAGCAAATCCGACATGACGGTGATTAAGCGGGATGAGAGAGAAGTAGCATACAGTCGGGATAAGATTACCAAGGCTATCAACAGAGCAATGATCGAATCAGGAGAAGATGCAGTTGAGGATGATGCAGAACAGGTAGCTTTAGATGTAGAATCAGATTTGATAACAGAATTTTACAATCAGGATCGGGTTCCCAGGGTTGAAGAAATTCAGGATTTAGTGGAAGAAAAATTAATGAAGGCTGCTTATGTGTCAACAGCAAAGACCTATATTTTATACAGAAATAAGAGACAGCAGTCAAGACTGCACAGAAAAAAAGAAAAGGAAAACGCACTTTTAACAAACGAATTTTTAAGTAAATATAAGCACCAGCCAAACCCTTTTCCAACTGAGCTGGGAGAATTTATTTATTACAGAACATATTCACGCTGGTTAGAAGATGAGCAGCGTCGGGAATACTGGTGGGAAACAGTAAAAAGAGCTGTGGAATATAATTGTTCTCTGGCTCCTACAACAAAAAAAGAAGCCGAAAAACTATATGATAATGTATATAATTTGAGAAACTTTTTAGCTGGCCGGACACTCTGGACAGCTTCTACAGAGTCATCTAAAAAATATGGAATGTCAAACTATAACTGTTCCTTTACAGTAATTGACAGCTTTAAAGCTTATCAGGACTTGTTTTATCTTTTAATGATAGGATCAGGAGTTGGTTTTCGTGTCCTGCCGCGTGATGTAGAACAGCTGCCAAAAATTAGAACAGATATTGAAGTTATTCATAAATATTATGAGCCGGTAGAAAAAGATGAAAGAAGAGAATACACTGATTTTGATTTTGATGAAGATGATGTAGTAACAGTTAATGTTGGTGATTCCAAAGAGGGCTGGATTCAGTCGCTGGAATATTATTTTAAGTTTTTAGTTGATCATGCCTACCGGCCGCTAAAGAGAATTATCTTTAATTATGATTCTGTGCGTCCAAAAGGGGAAAAGCTAAAAACTTTTGGGGGAACAGCTTCCGGACATCAGAGTTTAAAGCGGATGTTCACAAAAATCGATAAATTATTAAAGGAAAAGCCTGATCGTGATTTAGATGACATTAATCGGGTTAAATTAAAACCAATAGATGCGATGGATGTAGCAAACATAATTGCCGAAAATGTTGTGTCTGGTGGAGTTAGACGCTCATCTCAAATCTGTCTTTTCAGTGAAGATGATAAAGAAATTGCTCAGGCAAAAAATAATCTATATGTTAAAGAAGATGACGAATGGGTAATTAATAAAGAAATATCTCACCGTCAGATGAGCAATAATAGTATTTTTTATGAAGATAAGCCTTCTAAAGAACAGTTAAACTGGCATGTTAAGCAGATGCGTTTTAGTGGTGAACCTGGATTTATCAATGCTGTAGAGGGAAGCCGACGCCGTGAAAACTTTAAAGGAGTTAATCCCTGTGCAGAGATTCTTTTAGATTCCAGAGGAGTCTGCAACTTAACTTCCTTAAATGTAATGGCCTTTGTTGATGAGGAAGGTATTCTAGACAAAGAAGCAATGTTTGAAGCTCAGAAGCTTTCAGCTAGATCTGGCTATAGAATGGCCTTAATTGAATTTGAATTACCGGAATGGGATCAAATTAATAAAAGGGATCGGTTAATTGGTACTTCCTTAACCGGCTGGCAGGATATGAAAAATGCTGCTGATTTAAATGAAGCTCAGGAAGCAGAGTTACTGGAAGAACTGCGTGAGACTGCTCATCAAGCTGCCAGAGAAATTGCAAAAGAAGTAGGAGATAATGAGTCAAAACTAATTACTACTGTTAAGCCTGAGGGTACTCAGACTCAGATGCCTACAGTTTCCAGTGGACTGCATTATTCTCACAGTGCTTATTATGTGCGCCGGGTAAGAATTTCTGCTTCTGATCCGCTGGCCCGGGTCTGTGAAGAACTCGATTATCCGATTCATCCAGAAGTAGGTCAGGATCCAGAAGATCCGGAAACACTGGTTGTAGAATTCCCTGTTAAAGCTCCAGAGGGAGAGGTAAAGGGAGATGTAGATGCGATAGATCAGCTGGAAACATACAAGATGTTTATGGACAATTATGTTGATCACAATGCTTCTATTACTGTTCATGTTAAAGATGATGAATGGGAAGATGTAGAAGAATGGTTATGGGAAAATTGGAATAGTGTTGTTGGTATTTCCTTTATTTCCTATAGTGATAACTTCTATGATTTAATGCCCTATGAAGAAATTACGGAAGAAGAGTATAATAAGCGGGTAGAAGAGATGGAAAGGTTCAATCCATCATTAGTATCTAAGTATGAAACAGAATACTTAGAGCGAGAAATTGATGATGCTTCCTGTGAAACAGGAGCCTGCCCTGTAAGATAAAGTGCCCGTACCGGGTATGGAACCAATTAATGGAAAAACAATAACTCTGATAAAAAAACACCCTTAAAGGCTTGATTAATCTGCCGATAAGGGTGTTTTTTAATTAAAGAATTGTTGTCAGTCTTATTTTATTACTCACTCTTTTTGTGATAGAATATTTAAATAGTGAGATATTTGGATAAAATTTTAATCATGAATTAAATTAAACTAAATTTGGACAAAGTTACACGAGAAAAATAAATTTGTTTTAATTGGAGGGATAAAATGGCACTTACATCAAAATCAGCTAGAATGGGCGAAGAACCGATAGTAAAATTACTTTTCAAATTATCTGCTCCTGCTATTGCAGGGATGCTCATTCAGGCTCTGTATAATATAGTAGACAGTATTTATGTAGGCCGTTTAAGTACAGATGCTCTATCAGCTTTATCCATTTCTTTTCCGGTACAGATGTTTTTAATTGCAGTTGGAGTTGGAACAGGAGTGGGTACAAGTTCTTTGATCTCCCGATTATTAGGAAAAGGAGATAAATGTCGAGCTAATAATGTGGCAGAACACGTCTTTTTTATTGCAATTATTTATGGAATTTTAGGTGGGCTGCTGGGAATATTTTTTTCAGAAAATATCATCAGATTATTTACTAATGATCCAGTTTTAATCGACTTAGGTTATCAGTATATAAATATAATATTAACCGGCTCGATTGCAATTTTTATTCCTGCTACTTTTAACTATATACTGCGGGGAGAAGGAAATACATTTGTCCCAATGCTGACAATGATGATCGGAGCAGTCTTAAATATGATTATTGATCCTTTTTTAATTTTTGGTCTGGGTCCATTTCCTCAGCTCGGTGTAGCTGGAGCTGCCTATGCAACTGTTTTTTCACGTTTTATAGGTGGAATTTTTATAGTTTTTGTTTTATTTAGTGATAAAAATGAGTTAACTCTAAAATTAGAGGACTTTAAATTTGATTTTCAAATTATTAAAGAAATCTATAATGTGGGTATTCCAGCAATGGCTAACCGACTGCTGTTTAGTGTTTCAATTGTATTTATCAATTTAATTTTAGGAGCCTTTTCTTCGACTGCAATAGCGGTCATGGGCTTAATTTTTAGAATGCAGTCTTTTTTCTTGATGATGGTCTTTGGTTTAACTCAGGGATATCTGCCAATAGTCGGCTATAATTATGGCCATAATAATCCAGAGCGAATGAAAAAAACCATTCTGGTTGGTAATGCAGCTGCTTTAAGTTTTGGGGTATTTGGTTTTATAATTTTTCAGCTATTTCCAGGAGCTATCATTAGATTATTTAACAGTGATCCAGAACTTTTAAATATTGGGATCGGAGCCTTAAGAAGAGTAAGCTTATCCTATTTCTTTATGGTTTTAAATATTATTGGAGTCGCGACTTTTCAGGCTGTTGGTAAGGGAATGCCCAGTTTTGCGATAACATTTTTAAGACAGGCAGTACTTTTAGTTCCCGGAATGTATCTTTTAGGAGAATTTTTTGGACTGAATGCTGTCTGGCTTTCCTTTCCGATTGCAGAAACAGTATCTTTTGTAATCATGATAGTCTGGCTGATAGCTACAATTAAAAGTTCAATGGGCAGAATGAGAGAAACCATTTAAAGTTTAAATTGATTGATAAGAAGATAACAGCCCTATTGATAGGGGTATAAGGAGGAATAAGATGTCGACAGCTATTAAAATTAGAGAGATTAATAAAAGTTATGGTAATTTACAGGCTTTAGATGATATAAATTTAGATATTCAAAAAGGTGAGTTTTTTGGTTTGTTAGGTCCCAATGGGGCCGGGAAAAGTACTTTGATTGGAATTTTAGGTGGTCTGGTCCATAAGGATTCGGGTGAGGTCACGGTATTAGGTAATGACATTATAACTGATTATAGGAAAACTAAAAAATCACTGGGAATTGTGCCTCAGGAGATTACTTTTGATCCTTATTTTACTGTGCGGGAAACACTGGAGATTCATTCCGGCTATTTTGGAATTAAAGATAACGGGGATAAAATTGATGAACTGCTGCAGGCTTTAAGCCTTGATGATAAGGCAGAGATAGGACCAAGGCAGCTATCTGGTGGGATGAGAAGAAGACTGCTGATAGCCAAAGCCCTGGTTCATGATCCGGAAATTATTGTTTTAGATGAGCCAACTGCCGGGGTTGATGTGGAGTTGAGAAACAGCCTCTGGGAATATGTGATCCAGCTTAATCAGCAGGGGAAAACTATCATTTTAACCACCCATTATCTGGAAGAGGCAGAGGCACTCTGTGACCGGATTGCAATTATGAACAAAGGAAAGATAGTTAAGGTTGACAGCAAAGAAAACCTAATTAATTCTATTGATAAAAAAGTAATTAGTGTTAAATTTGCTGATCCAGTAAAAGGCCTAGAGGAAGAATTTTTAGAAATTGATTTTGAATTAAGTGATGACCAGAGACAGATCAAAATTGAATCTGCAAAAAAGAATTTGAATAAAATTCTTAGAAAAATAAACGATTTGAATTTAGATATTATTGACATGGACATTGAAAGTGCGAAGCTGGAAGATGTCTTTATTAAGCTGACTAATTTAGGGGATGATGACAATTAATACAATTACTTTTTTCAGCCTTGTTAAAAGAGAGGTTGCCAGATTTTCCAAGGTGGCCATTCAGACTATATTTGCGCCTTTAATTTCCACAGGTTTATATTTAATTATTTTTTCCTATTCTTTTCAGAATCGAGAGGTTGCAGGATATGGAATTCCCTATATAAATTTTATCGTACCCGGTTTGATTATGATGAGCTTGATTCAGAATTCATTTGCCAATACATCTTCTTCTTTGATTGGAGCTAAATACAATGGGATTATTATTGATTTTTTGCTGGCCCCCTTTTCTCATATTGAACTAACTCTAGGATTTATGATCGGGGGAATGGTCCGGGGAATGCTGGTTGGTAGCGTGACTTATCTGGTAGCTACTTTCTTTTATGGGGGAGCTGTTGCTCATCCGTTTTTAGCTGTATTTTTTGCAATATTAGTTTCTTCTATTTTCTCCCTTTTTGGGATAATTGCCGGTTTGTGGGCAGAGAAATTTGATCATGTTTCAATTTTCTCCAACTTTTTTATTACCCCGCTGACTTTTTTAAGTGGTGTTTTTTATTCGGTTAAGGGTCTGCCCGGAATCTGGAGTGAAGTTTCTTTATTTAACCCCGTTTTTTACATGGTTGATGCGGTTCGTTACTCATTTGTCGGTCAATCAGATATTGCACCTGCTTTTTCAGCTTTAATTATCAGCAGTCTGGTTGTTGTTTTGCTGGTGATAGTTACTTATTTATTCAAGATCGGGTATAAGGTTAAGAGTTAATAAAATTTAATTGGAGGTTAAAATTATGGCCTGGATGGGAAAAATTCTTGGCGGTACAGTTGGCTGGTCTTTTGGTGGTCCTTTAGGAGCAGTAATTGGAGCTGCTATTGGGAATCACTTTGATCAGAGTAGTTCCAGTAATTCTAATGGTAATCAATTTGGAGCTGGGCAGAGAGGTAATTTAAATCAGCAGGAAGAAAAACAGACAATCTTTTTTACCAGTATCTTTTCGATGCTGGCAAAATTTGCTCAGGCTGATGGAACAGTCAGCAGAGCAGAGATTAAGACTATCGATCGTTTTATAAAAAATGAGCTCAAGCTGCAGGGAGAAGCCAGAAAACTGGCTATTAGAGTTTTTGATGAAGCAAAAAAGAAAAACAGCACTTTTGAAGAATATGCACAGCAGTTTTATGACAACTTTAAAAATGAACAGACTTTGGTTTTAGGAATGTTTGATTTACTGATGCGAGTTGCGGTGGCAGATAATGATTTTCATCATAAAGAAGAGGAATACATAAAAAAAGCTAAAAAAATATTTAATATAGATGACAGTCAGTATGAGAGTATCAGATCTCAGTATGTAGATACAGCTGATTTAGAAAAATACTATAAAATTTTAGAATGTTCACCTGAGGCGGATTTTAAAGAGGTTAAACGCAAGTACCGTCAGAAGGCAAAAGACTTTCATCCTGACAATGTAATTGGTAAAGGACTGCCGGAAGAATTTGTGGATTTTGCTGAACAGGAATTCAAAAAAATAAATGATGCTTTTGAAAAAATTAAAGAAGAGAAAAGTGCTTAAAATAAATTAACTTTTAGTTAACGATTATAATTCAGGGGGGATGCTAAATGAAAATTGTGATGATTGAGCCAATTAATATCTCGATGATGAAGATTGAAGAATATCGGCAGAGATTTGAGGCTGAGGGACATCAGCTGACAGCTTATTCTAATCGAGCCAAAGATGAGGCAGAAATGATTAAAAGAGCAGAGGCTGCTGATATAATAATAATTGCCAATCAGCCACTTTCTGCAGAAGTTATTAATGCCTGTCCGAATTTAAAGATGATTTCGGTTGCTTTTACCGGTTTTGATCATCTTGCTATGGAAGCCTGCCGGGAAAATGATATTTTGGTTGCCAATGCTTCTGGTTATGCCAATCAGGCTGTGGCTGAGCTGGTCTTTGGACTGACAATTGACTTAATGCGGAAGATTAAGGATTCTGATCAGGCAGTAAGAGCAGGAGAAACCAGAGCGGGTCTAATTGGAAACGAACTTGCCGGCAAAAATTTTGGCATAGTTGGTTTTGGTTCAATCGGTCAGAAGACTGCCCGGATTGCAGATGCTTTTGGCTGCAATATTTTAGTAGATAATCATAAAAAACATCAAAGCGGAGAAGAACTTGAAGTGGAATATCTGGAACTAGATGAGCTGATGCAGAAAAGTGATATTGTGAGTCTGCATGTCCCACTTAAAGAAGCAACGGAAAATTTAATTGATGCCGAAAAAATTGCTCTGATGAAAAAAAGTGCAATTTTAATTAATACAGCTCGCGGTCCTGTAGTTGACAGCCAGGCGCTGGCTGAGGCTTTAAATAAGGAAGAAATTGCCGGAGCAGGTATCGATGTTTTTGAGATGGAGCCGCCGATTCCCGGAGATCATCCGCTTTTAAATGCCCAAAATACTATTTTAACTCCTCATACAGCTTTTGCCACAGAGGAAGCATTTTTAAAAAGAGCTGAGATAGTATTTACAAATATAGAAACCTGGCTGGCCGGTAAACCGCAGAATGTGGTAAGCTAAAACAATTCTGGAATTCAAAAACCTTCACGAAAGGTGGAATTTTTAAAATGACTTTAAAAGAAAAGGCAGAAAAGCTTCTCTATGATTTTAAAGGAGATGAATATGCTTCAGGTGTTGGAATTCTAAATAAAGTCGGTGAATATGCTAAAGAATATGGAGATAATGTTTTGTTAATCTCTAATGATACATATCTGGAGACTGCTGTTAGAGATATTCAGAAATCGCTTAAGAAAAACAGGATAAAAATAGCCGGAAATAGAGTACTGCCGGGTGCAGACCCAAATGCTCCGCGGGAAGATGTCTATCGTCTGGCAGGATATCTTCATACTTTTGAACCTGACTGCATAATAGTTATTGGTGGTGGAAGTACAATTGATGCAGTTAAAGCTGCAAATGTACTGGCTTCACTTGGCCATTATAGTCCTCATATTGATAAATACTTTGGAACGGATATGGTAACAGAAGCCTTAGGGCACAGTAAAGAACATTTAATCCCAACTATAGCTGTTCAAACTGCATCAAGTTCTGGTGCTCATCTGACAAAATATTCAAATGTAACTGATGTAGTCAGCGGCCAGAAAAAATTAATTGTAGATGATGCTGTTATTCCAGCCAAATCTGTTTTTGATTATGAACTAACAAAAACAATGCCTCTAGATGTCACAGTTGATGGTGCTTTTGATGGTATTTCACACTGCCTGGAAGTTTTTTATGGGATCAATGATCAAAATTATGATTTAGAAAAAGAAATTGCTTCTACAGCAGTAGAGCTGATAGTTAAAAATACACCGAAAGTAGTTAATGACTTACAGGATACTGAAGCCCGGGAGGCTTTAGGATTAGCAACAGATTTAGGAGCTTATTCAATTATGGTCGGAGGTACTAATGGCGGTCATCTAACCAGTTTTTCTTTAGTAGATGCAAGCAGTCATGGTCGCGCCTGTGGGATAATGAATATTTATTACACAGTCTTTTTTGCTCCTGCTATAGAACCCCAATTAAAAGTTATTGGTGATATTTTTCAAAAAAATGGGTATCTAGAAACTGATCTTGATGATTTAAGTGGCCGCCATCTGGGTGAAGCAGTTGCCAGGGGAATGATCAATTTTGCAAAAGAAATTGATTTTCCAACCACCCTGTCAGAACTGGATGGATTTACTGATCAGCATCTAGAAAGAGCTTTAAAAGCTGCTAAAGATCCTCAATTGGAAATGAAATTAAAGAATATGCCAATTCCACTTGATGCTTCACTGGTAGATGAGTATATGGCTCCAATCCTGGAGGCTGCAAAAACTGGGGATTTAAGTCTGATAAAAAATATGGATGAATAAAAGGTGAGTGAGTTTGATGAAGAAAATTAATGAAAAACTTGAACTTGTTATAGATGCCGGAGCACAAATAGCAGAAGGACCTTTCTGGGATCAAGAAAAGCAGCTGTTATACTGGGTGGATATTTTAGGGAAGACGATTAATATTTATAATCCAGCGACAGCAGCCAATGAGGTTATTCAGCTGGAGAAGATGATAGGGGCTTTAATCCCGACAGCAAAGGGTAAATTACTGGCAGCTCTAGAAGATGGACTCTATCTAATTGATCCAGAAACTTTTAAGCCGAGGATTCTAGTCAATCCGGAATCTAATACTGCCCAGACAAGATTTAATGATGGTAAGTGTGATCAAAAAGGTAGATTCTGGGTGGGAACTATGGATTTAGAAGAAAACAGGGAGCTCGGCAAGTTATACTGTCTGGATCAGGATTTGAATTTAGAAGAGAAAGTTAAAAATGTTAAGATTTCTAATGGACTGGCCTGGAGTCTGGATAATAAGACAATGTATTATATTGATTCACCGACTAAAGAAGTTTTAGCTTTTGATTATGATTTAGAAACTGCTGAAATTTCAAATAAGAGAACAATTATTTCTTTGGCAGAAGGTGAAGGAGTACCTGATGGAATGACGATTGATGCTGAAGGTAAACTCTGGATAGCACACTTTGGTGGATCCCAGGTGTCAAGATGGGATTCCGTCAGCGGAGAAAAGATTGATTCTATTCAGCTTCCGGTTTCTAATGTGACTTCCTGTGCCTTTGGAGGCAAGAATTTGGACGAACTATATATTACAACAGCAAGTGTTGGTCTGAGTGAAGAAGAAAAAGAGAAGCAGCCTTATGCTGGTGGGATTTTTAAATATCAGGCAGGTGTTAATGGTTTAGCTGCTGTTAAGTTTGAACTGTAAATTTTGATATAAGTAAAATAGATTTAATTAACAAAAAGCCCGCCATTTCAGCGGGCTTTACAATATGACTTAACTTTTATTAATTATTTTACTTTTATTTTTCAAATGGTTTTATAAAATAAAAGTTTTTTCCATCAGAATGTTCTTCATTATATTGATAGCCATCCAGTTCAATTTCCTTAATTTCTTCCAGACTCTTCACCTGATTTTTGATCAGCTGATCAAGCATTTTACCTCTGTTTTGTTTGACGTAATAGCCGACTGTTTTAAGACTGCCATTTTCTTTTTCTTCTTTAAAATAGAAGTCAACTATCTTTCCCTGATAATTTTTTTCAACTACTTTACTGTATTCATTTGAAGCCAGGTTGATAATTAAATCAACATCAGCAAAATAATCCTCCATTACTTCCTGCCAGTAATCATAAAGGTTAATTCCATCTGGTTTTAGCTTCATTTCCAGTCTGTAAGGCCAGATTTCTGTATCAGAATGAACTGGACCATACATTGGAGAGAGAATAATGAGTTTTTTCTGCATATAGGAGAACTGCTCTTTATCATAATTATCTATATCGATCTGTTTAAACGCTGATCCATTATAGCATTCAATTGCCGGGATAGTCTGATCTGCGCAGCTGTGCTCCTGATAGAGCTCATAGGTTCTATCTAAAAGATTGCCCTGAATATCAAGCTCTGATCCTAATTCTTTTTTTGATAAAGACTTGAGGTAATTGAATAATTTTTTTGTCATGTCTTTTTTTAAAATGTTTTTACCCTTTTTTTCGCGTTTTCTCTCATGATTTTGAGTTTTACTTGGGGACAATATTATTTTCATAATTTACATCCTTTCATTAGGAAATATATTATTTTCTTGCATTTAATATATTCAACAAAAGGACGGGGATACCTTTGTCAATTAAGTGATTTTATGAGGGGAGAGTGACAGGATTCACTTCTAAAAAACAAATCCTGTCACTCGGCAGGTCTTTTAAAATGGGCCTCAATCCTAATATTCAATGGTGGAGAGATAGAGACTCGAGAGAACCCTTAGATATTTTTGGCTTACCGGATTTTAAGTCTGTACCAGTGTTGAGACAAAAATAGAGAAAAGGTTAGAAATAAAGCTAAGTTAATAGATAGAATCATTCTTACTGCAGCAGGATTTAGTTGCAGATTAAGCTTAAGTTAAAGTTAAAGTTAAGTCCAGTTAATATTAGCTTTTTTTCTGGGGACTGTTCTTAGATATTTTACATCAGGATAGCCGATTACTAAAGATGTTATTATTTCCTTATCATTTTCAATGTTTAAAAATTTTCTAATTTCTGGTTGGCCTTTGGCTCCTCTTAAAGTAAAGCCACTAAATAAAGCGCCTAAATCTAGGGCATTTGCCATTAATTCCATATTGGCAGAAGCAAGGGAACCATTAACAGTAGAATTTGCTGTAACTACAATTACTAGTGGCGCATTAAAAAATAAGAGATCATTATCTAGATTTTCATTTTGATAATCTTGATACATTTTGATCCACATTTCAGCATATTTTTTGAACTTCATTTTCTCTGGTTCTAAGTTATTAAGTATTGACTTACCTTTTTCATTTAGGTTTTTTAGGACTAGTCCTCTAAAATAATCGATTTTATCTTTGACAACTGTAAAAGAAACATCCTGCTGATTACTGCCGGTTGGGGCAAAACGTCCTGCTTCTATAATTTTTTTAATCTTTTTCTTTTCAACTTTTTTAGCTTTAAATTGTCTAATAGTTCTTCTAAATTTAATAAAATTCAAGAGATTATCAGCTGGAACTGAAAATTTTTCTTCTTTATACTCTTTTACTTCGTTCATTTTATATTCGTTAGATGAAACTGCATCTGCTGGACAGATAGCAATACAATGACCGCATTTAAAACAACTTTCATTTTTTATTTGAGCTTTTCCCTTCACCATTATAATATCATTTACTAAACAATCATCAATACATTTGCTACAGCCAATACATTTTTCTTTGTCAACATTCATCATTTAAAAACCACTCCTAATATTTTAATAATTTTATTTTAATTTGCACACTTGTGTAAATGTGCATTTTTTAGTATACTAAGCTTGATAGATTGTGTCAATGAATATCAACTAAGTTACTCATAATTTAAATTGTGTGAAATAAGATCGGAGGTAGCAAGATGAAAAATATAAAACGTGAAAGTTCTGGTGCTTTTAAATCAAAAAAAATGATAACTCAAGCCTTAATTTCTTTAATGGAGGAAAAGGATTACTCAAAGATTACAGTTGCTGAAATCACAAAGAGGGCAGATCTAGTAAGAAGAACTTTTTATTCTCACTTTAAGAACAAAGAAGAAGTTTTAGTCTGCTATATTAATCAAATTATTGAAGAACATATTCAGTCCTATTTGCAGCTTGATGATCATTCTGAACTTACTATAGCAGAAATATATTTCAAATTATGGGCTAAGCATTTAGATTTTGTACTTTTATTGAAAAATAATGATTTATTAATTTTATTAAAAGGATTTGAAAAATATATAGAAGAACTTGATAAAGCTTTTTCAGCTTTTAAATGTTTAGGTTTAAGTGAAAGTGCGGCAGAATATGCACCTAAGTTTTATGCTGGCGCGTTATGGAGTACTTTAGATAAGTGGATCGAAAAAGGGATGGAAGAATCGCCAGCTGAGTTGGGAAAGTTGTTTAGTGAGTTAATTGGATGGTGAATTTAGTAATTTAGTTAAGATTTATAGAAACAACGTTTTATTTTCAACAAAAATACTTGCTTAAAGTATAAAAATCTTATAATTGGAATTAGGATAGTTTTTGTTCCCCAAAAATAATAATCTCTGAAAATAACTAATTTCTCTTGACACCACTAAAAAGATATAGTACAATACTACTTGTGACATAAGTGGAGAGATGTCCGAATTGGCTAAGGAGCCGGACTTGAAATCCGGTGAAGCCGAAAGGTGTCAGGGTTCGAGTCCCTGTCTCTCCGCCATTGAATATTAAGGGCGTTATAACGGGAATAGTACCTGTTATTGAAATGCTCGTTAATTAAATAAAACGTATCTGATTTTTGCCTGATTTTAGGCTGATCCGATACACTGATTAACTCCTATCAAACTAAATTGATGGGGGTTTTTTATGTTAAAAAAGTCTATTATTGCTGATTTTTCTCTGTTTTTTTCTGATTTAGAGTTGGTGATGTCTTATGATTAGAATGAATACTATTTCAGCGGATAAAACTAATTATGAAGTATTTGAAGATTTTATGAGATATAAGCATTCGAAGAATTTATCTGATGGATCAATTTCTTTTTATGAAGAAAAACTTAAACGATTTTTAGGCTGGTTAAAAGAAAATAAAACTCATATAGCTGATATCACTTCTCCAATAATCCAACAGTATGCTATATATCTACAGTCAGAATTTGATCTGAATAATAAGTCAGTAAATGCACATCTTAGAGGCGTGAGAGCGTTTGTGTATTATTGTCAGAAGCTGAATTATATAGTTGAATTCAAAGTGGAGCTATTAAAAACTCAAGCAGCTGTTAAGGAAACATATACTAATAAAGAATTAAAGAAACTACTAAAAAAACCTAACACCAATGACTGCAGCTTTAGTGAGTATAGAAACTGGGTTATGGTTAACTTTCTTTTAGCAACAGGAGTAAGATTATCTACTCTGTTAAATATGAAAATAAAGCATCTGGATTTTGAGAATCTTGTTATTAATTTAGCCCATACTAAAAGTAGAAAGACTCAAATCATCCCTATGAGTAAAACTCTTTTTGAGGTTTTAACAGAGTATTTAATTTATCGTAAAGGTATTGAAGATGAATATTTATTCTGCAGCCAACAGACGGGTAAACAGCTTACTAAAAGAGGTATGCAGAGTGCCATAAAAACTTATCATTTAAAGCGTGACATAAGTAGATACTCAATTCATCAATACCGCCATACCTTTGCTAAATTAGCAATAAAGAATGGCATAGATGCATTTACTCTGATGAAATTACTTGGACATTCAAGTATTAAGGTTACAAAAAATTATATTAATCTTTTTAGTGAAGATCTAAAAGAAGGATTTAATGAATATTGCCCGTTAGAGAATTTTACTAATACTAGAAACAAGAGAATTACTATGAAAAAGGAATAATGAACAATTAGATGGAGATTAATTTCTCCATCTTTATTCTTATTAGTAAATTATTAATTAAGATTAAACTTTGATCCGTTCTGAATTATAGGGAGTTAAATGGCTTAAATTGATTGAGATAGTTCTATTTAACCTTAAAATTTCAAATTCGAATTAAACCCCTCCTCAATCACGTAAGATAATGTTTGCCCCAGATATGACTGTTAGTTAAAGGACAACGCTCTTTTACGTGGCTGACAGGTATCTCAAACTACTCAATATCAATAATCTGTAACAATATTGGGTATTATATTTAAGATCTTATTAAGAACTTAATTGTGGGAATTGTTACAAATTAATTTTATGCTGCCAATAAACTAAAATTATGATTCGACCATTTACTCAATTGATCCTTATTTAATCGCTTCAAGATATAACTGAAATCAATTCCATATATATTGTCAATTTTAATTCTATTCTTTATTACAGTAAATCTCTTTGACTTACCATTTTTATCTCGCTTGGTAGTTGTATCAATCTCAAAAAATTTAGCTAAAAAAACTTTAGGACTTTTTATCCATTTACCTGTTATTTCATTGAGTATAGTTTTAAGCTTAGAGTTGGTTTTAGTGGTATATTCTAAAGCAAGTATTTCATCTAATTTTTTTGATTTTATTGGATCAATTTTTTTAATGATACTGGGGCTATTAATAATTATAGCAAAACCAATCCTAGCATCTAAAGTTTTTGGAGTTATATTTTTCTCGTATAGTTCCAAAACATTTTGAACAACATTCTGATTCATTTTTGCTTTATTAAGAATACTATATAATCTACCCAACTTATTAACTGCTCTTTTTTGAGTACTTGCAATTTCACTCAATTTAAAATATTTATCTTCAATCCTGTTTATTTCATTATCAGGTTCACTTAAGTTAATATTTACAGATATATCAGACCATTGCACTAGCCTTTTAACAGCAATTTCTCGATTAATATTTGGATCTTTTAGAATAGATTTTAAAGCCTTTTTCATTTCTTGTTTTTTTTCAGAGCTGTAATTTTTATTATTTGATTGGTTAATCTTTTTCACATTTTTAAAGCCAGCATACTCATTTAACACAGTTTCTAAAATGTCATGATTTGAAAGCGTGCCGTTTAATTTTTGATATACTCTTAATGAAATTTTATTTTTATCTATGTAATATATATTCTTTTTCTTATCCAAAGATACAAAATTTGAATCCAAAGTTTCCAAAGTTTTAGTAATAGAATTAATAAGACTAGACAATTCATTTTCTTTTTTCTTGTTTTCAGGAGAATAGTTTAACTCTTTAAGAACGTTATTATACCTCCCAATTGTTTCTTTATCTGCGTTATAAAGATAGTTAAACCTCTCATTTATATTAAATGCCTCCCGGTCATTATTATGTTTCCCGAATAAAAACATGGTATTAAATCCATTTCGATTTCTATTTGGAAACTGGACTATTGCATTAAAATCTAAACTTCCAAAATAGTATATATTATTAATATTTTTATTTTTAATATTAACTCCATCATCGATTAAGCTAGTAGTTAACACAAGTCTAATCTTCTTATTTATTTTATCATTATTAATAAGATTTCTAAATTCACTATTCCCTTTTACATCACTATTAAATATCAATATTTCTTCTTTTGAATAAAAATCATCCTTCACGAGAGTATCCTTAATTATCTGTTGTTTCTTTTTATTGTTTATCCGAATAATATCAAGATGATTCTCCTTTTTATTATCTTTTAAAAAACTAATCAAATCAGATAATTGGTTACTATTAACGATAACTGCCTGTTCCAAAGTTTTTTCCTTTTTAAAGTTATAAATCATATCATATTTTGGATTTAAACCTACTGGAGTTGCTGTAATATGGATAATATTCTCAACCACTTCAGATAGCTTGTTAACATTTTTTATTGCCTCTTTTCTAAATCCGTATTGGCCAATTGAATTATGAGATTCATCTATAATTAATGTAAAATCAGAGCAGTCTATTTGCTCGCTAATTTGTTTTGATTTATCATAAGTAGCAATTATCACAGTTTCGTCTCCTGTTAAATCTACAGATTTATCCCCCCAGAAACCAACTGTATTTTCGTGTTTATAACTAACGGAAGTTTGCCAGGTTGTAGATTTATAAGGTGCCAAAAATATTGTTTTGATTTCATTTTTTTGAACATTTTTTAAGAATGAATAAGTTTTCCCACTTCCGGTCACACTGGTAACTAATATCTTTTTATTGTCATTTTGGAATAATGACTCAAATATTTTATCAATGTGATTATTTTGAATATATTTCCCTTCTATTTCTAACTCTTTTCCTTTATATATGTTCAAATTTTGTCTTATGATGTCTTCGTTTGTTTCTGCCATATCTGTATTGATAACCTCCTAATTTATTAGTTTGACTATTTAAAGTATACAGCATATAATTAAATAAGTCAAAGAATAATGCAAATATTTATTGAATTATTTTTAGTTTTTCTTGACTTGAGGTAATATGAATGGTATAATAGTATCAGAGTTGAGATAGTAATTTTTTTGATCGGAGTTTAAAAAACTAAAAATAATTCACATAATAAATGAAAGGAGCACAAAAATGTCTCTTGACAAAAATCTTAAAAATAAGTTGGATGAATTGAGCAAAGGGGGTAAAAATCCTCGTAATATAATGGAAGTATTTAACAAAAAGATTGCCGAAGCAGAAGAAAGGAAAAAGATGAATCCTGAGGATGATTATTATCCTTTGGTTAAAGAAATTATACTTTTGCCTGATGAGATTAAGCTTAGGCAACTTAGAGAAATTGAGGCCTATTTAAATGAAAAAAGTACCAGAATAAAAATGAAAGGGAATTATGTTTTTAGAAAGAACAGTGATACAAAATATCTAATCAATGAACAGATCAAGAGTATATCACCAGAAAAATCTATTGGAAATGTCCTGAGTATAAATAATGGTTTTACAAGTCTGCTGGATGAATTTCTAATTAAATATCCTACTTCAAAATTTGTTGCTCAGGAATTTGATGAAAAGGTTATTAAATTTCAAGAGCAAATATATTCCATAGTTGATTATGACATTAGTTTTGAAAAAGTTAATCCATTCGTGATTGAGAGCTCTAAAGAAAAATATGATCTTATATTTTGTAATTCACCGTTAGGTAATAATATATCTCTGGAAAATATTAAACTGGATTATTTTGATTTAAATCTTCTCAATTACAGCAAAAATATTAGTGTGGAAGCTGCAACAATCCTTAAAGCCTTGGAAAATTTAAAAGAAAAAGGACTTCTATTTGCTCTAGTGCCAACTTCACTATTATTTACTAATAAAAATGAACCTATTAGGAAACTAATTTCTAAGCATTCAAAATTATTATCAATTATAGGAATTGACAGACCTATTTTTAAGAATACAGCTGCTGAGTTTGCAATAATTAAACTAAGGAAACAATCAAAACCCAGTATAAATGATTCCGATTATATTTATATGTCTTTTGGTTCTAACATTCAGGAAATTAAAGAAAACGGTCGTGATATAAAATATAATAATTTAGAAACTGATAACTGGTTGTTTACTAAATATCTACTTGAGCCTCAAACTCCTGATTATCCAACTAAAAAGCTAAAAGAAAAAGTGGATATAAACCTCAGCTCACGTAGAATAACTGATGAGGATTTAGAATCTGAAGAAACTAAGCAAGTAGTTCATCTTAAGTCTATTGATAATAAAGGAAAGATCATATCTACTAGTAATGAAAGAGTTGAAGATTTATCTTCGAAGGTCAGATTAAAAGCATATAAGGGTGACATCTTAATGCCATTAATCCAGGGGGATTATACACCTGCACTAGTTGAAGCAGATGATTTTTTAGTATCTGATAACTTTGCTGTAATTAGCTCAGATTATGACACTCACTATATTTTATGGGCTTTAAAGACTGACTATTTCAAACAGCAAATTAGTGCAAATACTAGAGGTAAAGTTATAAGGAGATTGCCTATAAGAGCTTTAAAAGAGTTTGAAATACCATGGTTTAGTGATGAAAAAAGACAACAGATATCTAAAGACACCAAAGAAAGCTTCCAAAGTAAATCAGTTGAAGAATTATCAAAAGAAAATCAAACATTGATAAATGAAGTGTTAGGTAGTTACTTTGAAAATGAATTATCACTTAAACATGACAGTGAAAAAGTTAGGAATTATTTAGCATTAGAAAATGGAACTCAGATTGTTCCACTTAAAGAGATAGCTGAAATTCAAAATGGAGTTAATCTATCCCGCTATAAAGGAGGTGAGTTAAAATCTAGGATAATTAAATCAAAAAATTTAAAAGTTCTTGCCTTTATAGACGAATTTGATGAGGTGAAACTTATCGAAGATAAAATAAGAACGGTTGTTAAAGGAGATATATTGATTAGACGTAAAGGTGACATTGGACCGGCAGCAATTATAGATAAAAGTCTCTCTGATCTTACTTTTGATGATAAATTAACACGAATAAGAGTTAGCTCAGAAGAGATATTAGCAGAATACTTGGCTATTTATCTTAATAGTTATTTTGCTAAAGAAATAATGAATGAAGCTGCTGTTAATAAAACTATGAAATACATTAAATTAGCTGATTTATCCAAATTGCCAGTTGTTATACCGACTAAGGAGAAACAAAAAGAAATAGTAAAAAAGTTAGTGTAAATAAAAAAAGCCACCAACTGGCATTGGTGGATGTTCACACTAACGAATATTGCAAAGAGTCATTAGTGCTATAATTATAATAGCACTTCTTAAATAAAAACACAAATAGAGGTGTAAAAAATAAATGGAAAAAATGAATTTAAAAATAATACAAAAAGAAATCGAAGCGAAGGCAAATGAAGCTAAGTATGCAAGTATGGACTTGCCAGAAACTACACTTGAATTACATGTTAAAAATAATAAAAGTGGCTTACAAAAAGAATTAATTTATACCAGAAACGAACGAGGAATTTATAAAGGATTTCTCTATTCATTAAGTCTAATAGCCAATTATATTCAAAATGATATTGACCATAACCCAGAAATTCTTAATAGCTTTACTATTGATAATAAGTTCAGCAAAAACTTATCTGTATTTATTGATAACATTTCTGCTGCTACAAATCATTCAACAAATTTAGAACTTAAAAATATAGAAAACAAATTATTTAATGATTTAATCATAACTGCCAAAAAAATAGAATCTCTTATTAAATATATGATTTCTTTTAGATTAGATGTAGATGCCCGTTTAAATTCTAAAATGCTGCTTAATACTGGTATTACTAAAGTTATTGAAATGCGTGGCTTTAAACTTGGTCTATATTATACAATTGAAATGTTAATTGATTATTATCTGCCCAATGAAAAAATATATAAAGAACTAAGAGACGAGGCTTTCAAAACGGAAAGTTATTCTGACTTACTAAAACAAATTTACAAAAAAAATGAACTGTTAGTAACACAATTTGAAAATTCATATGATCTTACGTGGTTCGATAAAGCAATATAAGTCTTAAGGTAAACCCCTCCCCTTTTTAAAGTTAATCGACTGGGAGGGATAATATTATCAAAAAAACAATTAATGGAGGAATAAAATTATGAGAAAAAAATTAGATGAAAGTATTGAAAGTTTATGTGCTCAAAGAAGTAATACTGAAAAGTCAGTAGATGGTTTAATCGCTCAGGCCTATTCTAGTGATTTAAGCACTGAAAAAGAAAGAGACTATTTTTGTCATATCTATAGTAGTAAAGGTTATATTGAAGGCATAGAATATAGTCTCAACTTAATAAGAGATCATTTTCGCAATAATAGTGATTATAACGCATTTAATTCAAATCAATATAGTGACTTACTCAATGATGAAAATTTTAAAGATGATATTGAAGAAGCTTTAAATGAATATTCTTTATTAGACATATCAGATGAAAAATCAGACAGTGTTATCTTGAAAAAGATCCTAAGTAAGTTAATAAGAAGATCTTATAATTTAAAGAAAAATAATGAGTTATTATTCAATTTAAATTTTGAGAATAAATCTAGAGTTGATACTGAGAAAATGGTTGGATTAATTACTGATTATATTAGAAATCAAGGATTTGTTCAGGGGATTTTTTGGACTCTTGAAATTCTTACTGATGATATTGAAGAAGTTGAAAAATATTTTGATTTAAAAAGTTATATTTTAGATTTTAAGAAATATCTAGTTTTTTTAAAAGATCAACACAAGGAAAATGTGAAGTATTTAAAAAATATAGAAGAACATTATGATTTTGAAATTCTTGATCAAGTAATTTAGAAGCTATTAAAAACCTAGACTTTTGTAATCTAAGATGATTTATTTTTGGGAGGTAATATTCATATACACTAAAAAATGTCCTGAGTGTAATCAGAATTCATATAGTGCTTGTAAGAAATGCAAATGGATTTGCACTTATTGTGAAGAAAATCTAACTGATGTAACAGCAACAAGAACAAAAAATGGTTTTAATAACTAATATAGATTAATCCAGTCTGCTCGGATAGCTCCGGTCGGACTGGATATTATAATGGAATAAAAAATTAAGTTCTCTATCACTCACGAAGAAAAATTTTATCTCTGAATTATTGGAACTAACAAAGATTACTTCTCGTGACTGAAGGTTTGACATTTTAATAGACTAATAAAAAATATTAGGAGGAATTTATTTTGATTAAAATTGATAAGAAAATTGCTGAGGATATTATTGAAGTGCTTAATGATGAAGTTAATGATAGAATATCTAACTTTAAGTCTTTCGAAGCTGACTTTCAGACATCAGAAAGTTTTGCTGGTGATTATAAAGGGATGCTAAGAGCTACTAAAATGATGAATAATCATTTAGGATATATCTATGGTATTCATGCTGCTATTTATGAGTTGAGAAATTGTTTTAGCAATAATAAAAAGACAAAAAATCATCTTAGCTCAGTAATTAATAGATATAATTTTGATGGACATTTTTGGATAGATAAATTTATGACTGATAATATTAACAGCTCTCGAATAATAGAAAATATAGATGTTATTGAAGAAACTAATAGCAACAATATAATTTTGAATAAAATCATCAGGTTAATGATAATCTCTAATGAATATTTAATTAAGCCATTAAAATCAATGTTTATTTTAAAAAAGAAAGTTGATGTGTTAGATTTTCAAACTGGGATAAATAACATCACTCGACTTATGTCTTTTGTCAGAGGTCTCCACTTCTCGATTGGGATAATCATGAGAGAAACTGGAGTTAGTTTTGAAGATTTAAGTTGGCGTTTCCCTTATTATGCGGATGAATGTAATTTGATAATAGACAGCTTGAATAATTTAGAAATTGAAATAAATAAGGAATTAGATTTAGGTGATGAAAAAGTAGGATTTGATTTTTCTTTAATAGCCTAAAAATCTAAAAATTTTACGACCGGAACTATTGTTTTAACTGAAAAAGAAAATAATCTTTCGACGCCCCACCCCCTCTTTTAAAGAGGTAAGGTGGGGATTTTTTTATGCCTAAATTTAAAGGAGGTGATGTTGATGTATAAGAAAAAATGCCCTGATTGTAATGGCAGCTCCTACAGTTCTTACAGTAAAGGTCAATGGACCTGTCCTTATTGTGAAGAAGATTTGACTGATGTTGAAGCAGTTATGACAGATGACAATGAGTAAAAATATTTTAAACTACTAATATCTATCAGCTCTGTTTAAATGACAGGGCTGATTAAACTTTTTGGGAGGTAATAATATGTCAAAATTTAAAACTAGAGAACTTTTAGAGAAATTGGATAAGAAAATTGAGAGTGTACAGTCATCAGAAGAATTTCATTCTATTCTTGAAACATTCAGCAAGTTTCATAGCTATTCATATCATAACTCACTATTAATTCTGACTCAAAAACCAGAGGCCAGTTTTGTAGCTGGATATAAACAATGGCAGCAGAAGTTTAATCGTTATGTAAAGAAGGGTGAAAATGGTATTGCTATTCTAGCCCCCTTTTCTTATAAAAAGAGAATAGAAAAAGCCAGTGATGATAGTCAAAAAGAGACAGATTCAGATAGAGATAACTATGTTAAGAAAACTTATTTTAAACCAGTTTATGTATTTGATGTATCTCAGACTGAAGGAGAAGATCTACCAGAAATTGATACAAGCCTTGATAATAAGCACCAATACTTACTCAACCCTATTCTGAGTCTTGTTAATGAAAAGGGAGTAACGCTTAAATTTGAGAGCCTAAAGAATGGGTTAGATGGTTATTCAAAAGGAGGTGAGATTGTTATTAATAAGGCTCTTAATCCTACTGAGAAAGCTGCAGTTATTATCCACGAACTAGCACATGAAATTCTTCACTCACGAGAAGAAAGAACTGTGTTGACTAAAGAGGTTAAAGAGCTGGAAGCAGAAGCTGTATCATTTGTCGTTATGGACCACTACAATTTGGAGATCAAATCAGATCAGTATCTTGCTCTCTATAAGGAAAGTTATGATTTAAAAGACAGCTTAAAACGGATCAGTAAGCTGGCAACCTCAATAATTAGCTATTGTGATCAGAAAATAGAATTTAAAACATCTTAAGGAGGAATAAAAAATGAGTGCTCAAAACAAAGTAGTTGATATTAATAAGAATCGTGATGAGTTAATTACCTTTACTAAGGAAGAAGTTGAAACAATCAGAAATACTGTTGCAGATAATGCCAATCCTGATGAGTTAAGAATGTTCCTGCATATTGCTAAAAGTTATGGATTAGACCCTTTTAACAAAGAAATATTCTTCTGGAAAATAGATGGAAGGCCAACAATTATGACTTCTCGTGATGGATATTTAAAGATTGCAGATAGAAATCCTAATTATGATGGTCTTGTATCAGATGTAGTTAGGGAGAATGATAAGTTCAGACGGAAAGAAACTGGAATTAATCATCAATATGGTACCAAGAGGGGACAGATTGTAGGTGCTTATGCTTTAGTTTATAGAAAGGACCGCAAGTATCCTATTTATGTTTTTGCTCCATATGAGGAATATAAGGCTGATAAGAGAGTCTGGAATTCCTATCCTTCTGCCATGATATTAAAGGTTGCCGAATCTATGGCCTTAAAAAGAGCCTTTACTGTTAGTGGTTTAGTTTCTCGGGAAGAAATGAATACGCAGCAGATGGAAGATAATAATTATGATGATGTTCCATTTAGCCAGGTGCAGAATAAGAATGATCAGTCAGTAGATATTGAGGAGGTGAAAGCAGATGATAATAGTGAGTTATCTAAAAGAGAAGAAATAATCAAAGAAATAGTCGGTAACAATAATAAGCTTAAGAATGATCTATTCAATTATCTTAAACATGCTAAAAAAGAGAATGGACTTAAGCAGCATGAAAAGATATCTATTGATAAACTTACCGAGAAGCAGTTTGAGCAGTTAAAGAGTATTTTAAGCAGTTTCAAAAAGCTTGCATAGACAGGATGATTCATCTGATTTCTGTTAAAGGTTAAATTGGACAAAAATAAAATTGGAAGGATGATAAAAATGAGTAAATTTAAGGTGGATGTTAATTGGATTGAAAGACATGGAGGTAATCTAATAATTGAAACTGAAAACGAGAAGGAAGCAATTGAATTATTAAAATCAGATCAGAATAGATTACTGGAAATTATGATAGATAAGTATGCTAATGAAACTTTTGATTATGTTGGAGAAATTATTGTAAATCGCTGTAGTGATGAAATGGATGATTCTAGTATAGATGTTGTTATTAAAGATGATGAAATTAATAAAGAATAAGTAAGGTTGGGTCATTGATTATTATCTGGTCAAAAAAATGAAAGGAGAGTTATGAAAACATTAAGCAGTTTAATAATCGGATTTTTTTTATTTGTCGGTAGCTTTTTATGGTTTGGCAGTCAGCCTGTTGTTGAAAGTTATATCAATCAATATGAGTGGGATAATACTTATTATGTTGAAAGAGGTGACACACTTTGGGATTTAGCAGAAAATATTAGCTCTGCTGAGGAAGATTACAGAATTGTAATAGCCGCTATTAAAAAAGTTAATAAAATTGATAGTTATTTAAAGGTCAATCAAAAAATAATATTACCTAAAAATTAGCCATCATGCAGGAATAACTGTGTGGTGGCTTTTTCTATTTGAAAGGAGGTGAATTAATGCCTGTTAATGGTGTTCCCAGTGATGATTGGAGAGTTAGACAAGCTATGGGTTATTATGCCGAAAGAATGGATGCAGATCAAGCTCGAAGATGTCATCAAAAATTACAGAAAAAGAAATTAAAATCTAAAGAGACTTCTATTCGTGAGTGTGAAGATCTTGACTTTAAAATGCCGTTTTAAAAAATTAAAAGGAGATGATATTAATGGTAAATATTCAGAAGTTTAGTTTAAGAGTCGTTAAGGAGTCAGGTGGAAGATATGACATAGACAAGAGTGTTGGTAACCCTATACAGGCAAGAGATCTATTCATTGAGGTATTAGAACTTGACCAGAGAGCTGAAGAAGTCTTTGCTATGGCCACTCTTGATATCAAAAGCAAGGTAACTGGTGTATTTGAGGTTTCTATTGGTAATCTAACCTCTAGCCTTGTCTCACCACGAGAAGTATTTAAGCGGGCTATTTTACAGAATGCAGCAGCTATTGTTCTAGCCCACAATCATCCGAGTACAGTACCTGAACCAAGTAGTGTTGATGTTACTGTAACTAAGAAACTCATCAAATCAGGTAAAATACTCGGCATAGATATTGTGGATCACATAATTATTGGTAGCAAAGATAATTATATCAGTATGAAGGAAAGAAATCTAATTTAATTATTATGGAATACTGGCTTAGGTTTGAAATCTGAGTCAGTATTCTTAATTCATTATTCTAAAATAATTTGCATAATTTCTTATTAGTGAAATAAATTTGTCGAATTGTAGATAAAGGAAAACCCATTTATTTCAAGAAGTATATATTTAAGTGTTGTTTGATTGAATATTGAAACTGGAGGTAAACATGTTAAAACCTAATGAAAATATTCAGAAAATATTAATTTCTACTACCAGCCGATTTAAAGGAGAATATGAAACAGAAAACTTATTAATTACTCATTCTTGGATTTTTAATGATAGTGTGCATCTTGATCTTAATTCTAGTGAAAATCCTTATTGTAGGAACTATTTCACAATAGTTGTTAAAACTCCTGAGTTAAAAAGAAATAGAAATTTTTTTGTTTATCCTAATTATAAATATATTGGGGATATAATCTGCATAATATTATCTATTTTTTATGGAAAAAGATTTGATAATCATGGAATGATAGAAACTCACGGTAACTTTAGTATACCAAATTTAAATCAAATTAACCCTATTCGTTATACTAAAATAGGGATTAACAATCACAAACCAAGAAAAGATATAGATATTGAACTGAAATTAGATAAATTAAAAAAAATTAATAGACTATTAGTTGGTGATGTTGAAAATGAGAAGGTTTTAAATACTTTATTGACTGCAGGTAATTTTTATTTAAAAGCTATCCAAGATTTTGAAGAAGATCCGAATATAGCTTATTTAAATTTGATTAATTCAGGAGAAGTATTATCTAATTTCTATAATTATAGTGAAAACGCATTGTTTGATGAGAATTTAAAAGAAATTTTAAGACAAATTGAAGAAGGCCTAGATGAAGGAAGTAAGATTAGCAAACAAATAAAAAGTAGATTATATCAAGTACGAAGTAAATATTCTTTAACTTTAACCAATTTATTAAATGAAGGGTTTTTTAATTATGAAGGTAGTAATCATGTCTTTGCTTTAAAACAAAAAAACATCCAAAAAAACATTAAAGCTTCCTATGATATTAGAAGTCTATATTTACATGAGGGAATTTCCTTTGGTCAACATATCCAGCATCATGATAACCATTTGAATGAATTAATTATAGGCGAGCCTTTGGTTGAACAAAAAAGATTAAGAAAACTTTTGAAAAGAACTCCTACATTTATTGGATTAGAAAGAATAATAAGATATTGCCTTTTAAGGTTTATTCATTTAGAATTAACAGTTGTTGATGAAAAGCTTAATGAACAACCAAACAGTAGATAAAAATATATTCAAAATAAGTAATTTTAATTTTTAAGATCTCATTGACGGACTCTTCCCATCAATCACGAGAAAAAATTGTTTTGATTTTAAAACATTATTATATAAGAAAATTTATTATTTTATTTTTTTAATGATATGATAATCATTCTATAAACCCAAATTCTTGTTAATTATAATAGAGCTAAAACTTTAGCTTAGAACAGGTCATATTAGTTTGATTTTAGTGAATTTATATTCATAAATATTGGAGTTATACGCAATAATACTTTATTTTTTAAGGAGGAATAATAATGCCTGATTTACCGAGATGGAAAGTCAATTTATCAGTCTATGGACCGATTTACATTAAAAATAAATTTGTATTAAGACATAGGAAGGATATATCTCATGAAGAACCTTTATATAGTGATATAGAAATTTATAATAGAAATAATGGGGTAGACGTAGTTGTAACTGCTTTTGCTAAAAATAAACATTCGGCTCAGAAAGCAGCTTTATTCTTTTTTGGTCATGCGGTTGATGTTTTAAGTTTTAAAATAAACTTACCAATTAAATTAGAATATAGTAAAAATAAGTCATTAACCAATCACAATTTGAGAAGAGAAATAACTAAAGTTGAATGGAATAAAGCATTTAAAGATTCAAGATTATTATTTTTTAAGCAGCCAGTTTTTTTAAGAGCTATAGGTTGGTACAGAAAAGCACTTTACACAGAAGAAGTAACTGATAAATTTTTATCTTTTTATAATTCTTTAGAAATTATTTCTAATAAATATCATCCTGAATATGAGAGAAAGGAAAAGGGATCTAAAAGCCACATGTGGGAAACTTTTAAAAAGATATGGGGAGATTGTTCTCAGTGGCCGATAATTGCTGATGATAAAGATTGGATTGATGAAAATTATGAAATTAGGAAGAATATAGCACATGGAGTTAAAGAAATTAATGTTGAGTTTATAAATGAAGTTGATAATAGATTGGAAGAAATACGGAAAGTGTCATATAGACTCATTAATGATTGGTGGGAAGAAAAATTAGATTTAGAAATCAGCCCGGATATAAGAGATAAAGTTGAAAGGGGGTAACAGGTATTACTGCGTATAACATGTGATTGGCGTCATGCCTTCTGTCATAAAGCTTGCAATTTAACCAATCACTGATACAGAAAAGCAAGCTTTACGCCAGTTCCTGCGGAATCAGGCACAAGTGCAAATCCCTGTAACGTTATATAAAAGATGAAACATACAATAAAAACTTTAATAAATATTTTTAATCCAAAAGGAGAGGAAATGTATTATGAAAAAAGAACATATAACTTTACAAGATGTACGAAATAAAAAACTAGATAATAAAGCCATTAAGATTGAAAAAAATTTATTTAAAAAATCTGATAAAAAAATAAATCCAAAGAAAGAAAATCCATTTTGGACTGCAAAAGGAGATATTCCTATATTAATATCAGCACCACATGCTGTTAGACATTGTAGATATGGGAGGGTAAAACAATCAGATTATTTGACAGGTTCAATTGTTTATCTATTAAATGAATTAACTGGTTGTCATGGAATATCCTTAACAAAAAATTATGGTGGCGACCCTAATATAGATAGCACATGTATCTATAAAAGAAAGATAAAAGATATTTGTAGTAATAATGATATTAAAGTTTTTTTAGATATACATGGTGCTGCTGGTAGTAAAACATGGGATATAGATTTTGGTACCAATTCAAATATAAATTTATTGGGTAATATAAAAATTTTGAATATTTTAGAAAGTTCGTTTAAAGACTTTAATATTAATAAAATCTCGCATGATTATTTTGCTGCTTCTTTAAAAACTAATGTATCTTATTTTGTTGCAAATGAATTAGGAATACCTGCTATACAAGTTGAAATTAATAGAAAATATAGATCTCCTAAGATTAATCCTGAAAATTTCAATTTTTTATTAAGTTCAATTTCTAAAGGAATTATAGAGTTTATCAAATAAAAAATAATAAACCTAATTAATGGAATCCTTATAAGAATACTATTAATTATAAGTTACTAAACTTAAAAAAGTCTCACTCTTCATATAACATGGGATTGAAGATTCCGCTGCGTTTCATGTAAATTTATTCGGCAAGGACAGCCGCCCTAAGCCTCACGAACTTCTTAAATCCCAGAGACTTTATACGCAATAGATCTAAAATAATTGAAGGTGTTTTTATGTCTACTTTACAGATTTGCCCAGATATGAATAGCCCTCACAATGGGCGAGAAGATTTACTTGATCGTTCTTTAATTCGTCAACAAGACTTTATGATTTTTGCTAGACCATGGATTAATAAAACTCTTGAAGCTTATAGAAGTTGTGATTCTTTTAGTGGTTTGATTTATCTTTGGATAGTATTTAATAGTTGGGCTTCTCAAGTAGTTAAAAAAAGAGAGTATGCAGAAAAAAATTGGTATTTAGTTAAAGCTTTTGGAAGAGATGAAGAATTGAGTTCTAGATTTGAGTTGTTTTTAGAAAGAGATGAAGAATTATTAAGACTTTCAAGACAATTTCGTGAGTTATGGCCTGTTTTTAAAGTTAGAGCGTTACAAGATTTACATATTACTCCATGGAATCAACAAGATAAGATTAAAGTTGTCTAAGTTTGATGGGCTTTGTAAAGTTGCGGAACACTATAATAAATTTTAAGAATAAATGACTATGAATAAACTGGACTATCAAATTACTGTAAAAGCTAATATCAGTCATTTTGATTTAATCTTTTAATATAATTTGGAGGATGTCATGGATATAACAAACCGAATAAATCGTTTAGAAAAATATGAAAAAAAATATGATATTGAACTCAACAGTTTATTTGCTAAGCTCATTAAAGACAAAATGAAAGATAGTTACATATTAATTTTAAATGGTGAAATTCATTCTTTAGAAAAAGATACATTAGATGGTAGAATAAAAATTAATTTTAAAGTATATGATCAAGAAAATAATTTAATGGGTAAATTCAAAAGAATTTATGCTATGGAAAATTTTTTTAAAATCAAAGTTTTCCATGTGCTTATGACATTGAAATCAAAACCATCTATTATAAGAATTTATCCTGAAAAGATTTATCCAACTCAAAAGTTTTATGCACCTAAAAATAAATTTAAATTTAATAATAATATTATTAAAACTAAAGTTGTAGGGATAACATTTAATAATAGAGAGAATAAAATAAGGAACTTAAACTATAACGATTCCATTTTTCTTAAAAGAGATTATGAAAATGAATATGACAATAACGCAATTAAAGTAGTTTCAAAAATTGGAGATATATTAGGTTATTTACCAAAAGAATTAGCATTTAAACTAGCTCCAAAATTTGATAAAAAACAAAGCTTTGAAGCTAAAATTTATGAATTGCCTAAAGATGATAACAATATTACTTTTAAAATAGAAATATATAACAAGAAAGGTTGATTATAATGGCTAAAGATATTACTAATAAACTTGAGCGATTAGAAGTTTTTGAAGAAAAATTTAATATTGATTTAGATGGTTTGTATTGTGAAAGTGATGAAAATAATAACATATTTATCACAGGTGAAGTTCATCTTAAAGAAGGTAATGAACTTGATCAAGACATCCAAATTTTAGCTGTTTGTTATGATGATAAAAATAGAGTTATCAAAAAGTCTGAATTTATTATTTATGACAATAAATTTTTTGGGTTTGAAGTTCTACAAATATCGATATATGAACTTTCTCAGTTACCAAATAAAATTAGAATATATCCAAATTATCTATAATAAAGGAGCTTAAATATGATATTAGAAGAAGTTCGTTCTTCTCTATTAAAGGAAGCAAAAATGTCACCAAATTTACTCTCAGATTTAGCTGGTTTAGAACACTATATTGCAGAAAGTTATCACAATCGTTCTTTTGCAGAATTATTACAAAATGCTGATGATGCTGATTCAACAAAATTTATAATTGATATAGCAGAGAATTATATTTTAATAGCTAATGATGGCAGATATTTTAATAAAAAGGATTTTGAAAGTTTATGCAGAAGCACAAGATCATTTAAAAAACGAGGAGAAAAAATAGGCTATAGAGGTATTGGTTTTAAATCTGTAGTAGGCTTTTCGGGAAAATTACATTTACTTAGTGGGGATATTAAAACTACATTTTCAAAAAAACTTACTAAAAACGAAATGTCAGCAGATATTAATGTTCCTCTTATACGAATTCCTCATCCTATGAATAATCTAGATGCTAATGTAATGAAATTGGTTAATAAAATTTTAAATAAAGGATATAAAACTATATTTATTTTTGAAAATATTAACAAGCAACAAATAGAAACAGAAATTGATAATTTTAATAGTAGTTCATTATTATTTTTAAATAATATCAATAAAATAGAATTGAATACAGAAAAAAATATAGAAATCATAGAAGCTAAAAGAAAAATCATATCACCTCAAATTAGTAAATCAATTATTAGTAAAGGGGATAAAATTAAAAGATGGTTAACTATAGGGAGTGAAACCCAGGAATCTATTTCATTTTCATTAAATGTTAATGGGGGTATTAATAGATTAAAAGATGAGGAATCTCTTGTATATGCTTTCTTACCTACTGAAGAGAAAACTGGTTTAGGAATTAAAATTAATGGTGATGTTAGTACTGATCCTTCTAGAAGAAAAGTGATATTAGATAATAATACTCAGGATGTAATTAGATCCGTTTCCAAAATCATCTCAAAGTTATTCATTGAATGCTTAAAAAATGAATTTGAAATTGCTAATGAAAAAGAAATTATTAACGCTTTGCTACCATACATTGATCCTAGAAGTATTGCTTATAAAAAGAAGACTTTTAGTACAGAACTGTTAAAAAACATTAAAAAAATAATTAATAATGAATTGGAAGATCTAATATTAAAACCCTCATGGATTAATAGTTTAGATTTTGAAAAAATAGCTAAAGAATTAAACTTATGGATGGTTGATAGAGACATAGCTGGATTAAACAACTTGAAAAATCTATTAAGTTATTTTGGGGCTAAAGAAATAAATAATAACTCAATAATAAATAATATCAATAAATTTAATCTTTCAATTAGAGGTTATGCTGAATTTATTTCATTGCTGATTAATAAATATGTTGTTCGAGAAATCTTAATAAGAGATTTATCTTTAGATATGAAAATATGGATTGGTAAAGATGATAATGTATATAGTTTAAACGAAATTAATAAAGATAATATAATGGTTAATAATGAATTTATAGAATTAATTTTAGAAAAAGTCTCATATGCAGAATATAAAAGTTTTATAAGCTCTATAATGGAATATAACAATTTGAATATTAAATTTCCGAAAATCAATTTAGATAGAGAAAAAACTCAAATTGAATTTACAGACAACAAAAACATTCAGCAAGATGACGAAGAAGAAAAGGAAGTTTTGAGCATAACTAAATGGAGAAGTGCTGAACAACAAGTTTGTAAAATATTAAATTATAAAAATTATAATGTAAAGGATGTTAGTAAGCAAAATTTAGGCTTTGATATTGAAGGTATTGATCCTGATGGAAATGATATTTATTTTGAAGTTAAGTCAGTGGATAATTTTGGTCAATCTTTTATAATAACAAATAATGAATGGTCTGCTGCAAAAGATAAAGGGGGGAAATATGTTATTACAATAATTAAACAGGAAGGTAATAAATTAAAAGTTGCTTTCTTAAAAAATCCTTTGAAAAAATTAAATATGGATAGAAAATGTAGACAATGGGTCTGGGAATGTACCAATTATTCTTTTGATACCCAAGTTTTTAAATTATCTAAAAGTTGATTTAAATATTTTAAGAGGCATAGTGCTGTTACTCCCATTGGCGTATCGTTCGCACCTTATATCTGAGTTGGAGTTGGTTTTCTGATACGCCTTATATAATACTCAGCATTTTCTATTTCCAAGACTTCATAGACACCTATCTTATTGTGTTATTCTAAAATTAAGAAACTGAAGGAGGTTAATTATCTTTAATAAAGCACATAAATATAGTTCATTCTTAATACTATTATCTATTTTATTATTAGTATTAGTAAATAGTACAACTGCTTATTCAAAGTCTTTTGATTTTTCTTTATCAATATCTCCAAATATCCCTTTTTATCATGATAGTCTTGAAGGAGATTCTGCAACTTTTGAGGATGGATATGGAGATACTTACTATTTTTCAATGGATCCTTTAAAAGAATCTACAAAATCTAATGAGATAATCCTTTATAGTAACTATACAATTAATAAATTAATTTTTAGCTTTGGATTGGGGAAAGGTATGCCTAATGATGATAACAGCTATAAATTATATGATATTGGTGGTGGTTTAATTCTATTTGATAATGATAAAATTAGATTAGACACTAAAGTTTATTATGAAGAAATTGATTATGAATTTAAATATGATGAATACGGTTCGGCTTGGCCTGGAGACCCTGGTTATTATACAGGAGGAAGCTTTATAGATCCTGGAACACCTATTTATGCTTCTTCTTTAGGAAGTGGCTTTAAATATAAAGTAAGTTTGTCATATAAAATTTCAGAGAGATCCAATCTAATTCTAAGTTATAACATAAGAGACATTAAATTTGATGAATTACACACTACTTATTTAGGAGAACATGATTTAAACTTTGATGCTTCTGGCTCTTATTTTGAGATCAGTTATAATTTAGAGATATAAAATATTATTTGACATTTACAGGAGGGTTTTAATTGAAAAAAATACTTATTATTACTTTAATTTTAATATTAAGTTTAAGTTTGGTAGTTGGCTCCAGTCAAAGAAAAGTAAGCAAATCGAAGTTGCAAAATAGAAATGGAACCTACTACATAGTCAATGAGACAGAACCATTTACAGGAAAAACCATAAAATATTATCCTAATGGTCAAGTTGAAGAAATAATTAATTTTGAAAACGGAAAAAAGCATGGAGAAACAATAAAATATTATGAGAATGGACAACTTAAACAAAAAATATCCTATAAAAATGGGGAGAAACACGGAGAATCCCTTATATGGATCTATTCTAATGGTCAGGTTACATCAAAACTTAATTATAAAGATGGAGAAATAAATGGAGAAAGAATAACTTATTATCCTAATGGACAGATTAAATCAAAAACTAATTTTAAAATGGGAAAAGAACATGGAGAAGCTATACGATACAATGAAAATGGTCAGGTTAAAGAAAAAGTTAATTACAAAAATGGAAAAATTAAAGTATCACCTGAAAATTTACAGTTTAGAATAGAAAACAAAAAATCAGTGATCATTACAGATTTTAATTTTGATATAGAAGATAAAAATATTATTATCCCTACTCATATTGATGGTGTTGAGGTAAAATCAATTGGCGATGGAGCTTTTAGTAGAGAAGTTTTAGAATCAAATGTTTTGGAATCAGTAGATATTCCAACCACCGTTACATCGATAGGAGATAATGCTTTTAGTGGGAATGATTTAACATCAATAAATATTCCAAATAGTGTTACTTCTATTGGGAAAGCCGCTTTTAAAGATAATAACTTAACTTCAATAAAAATCCCAAATAGTATTACCTCTATTGCTGATGAAGTTTTTATGGGAAATGATTTAACATCAATAAATATTCCAAATAATGTTACTACCATTGGTAAAGCTGCTTTTAAAGATAATGATTTTACAACAGTAAATATCCCTAATAGTATTACAGCAATTGGAGAAGAAGCTTTTATGGGAAGTAAGACAAAATTAGATTTTGAAAATAAATTAACATCACTAATTCTTGGAAATAAAATAAACTCTATTGGGAATAAAGCATTTGCATATAATGAATTAACCTCAGTAGAGATACCAGATAGTGTTACTTCTATTGGCAAGGATGCTTTTAAGGCAAATAATTTGAACTCATTAGATTTAGGAAATAGTGTTATATCAATTGGTGATGGTGCTTTTAGTGAAAATGAGTTAACATCAATACAAATACCAGATAGCGTTACTTCCATTGGTATGGCTGCTTTTTTTGATAATAATTTAACCTCAGTTGATTTAAGTAATAACGTGACTTCAATTGGCGATTTTGGATTCCAGAAAAATAATTTAAAATCAGTAGAAATACCAGATAGTATAAATTCGATTGGTTTTTTAGTTTTTGCTTATAATAATTTAACATCGATAAAAATCCCAGAGAATTTAACTTCTATTAGTATGGGAGCTTTTGCTTATAATAACTTAAGATCTGTAGATCTAGGAAGTAATGTAAAATATATTGAATCTACCGCTTTTAAAGATAATGAATTAACTACAGTAGAAATTCCAGAAAGTGTTAGAACTATCAGGGAGGATGCTTTTGATGAAGATGTTGAGCTTATTGGTTGGTAAGTTTAAAATTAGTAGAGAATTTTATAAAGCTGTTTCATCTATTAAAAAGGATAATTATTATAATAGGAATTTAAACTTAATTTTACTAACACAACAAAATATGTATTAAGTCGCATTGGTTAGAAGTGCTATTATCGCTTATATAACAATGATATTAGCTCTTCTCTCCTCTTTTTTTAGATTTGAATACAACATATTGTTATTAAATTTATCATTAAATACATTTTAGTGTATATAAAAAGACAAAATTAAGGAGTGAAATTAATGAATAAAGTTGAACCTATTCGTGATCGAGAAAAGATTGAAGAAGTCAAAATGGAACTTCTAAAAGATAATTACAGGAATTACTTACTCTTCGTGGTTGGAATTAATACAGGGCTTAGAATTGGTGATATGCTTAAACTTAAAGTAAAGGATGTTAGAAATCAGACTCATATCATTCTTAAAGAGGAGAAAACTAATAAATCTAAAAAATTCTTCATTAACTCAGTATTAAGAAATGCCTTAGATAATTACACTAGTAATATGGCTGATCATGAGTATTTATTCCAGAGTAGAAATGGTAGTAATCAGCCCTTATCTAGGAGTCAGGCTTATAGGATTCTAAACGGTGCAGGAGAAAAAGTGGGTCTAAAAAGTATTGGTTGTCATTCCACGAGGAAAACCTTCGGTTATCACCATTACAAGCAACATAAGGATGTAGCATTACTGCAGGAACTATTTAACCATTCAGCCCCCAGTATTACTCTAGACTATATTGGGATTAATCAGGATGTTATGGATAATTCTATGAAAAATTTCTCTTTATAGAGAGAAAAGAATAATATAAAACCGAAAAATTTGTATTTTTTTGTCTAATAAGTAAAAAATACAGTTTTTTTAAAGGAATATTCCATATCATGTTGAATTAAGTTAATAACACAAAAAAATGGAGGAGATAAAAATGAAAAAATTATTTATTATTACAACGATTTTGGTGTTTAGTTTATCAAGCATTTCTTTGGCAGCAGGTTACAGTTTTGATGGTGGTTTTATTTATACTACTTTAGACCCAAGTAATGTTAACGATTCAATCGAAGGTATTAATCAATATTATCAAAGTGAACTTGATAATGCTGAAAATGATCCTGCTATTGATTTACAAATCAATAACTTTGACAAAATGGACGAATTTGATAGTGCTACTGGTTTTTGGATTGGTATGAAAAATAATATGGAAAATTATAATATAGGTGTTAATTATGAAACTTTCTCTAATGAGGTCGAAGCAAATTTGTGATTTTGCAAATTAATCCAGTTAAATTAATCAGATTAAATCAGCCTAAATCAGCTAAAATTACAGCATAATTTTCAAATTAAATCAGTAAAACTAAAAATATTTTGCAGATTAAATTAGCAAGGGACCTAAAAATAAGCCCCTTTAATTTGAATAATATTTTTCACTTTAAAATGTATCTTTTTCGCAGGCTTTGAAGACAATTTCCTGGTTTATCTGCTCTGCTTTAAGCTGAAATCCTAAAAGCAGAGAATTAACTGCGATATTGTTGATCAATCTAGGTAGCCCTCTGGATCTCAAGGCAATTGCCTCCAGAGCCTGAGGTATGAATACTGGGTGATTTGCTCCAGCAAGTTTAAGCTGGTGCTCAACATATTCTTTAACTTCTTCTTTGTTTAAGGGGTTCAGCTGATACTTCATGATCACTCGCTGATTTAAGGACTGATTATGATTTAAATTTAGCTTGGTCATAAAGTGAGATAAACCAGCTAAAATAAGAATAAATGGATTCTGAGAATCCATAGCAAAATTAAATAAAATACCAAGATCACTTAAGAATTTGTTGGGAGCAAGCTGCATTTCATCTAATATAATAATCGGAGTAATCTTTTTCTCGTTGTAAAACTTTAAGATAGCAGCTTGAACCTGATTAAAAAGGTCTACCTTTCTGAATTTAGGTTCTTCTCCCAGGCCAATGGCTATGCCTCTGTAAAAATCCATTACTGAGCCTGTAGATAAGGGGAAATAGATGACCTTAAATAATGATGGATTAACACTGTCAGCCATAGATCTCAGGGCAGAAGTTTTACCACTTCCAGGTTCACCAATAATGACAGCAATACCTCTTGTTTTTTTAAGATAATCAAGTCTGGCAGAAAGCTCTTTTAAGTTTTCAGACTGGTAAAGATCTTTAGTTTCAATCTCTTTTTTAAATGGATTATCTGATAAAGAATAAAAAGATTTATACATTTTTGCTGCCTCCTTCAGTCATTTTAGCAAAGGAGATAGGATTACCTCTTTTAGCATGAGCATTGTCAGCCATAATCACAGGCTCAGCTTTAGTAATGCATTTACCATTTTCATAAAGATAAATATTATCGTATGTTTCTTGATCAAAGCGGATCTTAACCGTTTTGCCAATATAGACAGGTGGCACCTGATAGAGTTTAGAATTAACAGATATAGTTCCATCATGTCTAACTTTTCTCTGAGCTCTTTTGAGAAAAAGCAGCTTAAGTTTTTCAGGATTATCATAGGTTTTAACCTGACTAATCTGGGACATGTATTTATCCAGAGGAGTCATCTTTAAAGAAGAGTGCACTTTACGGTGATAATCTTTTTCCAGCCACTTAAAAAAGCTCTTGTTCAGTTTATCCAGGGAAGATAAATCTTCATCAGTTAAAAGAGGTAAAAACCTTTTTCTGACAGTTAAGTAAAACCTTTCAATTTTTCCTTTATCAGCAGGAGAATACGGCTTAGTGTGAATCAGAGTAATACCTAAAGAAGCACAGGCAAAATGGAGATTATCACTGCGGTAGACTTTACCATTGTCAACATAGAGGAGTTTTGGAATACCTCTTCTTAAAATAGCTTCAGAAAGCACCTGCTGCACAGCAGAAAACTTTTCTGTTGTTAAGAATTTGGCATAAGTAATAACCCTGGAGCAGTCATCAATAAAGGCAAAGAGAAAAGTCTTAACTTTTTTGCCATCAAGGTTGAGATAGGGTCCATACATCTCATCTCCCTGCCAGAGCATATTAACCTGGTCATAGGCAAAACGGCGTCTGTTTTCTTCTTTGCGAGGTGAGTTAACCAGCAAATTCTTCTTTTTAAGAAATCGATAAACAGTAGAGTAAGAAGCCTGAGAAGGCAGCATTTTCTTTTCCGTAATCAGCTGATCATAGAGCAAAGAAACAGACCGATCAGGATGTTCTTTTCGGGCTTCTAAAATAACTTCCTTAAGTTCTGGAGTTAAAACACGACTTTTACCTCTGTCATTTCTGGGTTTGGGCTTTAGCCCTTCAAAACCACCTTTGCGATAGGCTCTAACCCACATGGATATAGTTTTTGGTGAGTATTCTCTGACACCATAGTAAGGGACATTATGTTTTTTAGCAGCTACCTTTGCCAGATACTCGTTCTGTTTTTTCACCTGTCTATTCAGGATAGGTGAAATGAGAGAAAAGCGAAATAGAGCTATCTGTTCTCTGTCATTATCAGTCATCAAAATCAGCTCCTTTAAGCTTGAATTTTAGCATTTAAGAGCAAAATTGTTCTTAAACTGCTGATAATAACATTTTAATCAGAAAAATAGCTCTTTTCTAGTGAAAGCTTTTGTGTTTAAAAAAATAGTTCCAAAAAGTCAATCTTTATGGTACAATTAAAGTGCCATAAAACATTGATTAAAGTGATCCTGATACTCTTTTGAGAGTATCTGAGCGTCCGAGCTCCAAATCATTTTAATTAGTTTTGTGGCTTTTTTTATTCTAGATAATTTAAAGGGAATCAGGGAATGATGCTTATCTCTAAAAAAGGCTATCAGACCAGGAATATTGCGGGTAAACCTGTGCAAATAAAAATATACTGCCCGTTTGTAGAGAAGGAGTTTTTTCTGCAGCAGATATTCTTTCATACACGAGATAATGTAATTTAGAGATCTCTGAAATTTAGGGAAGAGAAAGGCTGGAAGTATGGAAATAGTTTTGCCACAGTGCTGGCATTTGTATCTTCTAATCGGTATCCAGAAACATTTGCCATCAATAGTGATTACATAGCGGTGGTAAAATCCATGTTTAAGGAGTGTGTCATGGCAGTGAGGACATTCTTCAGGGCAAGGAAAATTATTATTCTGGCCAAGCTCAGAATATTTTTTTACAGGTATTTTAAAATCATGAATGATTTGCATCTGATCACATCCTAAATATTCTGACAATATTTTATCAGATTATTTTAGGAAAAGGAAGTGCTTGTTTTATTTATTTTGATTAATATTTATCGTTTTCTAATGGATTAATTTGATAGATAACACAAATTTACATGCAACTGATTTAAACACTTCTGATTATTTAAAAATTAATGATTCTTTAGAAATTGAAGTTAGTGGTGTTTTTGTAGATGTTGAAAAACCAATCAATGAATTTTTTGCAGTTAATGGTGGAATAGGGCTTTATTCAGGTGAAATTAGTTTTTCAGAAAGTATAGAAGAATATTATGGTGGAACTACATATTCTGATTCTGCTTCTGGTTCTGATGATTTAGAAAGAGGTTTTGGTTTTAAATTTGGTGCTTCTACTAATTATAATTTAACAAAAAATCTGTCATTATTGGGCGAAGCAAATTATAGAATTTTAGAATTAGATATTGATAATACTTCTGAATCCATTGATTTTGATGGTTTAGAATTTAAAGCAGGCTTATCATATCAATTTTAATAAGTAATAATAAAGTTATTTGAATCGAGTTATATCAAATATAAAGTAAAATTCTCTAGATAAACGGTTAGGTTCTTAATTGTTTTAGAACCCAGCCGTTTATTTTTATTTGCAACCTTTCTCAACCACGAAAGTACAGTTGGTCTAATTAATTCAACAACTACTGCTTTTACAAATTATCCTGATTTTTTTCCTGATATAAACTGATTTTTTTGTTAAATTTGTAAAAGTTATATTCTTTCCTTGTTATTTAAAGCTATAAGTATTATTATATTATTATAGGAGTTAATCAGATGAAGTTTAATCAGTTAATTTTGGTGCAGAGCCTTTTATACTAGGTTTGAAAGGTTTTCCCCGATATTTCCTTACTTGAAATCCGGTGAAGCCGAAAGGTGTCAGGGTTCGAGTCCCTGTCTCTCCGCCATTGAATATTAAGGGCTGACGCCCATTTTAAGAAACCTGCCGAGAGGCGGGTTTTTTGTGTTTTAGGGGTAAATCCTGACAAAATCCTAACATTTTTTAGTCTTTGTAAGATAAAAAATGAGTGAAGTCTGTACTTTTTTTAAAAATAAAAGGAAAAACATTAGTTTTGAATAAATATATTTATAATAAGATTAAATAATTTTAATGCTGATAAAATCAAAGGAGTCTTTAAGCTTGAAATATTCAGAAGTCCATGATTTTTAATATATTTATATAGAGGGACTGGTGAGCAAAATGAAATTATTTGCCGGACTAGATATCGGTACAGATGGTGCCAGAGTTGATGTTCTCACCGGGGATTTGGAATTGAAATATGAGAATTCTATTAATTATGAGCTGCTTTCTCCCCGGCAGGGGTGGGCAGAACAGGATCCTGACCAGATATTCGATGTGGTTAATAATCTGCTGACTGACGTGGTAGAAAATTTCGGCCAGGAAGACTTATATATAGTTTTTTGTTCAGTGATGCACAGCATTATGGCCGTGGATAAAGAAGGTAATAAATTGAGTAATTTAATTATCTGGGCTGACAGCAGAGGAGAAGAATATCGTGATAAACTGAGTGAGAAGTATGATTCAAATTTATTTTATCAAAGAACAGGTTGTCCTTTACATTCTTCCTACTGGCCAGCTAAAATAATGTGGTTAAAAAAGAATATTTCAGAAAAAATAGATAAATACGTTTCAATTAAGGAGTATATAATTTTTCGGTTAACCAGAGAATGGAAAACAGATTATGCTCTTGCTTCAACTTCGGGAATTTTTAATTCACTAAACAGAAAATATGATAAAAAAATACTGAAAATTCTTGGTTTAACTGAAAATGATTTAGCAGAAGTATATTCCGGTCATCATATTTTTAAATTCGAGATTAATGACAGAGAAGTCAATGGAATCTTGGGTTCTACAGATGGGGCTCTGGCTAATTTGGGAGCAGGTTCGATAAATGAAAATAAAATTGTGTTAACAGCTGGTTCTAGTTCAGCAGTTCGCTACACTTCAGCTGAGTATACACATGATCCTGAGGGAAGAGCCTGGAATTATTTTATTGATCAAGATCTTTATATAATTGGTGAGGCTACTAATGGAGCTGGTTTAGTTTTTGACTGGCTCAAAAATATATTAAGCTATGATGATATTAAAAAATTCAGCAGAGAGAACCTGCCACAAATTCCATATCAGGGAAATGAACTTATTTATATACCTACGATGATGGGAGAAAGAGCTCCCAGTTATAATGAAAAAACAAGAGGGTTTTTCTACGGGCTGTCTCTAAATCACAGCCGAGAGGATCTGGTTCTTGCTGTCTATGAAAGTATTGCTTTTCACCTGAAGCTTATTTATGAAGATCTTAAAAGATTAAATAACTGTGAGCAAATAGAGCTTATTATGACCGGAGGGCTTGGGCTGACAGATCATTTTATGAAACTACTTTCTTATTTAATTGGTGAAATAAAATATATTCCTGATTATGAACAAAACACGGCTGTAGGTGCTGCTATGCTGGGAATTAAAGTGGTTGATAGAATCTCTTATAAAGATTTGTTAAAATATTTGCCGGATTATAAAACTGTTAAAAATAATAACGAACCTGAATTCGCTTCTTATCTGGACTCTAAATATCAGCACTTTTATGAAGTATATCAACATCTTCAGGAAAATTATGAAGTATTTACTTTTTTAAATAAGAAATAGCATTAAATTATGATTTAACCAACCTGCTGCAAGGCAGGTTGGTTGTTTTCTTTCTCACAAAATATGTTATAATTATAAACAATTAATTAATCAAAATAAAGGAAGGTGAATATTATTAAAGTTATAGCTTTTAATGGTAGTCCAAAATCAGAAGGGAACACTTATCACGCTTTGAAAATTATGCAGAATGAATTTGAAAAAGAAGAAATTGAGGTTGAAATTATTCAGGTAGGTAATAAAAAAATCAGAGGCTGTCTGGCCTGTAATGAATGTGTTAAAAGCCAGGATGAACGCTGTATTATCGATGACGAGGTAAATGGCTGGATTCAAAAAATGAAAAATGCTGATGGAATTATACTGGGTTCACCGGTTCATTATGCGGCAATAGCAGGAACAATGAAATCATTTTTAGATAGAGCTTTTTATGTAGCAAGTGTGAATGGAATGATTTTTAGGCATAAGGTTGGAGCACCTGTTGTAGCTGTCAGAAGGTCAGGCGGGTTACCCACTTTCAATCAATTAAGTAATTATCTTAACTACTCAGAAATGATGATTCCAACTTCAAACTACTGGAATGTTATCCATGGAACCAGTCCAGGTGATGCTTTAAAAGACAAAGAAGGTAAACAGATTATGAGAGTTTTAGCTAAAAATATGGTCTATTTGATGAAATTAAAAAAAGCTGGAGAAAATGAAGTGGAGGCACCTGAGCAGGAAAAAAAGGAGTTCATGAATTTTATTAGATAATTATGTCGTTTTATGTCAAAAAACATGGTATAATTTAAAATAACACAATAGGAGGGGATAAAAATTAATATAAAGTCACTTAAAACTAAACAGATGTTATTTATTGGGGCTCTGATTTTTGTTATCTGTATTAGCTTAGGTTTGTTAGCCTATTTAAATACAGCTAATATGTTGACAGCAGAAATTGAAGAGAGGCTGGAAGAAAAGGCCGTTGATACAGGAGAACTTGTAAGATCAAGACTGGATACCCGTCTGAGAGAATTAGAAGCAATTGCCAATCAGGAGTCTATAAAGACTATGGATTGGGATCAGATACAAAATATTTTAATAGCAGAGGTTGAAAGAACAGATTTTGCTACTATTGCAATGGTTGAACCAGGAGGTTTAACCCACTATCCTGATGGGAGTACTTTAGATTTAGGAGATAGAAATTATGTTCAGCAGGGTTTTAGCGGAAATTCTTTTATTTCTGATATGTTAATTAGTAGAGCAATCAATGAACCTGTTGCTATGGCATCGGTTCCTGTTAGAAGAGAAGGAGAGATTGTAGGATTATTAATTGCCAGGATGCTTGGTCAGGATGTAATTAATATCATAACTGATGTTCAGTTAAAAGAAAATGGAACAGCTTTTATGTTTAATGAAGAGGGAACAGTTGTAGCTCATAGAAATCGTGATTATGTAATGGACCAATTTAACCCCATTTCTGAGAGGGATAATGAAGAATTTACGGGACTCGCAAACTATATGGAAAAAGCCATTAACTCAGAAACTGGTGCAGCAGAGTATGATTTTTCTAACACAAATTATTATGGCGGATATAGTAGTGTAGAAGGAACTAATTGGATTGTCAGTGTGTCCGCAGAAGAAAATGAAGTGATGGCTGGTCTTTATTCCATGCGTAATATAATTTCAATCTTTTCTTTAGTTATTTTGATTATTTCTTTAATTTTATTATATTTTTTCTCCAGTAAAATAACCAATCCAATTTTAGATTTAGCAGATCATGCGAAAAAAATTGCAGCTGGAGATTTAAGTCAAAAAATTTCTGAAAAACTTCTGCGTAAAAATGACGAAGTTGGCGACTTAGCTAATTCTTTTTCAGAAATGAGCGGGAATCTATCTGATATGATAAGTGAAGTAGTTGACATAGCTTCTAATTTATCTGCCTCGAGCGAAGAATTATCAGCTTCAGGAGAAGAAGTTGCAGCTTCTGCTGAACATGTGGGTCAGGCTATACAGGATATAGCTTCCGGAGCAGAAGAGCAAACCGCTCAGGTAGAGGAGTCATCCAGTTTAATGCAGAATTTAATTAATGAGATAAGTGATGTTGAAGATATGTCAGGTAAAATGGATAAACAGGCTGATAATGTTATGGGTAATATTAATTCAGGGAATAGTTCTATTAAAGATTCCGTTTCCCAGATTAATAATGTAAAGAGTAACTCTATCTCCATTTCTAAGACTATAAATGGTCTGGGAGATTTATCAAATAAAATTGGTCAAATCGTAGAATTGATCAATAATATAGCAGCCCAGACTAATCTGTTAGCTTTGAATGCTGCTATCGAAGCAGCCAGAGCAGGGGAAGCAGGCAGAGGTTTTTCTGTTGTGGCAGATGAAATTAGAGAGCTAGCAGAAGAATCAGAAAATGCTACCAACCAGATTGGCAGCCTTGTTAAAGAAATACAGAAAGGTGTCAATGACGCTGTTGAAAAAATGGATAATACCGAAACAGTAGTGGATAATAGTGTTAATGCCATAGAGAATACAGGGGATTCTTTTAATCAAATAAATGAAGCAGTCGTAAGTTTAAGTGATTTGATTGATAACATTAATCTCAAGACTAAAAAAGTGGCAGAAAACAGCAGTGAAGTTGAAAGAACCATAAGAGAAATTGCATCTGTTAGTGAACAGGCTGCCGCAAACTCGGAAGAGGTAGCTGCCTCAAGTGAAGAACAGAGTGCTTCTACAGAAGAAATTGTAAGTTCAGCTGAAGCATTGTCAAATATGGCTGAGCAGTTAACAGCTGCTGTGGCCAGGTTTAAACTATAGAAAAGAAAAGTTGAATGAAATTATTTTTTAAAAAGGTCTGCTTTTAAAAGTAGGCCTTTTTTCATTAGCTAAGAAATTATACCTATAAAAAGTTAGATTAAATATGATATATTTTTGTTTTTTTATACAAAAAATGCTAAAATTATGTTAATACAAAATTAATAATAATTATCACCCAGGTGTTTTTTGTGTAGATTAATTATTAGCTGCAGAAATCAATTTATACGCTGCAATCAGAGGTGGTCCTAATAAATGTTAAAAAAATCAATAATTTTAACTCTTTTATTATTATTTATAGTTTCTAGTGTTATATTAGCCGCTGAACCCAGGCTGGTGGAAATTCAGAATTTAATCAACCAGGGTAGGACAGAAGAGGCCTTAGATATTTTAAACCAGAGTCAATTGGAATTAGATCCTGATCTTAAATTTTATAAAGCACTTCTCTTAAGCTGGCAGGAGAAATATCAGGAGGCAGAAGCATTATTACTGGGGTTGGTTGAATCAAATCCAGGACGTCTGGATGTTTATAATCAGCTGGGTAGAATTTATGGCTGGCAGAGAGAATTTATTAAAGCCGAAGATATTATAGAGAGAGCACAAAATATTGAGTATTCTTCAGAGAGGACAGCTCTTTTATCCCGACATGCAGAGTGGCAGGATAATCACTTTAAAGCAAAAAAACTGATAAAAGAGGCGATTACAAAAGCGGAAACCCCGGAGTTATCAGCTCAATATAAAGAAAATCTTAAAAGAATTAACAATAAGCTTAAACTGGCTTTTTATCTTGAAGGAAAAGCTGTTTATTCGGAGGCTGAAAAAGAAGATCTGGAATTAAGATTTGGTTTAGAAAAGCCGTTTAGAGATGGACTTAATTTTGATACTGAAGCAGGAGTCAATTATTTTAAAAATGAGTCAAATTTTATTTTCAGCTCAGAAATAGAGTTAGACAAACCCATTATTCCTGATAAAACCTGTTTAAGTTCAGAATTTGTTTACTATAGCGGCGGCAGCAGAGATGAATATGAGTTAAATAATAATTTTGATTATTTAATCAATCCCAGAAACCGCTTGGGGCTTAACTATAATTTTATAGAGGATAATGTTAATCCAGAATATCAAACATTGGAGTTAGAATATGAGCATAAATTTGAGCAAACTATCATGGTTTTAAAAAATACTTCCCGGCGTTATTCTGATGGCTGGACAGCAGATTTTTCGCAGCATCTTGATTTATATTATCCAAGAGATAATTATCTTCTAAATCTTGCTTTAAGCCACTATCAGGGAGGAGAATATGTTTTTAAAGTAGGGTTTGAGTTTTCCGATCTGTTTTCTGGTGATAAATTTGATTTAAGTAACTTTAATTTATGGTTTAATGATCAAAAAACATCTAATTTAGACTTTCGCATGGATTTAAAATAATTAAGCTGGTGGTGAGTATTATGGATGCTGAAAAAACAGATAAAATTTTAATTGCTGAAGATGATGCTTCTATTTCGAGATTGATAGCTTATAAATTTGAAAAAGAGGATTATATAATTAAAGTTATTGAAGAGGGAGATAAGGTTTTAGCCGAAATAAAGGCTGATAGTTATGATGCCTTAGTTCTTGACTTGATGCTGCCGGTTTTAGATGGGATGCAGGTTTTGAAAAGAATTCGAGAAGCAGAGATTAAGCTGCCGGTATTAGTTCTTTCTGCCAAAAGTCAGGAAGAAGATATTCTTAAGGCTTTAAATGCCGGTGCTGATGAATATGTCACCAAACCATTTCGGCCTGATGAGCTGCTGCTCAGGCTCAAGAAAATGCTGGCTAATTGATATGCTGAGATACCTATATTATCTTTCGGGCGGGCTTATTTTATTTATTTTAACAATTGTTTTAATTATTATTATTTACCACTTGCTCTATAAAAGAAGGAATAAGATTTTTGAGCAAAAAAAAGAAAAATGGGAAGCTGTTTTGTTTCAGTATTTAAATAATGATTTAAGTCTAGAAAAGACAGCGTCTGTAATGAATGACAGTTATTTATATTTATATGATTTTTTAAAACCATACCTCAAAAATTTAAAAGGGGATAATTTTGAAAAATTGCGGCAGCTGGTCCAGAAAAATAAGATGATTGATTTCTTTTTGTTAAAACTAAAAAAAGGAAATCGCGAAGAAAAAATAAAAGCAGCAGCTTTTCTGGGTAAGGTTAGGGAAAAAAGAGCACTGCCTTTATTAAAAGAATATTTAAATTCTGAGGATAAAAGTTTGATGACCGCCAGTATCTGGGCTATTGCTGATATTGGAGAACAGGAATTGTTCTTTCCAGTTTTAAAAACGGTTTTAAACGAGAACAGTTTTACTTTTGAAGCTTTAACAGAAATTTTAATTCGCTTTGGAGAAGAGAGCTGTTATCAGATTAAAGAGTTTTTAGAAATAAACTATCGAGCGGAAAACAACTTAACAGAAATTTTAGAAGTTCCTGAATATCAGAGTCTGTCTCTGTTTTTTGATATTTTTGGATATTTTCGCTTTATACCTGGAGTCGAAGTTATGGTTCCCACCTTAGAAGCAGATTTCAATGAAGAAGTATTAATTCATATTTTTAAAGCACTGGTTAAAATCGAATATCCAATTGATAAAGACCTGAGCCCATTTTTAAATCATAAAAGTTGGGTGGTAAGAAGCCAGGCTGCTCGTTACCTGGCAGAAATTAAGGAGAGCAATTATCTTTCGGATTTAAAAAAATTGCTCAGTGATCAAAACTGGTGGGTCCGATATTATTCGGCTCTGGCTATTTTTGAACTGGGTAAAAAAGATCTTTTAATTGAAATTATTAAAAACAAAGAGCCGGGTTATGAAATGGGAAGATATATTCTGGATCAGGCTGGCGATTTGAAGGTTGGTGAGGCAGATAGTGGATAATTTTTATTTTTTCTTACTGGTGTTTGATTATTTTGCTGTAATTTATTTCTTCCTGGTTAATGGAACTTATTTGTTTTTAAATATCAAAGCATTTTTTTCAATCAGAAAGTACTGGAGTGCTAGAGAGACAGTCGAGTTTGAAAATAAATTTCAGAGTGAATTTTACAAACCTGTTTCTATTATCATTCCCGCTTATAACGAGGAGTTAACTGTTGTAGATAATATAACTTCTATTCTTTCTCTGCAGTATCCTGAATATGAAGTGGTGGTCGTTAATGATGGCTCCAAAGATAATACTATTGAAGAATTAAAAGATAAATTTAATCTAGTTATTTCAAGTCGAAGTTATAGAAAAGATTTAGAAACTCAGCTGGTAAAAGAAGTTTATGATTCAGCTGATTATCCTAACCTGGTGGTAGTAGATAAAGAAAATGGTGGTAAAGCTGATGCTTTAAATGCAGGAATTAATATCGCACAGTTTCCTCTGGTCTGCAATGTCGATGCAGATTCTTTAATCGATGATCATGCCCTCCTGAAAATTGTAGAGCCTTTTGCCCGGGACTGGCGGGTTATTGCTGCAGGCGGAACTATTAGAGTTGCCAATGATTGTGAGATCAGAGGGGGTCAGGTAACAAAAGTTAGACTTGCTAAAAAACCACTGGTCAGGATGCAGGTTTTAGAATATCTGCGGGCTTTTTTATTTGGTCGGGTTGGCTGGGCTGCTTTAAATAGTCTGCTCATTATTTCCGGTGCCTTCGGGGTTTTTAAGCGCAAGCATTTAATTAATGCTGGTGGTTACAGTACAGACACAGTTGGAGAAGATATGGAGTTAGTACTTAAGTTAAATAGAATGATGAAAAAAACCAGGCGAGAATACAGAGTTGTCTTTTTTCCGGATCCAGTCTGCTGGACTCAGGTGCCGGAGGATATCCAGACTCTTTCTAATCAGCGCCGGAGATGGCAGCGGGGATTGGGGCAGAGTCTGTTGATGAATAAAGAATTATTTTTTAATAAGGATTATGGCTTGCTTGGCCTATTTACCTATCCCTTTTACTTTTTTGTGGAGTTTTTAGGACCGGTGATCGAAACACTTGGCTATCTGGCAATAATTTTAACTATCTTTCTGCAGTCAGGTATAACCCCGGTGGCAGTTCTCTTTTTTATTACGGCTGTCTTAATGGGGATCCTGCTGTCTATAATTTCTTTGCTTTTTGAAGAAATGACTTTTCATAAATATGATAAATTAAGTGATAAGCTGAGTTTGATTTTATATGCTTTTTTAGAAAATCTGGGCTATAAACAGCTGCATACGTACTGGAGGCTGCGGGGAATAATTGACCTTATTTTAAAAAAGGAAAGCTGGGGTACCCAGAAACGAAAGAATTTTTAAAGTAATTAATGTTGTTTAAAATTTAGAGAAAAGGTGATGGAAATAAACATTTTAGTTGTTGATGATGATCAGGATATGAGAATGCTGCTGGAAAATTATTTAAAAAAATTGGAAGTTGAGAAAATTCATTTTACAGATACAGCTCAAAAAACCTACGAATTTTTAAAGCTTAATGGCCTTAAAACTGAACCGGTGGTTGATTTAATAATTCTGGATATTATTTTAGGAGAGGAAAATGGGATTGAAATCTGCAGAAAAATAAAAAGGCATCCCGCCTATCAGGAAGTTCCAGTGATTATGATAACTGCCCAAAAAGAATTAGAATATCTAAAAGAGGCTTTTGCAGCAGGAGCAATGGATTATTTAAAAAAGCCGATTATAAAAATAGAATTTATGGCCCGGGTTAATTCTGCAATCAGACTGCGAAAAGAAACTAAAGCCAGAATCGAAAGAGAAAAAGAACTGCTTCAGCTCTCAGAAGAACTTAAAAAAGCAAATCAGAAACTGGAGAAGATAGCCTTAGTGGATGGATTAACCGGGATTTCCAATAGACGTTTATTTGACAAAACTATCAAAAAAGAATTGAAAAGAGCCAGGAGAAAAAATAGTGATTTGGCTTTAATTATGATCGATATTGACAATTTTAAAGAATACAATGATACCTATGGGCATCAGCAGGGTGATCAATGTTTAAAAGAGGTAGCATCTGTTTTAGATAAGAAAACTAAAAGAGCAGCTGATTTTGCTGCCCGTTATGGTGGAGAAGAATTTGCTGTTATTCTTCCAGATACAGCTAAAGATGGGGCACTAAAAATTGCGGAAGATATTAGAAAAGGGATTATGAATTTAAAGTTAGAACATCAAAACTCTGCTGTTTCTGATTATGTTACTGTCAGTCTGGGAGTCAGCAGTATTAAAGCGGAAAAAGATGTTAATCAGGAAATGATTAAAACTTTGATCGAAAAAGCAGATCAGGCATTATATCAGGCTAAAGAAAATGGTAAAAATCAGGTCGTATATAAAAGTTTTGAATAAAAAGTTAAAATTAATTCATAATAAGATAAAATAGGGGTTGTTAAAAATGTCCAAAAATAAAGTTTACATTGACCCGGATCTTGAATTTTTAATCCCACAGTTTCTGGAAAACAGAGAAGAGGATATCCAGAGATTAAAAAAATTACTGCAGGAATCAGAGTTTGATCAGATTATAATTATCGGTCACAGCCTGAAGGGTTCTGGTGGGGGTTATGGTTTTGATTATCTGACAGAAATCGGAAGCAAGATTGAAAAAAATGCCGAAGCAAAAAATAAAGAGGAGATTAAAAATTTAATCAGCGAACTGAAAAATTATTTAGATAATATAGAAATTATCTATGAAGATCAATAAGGGGGTGGATATTTTGTCTGAATTTAATTTAGAAAAAGAATATGAAATTGTATTTAATAATACTCAGGATGCACTCTTTATAATGGAAGTAGATGAAAATAAAGACTTTCGTTTTCTTAAATTAAATCCGACCCATGAAAACTTAACAGGTTTAAAAACTGAAGAAATTGCAGGGAAAACACCGGTGGAAATTCTGGGGCCAGAGCTTGGTAATCTTGTAAAAGAACGCTATCAAAAATGCCTGAATAAAAAAGAAACTGTTACTTATGAGGAAGTTTTAGATTTACCCGGTGGTAAAAAAGTATGGTCAACTAAGTTGAGCCCTGTTATCGAAAACGGAGAAGTTACCCATATTGTAGGTAGTGCTCGCAATATATCAGAGAGAAAAAAGTTAGAGGAAGAAAAGAAAGAACTAAGCAGAAGATATAAACTGGCTACAAGCGCTGCCCAGATAGGTGTCTGGAAGTTAGACTTAGAAACTGATGAGTTAATTTGGGATAAATATATGCTTGAAATTTATGAGATAGAGGCTGATGATGGTTATTCATATAAGAGCTGGACTGAACATATTTATTACAAAGATAGAGAAGAAACTTCCCATAAATTTAAGCAGGCAGTAGAAAACAACGAAATTTTTAATCATGAATTTAGAATAAAAACAGAATCTGGTAAGCTTAAATATATCAAAGCTTTTGGAAGACCAGTTTTAGATGATCAGGGTCAGGCAACTGAAGTAATAGGTGTTAATTATGATATTACTGAAAGAAAAAAATACGAAAAGAAATTTAAAAAGATCTTTGATGAGTCATTATTTGGTTTAGCTTTAGTTGATCCGGAAACAGCAAAAGCTGTTGAGTTTAATAATACTGTCTGTGAAATGCTTGGTTATACAAAAGAAGAATTTGCTGAACTTAGAATAGAGGACTATGAGGCCTTAGCAGATCAAGCTGAAATCCGTAATAAATTAAGAAAAATTAAAGCAGGCGGTAAGTTAAAATTTGAAACCAAACACAAGAAAAAAGATGGCTCAATAATTGATGTTTTAATAAAAGCGAGTACTATTAATTTAGATGGAAGCGACTTGATTCAAATTGTATATGTTGATATCTCAGAAAAAGTAGAAGCTTTAAATAAATTAGAAGAATACTCTAAAGAATTGAAGTTAAAAAACATTGAGTTAGAACAGGCTCGGGATAAAGCAAGAGAGGCTTCGAAAGCTAAATCAGAATTTTTATCAACGATGAGTCATGAGATTAGAACTCCGATGAATTCGATAATTGGAATGGCAGAACTGCTGCAGGACACAGATTTAAGTGAACAGCAAAAAAAATACGTTAATATTTTTCAGAATGCTGGCGAAAGCTTGTTAACTTTAATTAATGATATTCTTGATCTTTCCAAAATCGAAGCGGGTAAAGTAGAAATTGAAAAGAAGGAATTTAATTTAGTCAGTACAGTGGAAAATGTTGCAGAGATGATTTCGGTTAGAGCCTATAAAAAGGGATTAGAAATGCCTTTGAGAATTTCTTCTGAGGTGCCTGAATGTGTAGTCGGTGATCCAGAGCGTTTAAGACAGATTTTAATTAATTTACTGGGCAATGCTGTTAAGTTTACTGAAAGCGGTCAGATCTTTTTAGATTTGAGAATTGATACTGATTTTTCCGAACAGGGGAAGAAAAAGGTCATTTTCGCAGTTAAAGATACCGGTATTGGGATAGCAGAAGAAAAACAAAAAAATATATTTAATAGTTTCACTCAGGCAGATGCTTCCAGCACTCGTAAATATGGTGGCACAGGTCTTGGCCTTACTATTTCAAAACAGTTAGTAGAATTAATGGGGGGAGAAATCTGGCTGAAAAGCAGTCCAGAGCTGGGGAGTACTTTTTATTTTTCTCTGCCATTTGAATTAGTGAGTGAAAAAAGTGAGCAAACAGAAACTAAATCGCAGCAGTTTAGTGACTTGAAAATACTAACTGTAGATGATAATCCAACCAATATTTTTATTCTAGAAGAAATACTGGCTGAAAAAGGGGCAGAAGTTAGTACTGTCATGAGTGGCGAAGAAGCAGTGAAATCTATGTCAGAAAGCATAGAAATTGGTGATCCTTATCAAATTATTTTAATGGATAACTTTATGCCTAAAAAAAATGGTCTAGAAACGGCGGAAGAAATTAGAGAGAAATTTGATCTAGAAAATTTACAGATAATTATTATTTCTTCAGATTTTGAAAACAAATATCTGGAAACTAACAAAGATTTTATTGATGATTATATGATGAAACCAATTAGAAAAAAAGAACTGTTTACTTTGCTTGAAAAGGCGGCTGGACGGATTCATAAAAAAGAAGAAAATAACGGTATTAAGATTGGTGGACCTGAGCCTGAAAAAGAAGTTTCTGATCCAACTGCTAATAGAGATAAAAAAATATTAGTTGTAGAGGATAATCCGGATAATCGCTTTTTAATCAAAGCCTTTTTACAAAAAAAAGATTATTTACTTGAAATGGCAGAAGATGGACTTGAAGGTATAGAAAAATTTAAAAATAACAGCTATGATCTTGTTTTAATGGACATACAGATGCCGGAAATGAACGGCTATCAGGCTGTCAATAAGATTAGAGAGTGGGAAACAGAAGAAGGATTTTCTAAAACTACAGTAATTGCTTTAACAGCTTATGCTTTAGATTCTGATAGAGAGAGAGCTTTGAGTGAGGGATTTGATGATCATTTGACTAAGCCAATTAAAAAGGGTAAATTGTATGAGATGATAGATAAATATATTTAAAAGGGAGATATGAGCGGACACCCTTCCATGGAAGCTTATATTGAAGAGGGGTATGAGATTATTACTCTTTAGGTTATATATTTTCCTATCAAAGTTTTAAAAACCTGCCGGGAGGCGGGTTTTTCTGTTTTAATATCAAAATAGGGGTGTTCAGAGGTGGCAACTTTATGCTATAATCAAAACAGTAATTTAACATTTATAAATAAATTTTCTGGAATTGGGGGCGATAAAGATTAATAATTATGATGTACTGGGTAGTTTAAATAATTTACAGCACTGGATGCTGCTTAATCATAAAAGCCATAAACTTATTTATTTAATTGGACTTCTCTTTTTGGCAGCTTTTATTATTAAGACAATAACTGATAAGTTTAGAATTCCCAGTGTAGTTGGATATATACTTTTAGGCACAGTCTTCAGTCAGAGTGTAGTTAGAAACTTTTCTTTTTTACCGAAAGAATTCTTAGCCTGGCACAGCTACTTACTGAATACCCTGAACTTTATTACTGTTCTGGCCGTATCTTTTATTTCATTTGGGATAGGAACATCTTTATACATCAAAATTCTAAAACAATTAGAATTCGAATTAACCCTGATCGTTATTTTTGAATCAATTGGGGCTTTTATTTTAGTCTCAGGAATAATGCTTTTACTGGGGAAAGAACTTTTTGTGGCAATTTTATTTGGAACCATCGCCACAGCAACAGCTCCGGCAGCCACAGTAATGGTTTTAAAAGAATATGGTATCCCGGGCGAATTTTCGGCGACCTTAATGGTGGTTCTTGCTTTAGATGAATTTCTGGCCTTATTGATTTTCTCTTTTATGGAACCTTTATCATATATTCTGGCCTCTCCGGAAGTGGAATTAACTATAACCAATATGTTGATTGAACCGTTAGTTAGAGTTTCTGCGGCAATTTTGCTGGGATTTGTGATAGGTTATATTTCGCAGCATTTAATGATCAAATGTGATTCAGAAAGCCGAAAAATATTATTAATTCTGGCAACAATAATTGGTGCTACTGCAGCAGCAGTTTTTTTACATATTTCTCCTTTGTTTGCTAATCTGACTGTTGGTTTTGTTTACAGAAATATACCTAAAAGAAGACTGAATGTTTCAGACAAAATAGATATTCTTACTGTACCTTTACTGGCCACATTTTTTATTCTTGCCGGAACGAAGATAGATATCAGCAATTTGTTTAATAAAAGCTTTTTAATTATCGCTTTTGCCTACACACTTATGAGGATTATTGGTAAGGTTGGAGGAGCTCATCTGGGAGCAAAACTGTCATCAGCCCCTAAACATGTGGAAGATTATATTGGACTGGGTTTAATACCACAGATCGGAATTACAATAGATCTGGCGTTTATAATTCAAAAGGATTTTATCCATATCCAGGGTGATGTTGCGAATATTTCTATGCTGATTTTAAATGTAATCCTGTTTACTTCAATTTTTACAGAAATCTTTGGTTCACTGGCAACAGAATATGCTTTGATTAGATCAGATGAGATGAAATCACAAGATAGCTGGAGTTTTTTGAAGGGAGAATAATATTGTTAAGTATTACAATCGGTTTTATAATTTTAATCACCTTGATAATCATCAAGGTGAGCATAGTTGTGGCAGCACCTTTAGCCTCAACTGTAATTTTATACTTAAATAACTTAAACATACTGGAAATACTAAACAGCCAGTATCTACCCGGATTTGCAGGTTTTGTGCAGGATTATTTATTTATTTTTCTCTTAAGTGCCCTGCTGGGTAAAATTATGGAAGAGTCAGATGATGCTACTTTTATTGGCGAATTTGTGCTGGATGTCCTCTCCCATAGATATGCGGCAGTAGGCATCTTTTTTGCCAGTGTGCTTTTATCAATTGGAGGTATTTCAGCATTTGTTCTGATTTTTACCATTTATCCAATAGCTAAGGCTGTATTTGAGGAAGCGGGATTATCCAAATCCCTTATTTTAGCCTCAATAGCCGGCGGAAATGTAATAGTTGGTCTATCTTTACCGGGGAGTCCCCAGGTTCATAATTTAATAATGATGGATTATTTAAACACCTCCGCTCTGGCCGGTCTCAGTTTAGGTTTAGTAAGTATTTCAGTTGGAGCAGCAGCTGCAATTATTTATTTAAGATACAGGAGCAAATCACTGCTGGCTGAGAGTAAAAATAACTTTAAGGACAGCATTTTAAAGAAACCGGAATTATCAAAACTGCTCAACTTTTTGACAGCTATGCTGCCGCTGCTGACTGTCTTTATTTTTCTGGCGGTTCTGTCCAGACCACCGGTTGTTGCTCTTTTGCTGGGAGTTGTACTTTCAATTATTAAAAACTTTCGGAAAGTTAATCTGCTGGAAATTTTGAATGAGAGTATTTCAAATGCTGTCTTACCGCTGATGTTTGCTGCTTCTGCGATGGGATTTGGGCAGGTGATTTCTTCGCTGCCTGTTTTTAAAGATTTCCTGCAGACTCTATTAAATTTACCCTTAAATCCCTATCTGCTGGTGGGGATCATTACAAATATAGCTGCAGGACTACTGGGCAGTGCTTCAGGTGGAATGCTGTTAACTTTGAGTACTGTGGGAGAAAATATTGTGCAGCTGGTGGATCCCCAAAAATTACATAGAATTGTAATCATTGCCTCAACGGGGCTTGATACTCTGCCTCATAACAGTGCCTATCTGGCAATGCTGGCCTATACCGGGCTTAAATTTAAAGACACCTATTTTGATTATTTTATGGTTACTGTCCTGGCACCACTGCTTTCTTTTAGTGTGGCAGTATTATTTACTATTATTTTTTAAATACCATACGTTAGGTACCAGATACCTAAAAAATATAGTACCAAAAAACAAAAACAGAGGAGTGAGCTAAATGAAGACAATTCGCAAGTACTTATATTTCAACACAGATGAGAGAGTTGAGCTGATTAATATTACCAATCAGGTGCGAAAGGTTTTAAATGAAAGTGGAATTCAGGAGGGATTATGTCTGGTAAATGCAATGCATATTACTGCCAGTGTATTTATTAATGATGACGAAAGTGGTTTACATCAGGATTATAAAGAATGGCTGGAAGAACTGGCTCCTCATGAACCAATTTCGCAGTATGCTCACAATGGTTTTGAAGAAAATGCAGATGCCCATCTAAAAAGGCAGATCATGGGTCGAGAGGTTGTAGTTGCTGTTACAGAAGGCAAACTTGATTTTGGTCCCTGGGAGCAGATTTTTTACGGAGAATTTGACGGTCAGCGGGAAAAAAGAGTCCTGGTCAAGATTATTGGAGAATAAAATTTTAATATAACTATAGGACGGAATGATATTATGGAAAAAGAAGAAGTTAAAAAAGTGAAACTTGAGAAATATCTGGAGCAAATTCGCAGCAGTCTGGCCGGGCAGGCAGACCCCGAAAAAGCAGAAGGAATGGCCAGCTATATGAGGGGTCAATTTACTTTTTACGGACTGCGGGCAGCTGAGAGACGTAAGATTTTAAGAAAATATATGCGGCAGAAAAACAGACCAGATTATAGCCAACTCGAAACGGCCGTAAAAAAACTATGGCAGCTGCCAGAAAGAGAATTTCAGTACTTTGCTCAGGAATTAATTTTAAAATATGAAAATGAATATACAGAAGATATTATAAATCTTTTTGAGTATATGATCACCAATAAATCCTGGTGGGATACAGTTGACCATATAGCCAAAAAACTGGTGGGGGAATATTTTATGCTTTTCCCTCAAAAAAGAGATGAGAAAATAAGAGAATGGCTTGACTCAGATAATATCTGGCTGCAGCGGACAGCTTTATTATTTCAGCTGGGTTATAAAGAGGAAACGGATGCCCAGCTTTTATTTGATATAATCGAAGAGCTAAAAGAGATAGATGAATTTTTTATTCAAAAGGCAATCGGCTGGGCATTAAGAGAATATTCCAAGACTGAACCGATAGCAGTTGTTAAATTTACCAACACTCATCAACTATCAGCCCTGTCAGAAAGAGAGGCACTAAAGGTAGTTAGAAAAAACAAATAGTCTATTATCAATCACCTTTGAGATAAGGTGATTTTTTTAACGTTAATCTTGACAAAATAAATAGGTTTAGTTATAATAATCATTGACTGAGCTTGATAATCAGTCTCAACTAAAATTTAGGAGGGTTTATTTTGTTAAATAAAAAGAAATACATATCATTATTTTCATTAGCATTAATTTTGACGGTTGTTTTTAGTTTTTCAGTGATGGCAGAAACAAGAGTTATAGAACATGCAGTGGGTAAAACCGAGATAGAAGGTACACCGCAGAGAATTGTTACCCTTTATCAGGGGGCAAATGATGCTGCAGCTGCACTGGGCATAACTCCAGTTGGAATTGTTGAGTCCTGGGTGGAAAAACCTGTCTATAAATATTTAAGAGATGATTTAAGCCAGGTCGATCAGGTTGGTCTGGAGACTCAGCCAAATCTGGAAGAAATAAATAAATTAAATCCAGATTTAATTATTGCTTCCAAAATGAGACATGAGGACATTTATAATTTACTTTCTCAGATTGCCCCCACAGTAATGGAAGAAACTGTTTTTCGTTATCGAGAAACTGTTAAATTAATCGGTGAGGCTGCAGGTAGAGAGAAAAAAGCTGCAGAAGTTTTAGCTAATTGGGATCAAAGAGCAGCAGATTTTAGAGAAAAAATTGCAGCTAAAATGGGAGATAAGTGGCCAATCGAAGTTGCTGTGTTAAATTTTAGAGCTGATCATGCCCGCATCTATTATAGTGGATATGCCGGTAGGATTTTAAATGAACTTGGTTTTGAGAGACCGGAAAAACACAAACAGGATATCTGGGGAGTAAAGCTAACTTCTAAAGAAAGTATTACGGAAATGAATGCTGATGCTTTCTTTATCTTTATGAGAGATGATCAGGCAGCAAAAAACACCTATCAGGAATGGACAGAACACCCGCTCTGGCAGAATCTTGATGCTGTTAAAAATGATCAGGTATTTAAAGTTGACCAGGTTGCCTGGAATATGGCCGGAGGAATTGAGTCAGCTCACATTATGTTAGATCAATTATACGAACATTTTAATCTGGAAGAATAGATTTAATGAAATATATTCTGCGAGACCAAAAAGCAAAACTTAATATATTATTACTGCTGATGGGCATTTTGCTTTTGTTTATTATTTTAAGCCTGGCTGTCGGACAGCACTTTATTTCTGTCAGCAGTGTTTACCAGGCTGTTTTCAACTATGATCAGGAGTCTACCAGGCATTTGATTATTCGCTCCAGCCGCTTAAGCAGAACAGTAATTGCCCTGGCTGCAGGTGGGAGTCTGGCTGTAGCAGGTGCTTTAATGCAGGCTCTGACTGCAAACCAACTGGCTGCTCCCGGAATTTTTGGACTTAACTCAGGTGCAGTTTTCTTACTGGTGATTGCAGCAGCCTTTTTTGGGGTCAGTTCAATGACTATTAGGATCTGGCTTGCCTTTACTGGTTCAATGGCAGCTGGACTTTTAGTTTATTTTATTGCTTCTCTTGGTAGAAATGGCTTATCTTCTTTGAAGATGATCCTGGCAGGAGCCGCAGTAACTGCACTTTTTCATTCTTTTACTCAGGGAATACTTGTGATCAATCAAGAAAGTTTAGAAAGTGTCTTATTCTGGCTGTCGGGCTCAACTGCAGGTAGAGATCTGGAAATGATACTGCCTCTGCTTCCCTTTATTTTAGCTGCAGTAATTCTCTCTCTAATTCTGGCTAAAGATATCAATATTTTATTAATCGGAGAGGAAATGGCAGCTGGACTTGGTCAGAAGACAATAATTATTAAGCTTTTACTGGGTCTGAGCATTGTTATTCTGGCTGGCAGCTCAGCTGCTGCCGCAGGGGCAATTTCTTTTATCGGTTTGATTGTGCCTCATATTGGCCGCTTTTTTGTCGGCAGCAATTACCACTGGCTGATTATCTATTCTTTTATTCTGGGAGCGGCACTGCTTCTTTTTGCAGATATTATTGCCAGAATTGTAATTATGCCGCAGGAGGTTCCAATTGGAGTCATGACAGCTTTTATGGGAGCACCATTTTTTGTGTATATTGTCAGGCGGGGGTTTAAAGTTAATGATTAATGACTCAAAAATAATATCAAAAGAACTTTTAGTGATTTTGACAATGCTGGCTTTAACTCTGCTGATTTTCATTTTGTCTCTGTCTTCTGGCAGCAGTTATATTTCTCCTGCGGCTGTTGTTAAACATTTTTTGCAGCTGGATCAGGGAGAATATAATTTTACAATTAATATTTTACGGCTGCCGCGAACCTTAATGGCTTTTCTGGTTGGAGCAGCTTTATCAGTTTCCGGCCTTATTTTACAGGCAAATATTAAAAATCCACTGGCTTCCCCCGATATTATTGGGATTACAGGTGGTGCTTCAGCCGGAGCAATAATCTATCTCAGTTTTTTTAGCAGTAAGTTTGGAATAGCCGGCCTCCCCTTTGCCGCAATTGCAGGAGCTGCAGTAATCTCATTTTTAATTTATTTTTTAGCCTGGCAGAAGGGTGTAACTTCAATCAGACTGGTTCTGATCGGGATTGGAATAGCAGCAGCGGTTGATGCTCTGGTGACGATGATCATTGTCTTCAGTCCGATCAGCACTACAGTTCAGTCCTATGTCTGGCTGACAGGAAGTATTTATGGTACAAACTGGGATGAACTTTTTCAGTTTCTGCCCTGGGTCGCAGTATTTATTCCTCTGGCTTTTGCTTTTTATAAGAGTTTAAACCTGCTGGCTTTAGGTGATAAGGTGGCAGCAAGTCTTGGTTTAAATATTCAGCTTAATAGATTTTTACTGATGACAATTAGTGTGGCGCTGGCCGGATCAGCTGTGGCCTATGCCGGTGGAGTTTCCTTTATCGGCTTGATAGCACCTCATATGGCCCGCCGTATAAGTGGAAAATCATATTCAAATTTAATTATAATTTCTGCTCTAACCGGCGGAATGATTATGATGGCAGCAGATTTAATTGCCAGAACAGCTTTTTTACCGCTCGATTTACCGGCAGGAGTCTTTGTTTCCGGTATCGGAGCTCCGTTTTTTATTTATTTGCTGTACAGAAATCGCAATAACTTTTAAAGGAGGTAGGACTTTGAGTATTTTAGAAACTAAAAATCTTTCACTTGCCTATGGAGAAGAAACGATAATTGATGATCTGGATCTCAAAATACCGGAAGGGAAAATAACTATCTTTATTGGTGCTAATGGTTCTGGAAAATCAACACTTTTAAATTCGATGGCCCGGCTTTTAAAACCTGCCGCTGGCTTAGTCCAGCTTAATGGAAAAAATATTAATCAGCTTTCTACAAAAGAAGTAGCAAAGGAAATGGCCTTTTTACCTCAGAGCTCTACTATTCCAGAAGGAATAACTGTCCGCAAATTGGTGGAGCAGGGTAGATATCCCTATCAAAAATGGTATCAGAAGCTGTCACAGGAAGATAAAGAAATTGTAGAAAAAGCTTTAACTGATACTGGTATGGAAGAACTGGCAGAGCGTGATTTGAGTTCTTTATCCGGTGGGCAGAGACAGCGGGCCTGGCTGGCAATGATTTTAGCTCAGGATACAGATACAATTTTACTTGATGAACCGACTACCTATCTTGACCTCTCTCATCAGGTGGATTTACTTGATTTATTGTATGAGCTAAATCAAAAAGGCCAGCGCACAATAATTATGGTCTTACATGATCTCAATCTGGCCTGCCGCTATGCTGATCACATTGTAGCGGTTAAAGATAAGGGAATTTTTGCGGAAGGAAAACCGGAAGAAATAATTGATGAACAGGTAATTAAAGAAGTTTTTGATTTAAGCTGTCAGATTGTCTCCGATCCTGTATTTGGAACTCCTCTCTGTATTCCAACCGGGAAGAGTAAGCTGAGCCGGGTTGTTTAAACTTTAAGACTGCAAGGCTGCTGGTGAATTTCAGCAGCTTTGAAATTCTCTTTTTAGAAAAATTTTATTTAAAATGCTTGAAAAGTTAGAAAAATAGTGTTACAATTATAAAAACTCAATCAAGAAAAGAGAGTGTTACTGTTAAATCAGGCATAATCTAGGAGAAAGTATAAGTTCCTCAGCGATCTATATTCATTTTGGGCGAGGACTTTATATTTTTTTCTAGATTTTTCTTTTTGTTGCTTTAAAATGCGATTGGCTACATTTTAGGAGGAATCAGATGTCTGTTAGAGAAAAGTATAAGGTTAAAAAAATATTTAATAACAATGTGATTCTAGCAGAAAAAAATACAGAAGAACAGGAATTTATTCTTATTGCAACCGGGATCGGATTTTCCAGCAAAAAAGGAGATATCTTTACTAAGGATGATTATCAGATCAAAAAAGAATTTGTGCCTTTAAAAGGAGATAAGCGGAACAACTATTTTCAGTTATTAGAAGAGGTTGACAGCAAAATTATTCAGGCAACTGAAGAGATAATAACAATGGTTAATCAGGAGCTGGATGAGGATATAAATCAGTATATCAGGATTGGCTTAACTGACCACATAGCCTTTACTTTAAAGCGGATAAAAGAGGGTCTAGAAATTATTAATCCCTTCTTAGTTGAGACCCGAACTCTTTATAAAAGAGAGTATCAGCTGGCCAAAAAGGCTGTTCGAATTTTAGAAAAACGTTTTGAAATTTCAATTCCTGAGGGTGAAATTGGATTTATTGCTTTTCACATTCATGGAGCCATAAATAACAGTGAGGTTTCCAGAACTGTAAAAAACACTTCTATAATCAAAAATCTGGTGGCAAAAGTTGAAGAGGAGCTGGGGGCAGAACTGGAATATGATAGTTTAAACTATGCCCGGCTGGTAAATCATCTTCGCTTTGCACTGGAGAGAATTGAAAGTCGAGAAAACAATACTAATCCACTGTTAGAGAATATAAAGAAAGATTTTAAAGAAACATACGAAATTGCCGGCAAACTGGCCGCAATAATTGAATCAAGATTTGATTATCAGGTTCCAGAGGATGAGAAAGGTTATCTGGCCTTACATCTGCACCGGTTAAAGAGAGATTTTAATTAGAGGTTTTTTATAAAGATCAAATTATCAAAATAGATATTTATTGAATAATAATAAAAGAATATTCGCTGAGGCATGTTACTGTTAAATCAGGCAAGAGCCGAAGAGAAACTATTACTGATCCACGGGAGTAGTAGATTCTCTTCGGCTTTTCTATTGCATAAAGAATTTGTAAAAATAAAATTACAGCTAAACTGTAATTATTATAGTTTGCCTGGCATGAATATTTGCTAATCAGTGAAAGTCTGATGTGGGGGTTAATAGTGCCAACCGCTAGCTGAAGACAAGGGTGTCCATCGCGAGGTGGAATCTGAAGGAA
>NZ_SNWX01000013.1 GCF_004362045.1 Halanaerobium saccharolyticum | reverse complement strand
AGAAGATTAAAAGGATTTTTAGCTACTCGAGAAAACTTAATTCAACTATTTGAAGAAAGATATTAATTTATTTACACAAAATACTTGACGTTACCTGTTCATATTATCTAGACATAAAACTAAAAAAATGTTAATATAAGTTTAAGTAAATTATATATGAGGTGTTAAAAATGAAATACAATTTTGGTATAGATATTGATGGAGTTTTGACAGATGAAGGTCCAGATCATAATAGTATCTGGCAGCAGAAAATGAATGAGTTTTTTGATCGGGAAATAACTTTAAAAGAATACACTTATGATCTTAGAAAAGCTTTTGCAATCAATGATCAGGAATTAAATGAATTTATCCAGGAAAAAATAGAGGAAATATACAGCAGTGTAAAAGCTATAGATAAAGCCAAAGAGATACTCACTGAGCTTTACAATGAAGGGCATCGGCTAATTTTAATTACAGCCAGAAGTACAGAACATCGTGATTTAACTGAAAAATGGTTAGAAGAAAATAAGATACCCTATCATGAACTGCACCATGAAGAAAAAAAAGCTCCTCTGGCAGTAGAAAAAAATATTTCTCTATTTATTGATGATAAAAAAGAAAACGCACTGGAAATTGCCGCCGAAAATATTCCAGTAATTTTAGTCAGCAAGTATCATAATTATGATTTTGAAGGTAATAAACAGATTACAAAAGTTAATAGCTGGGATGAAATTAAAGAAAATATTGATCTATTCTTCTCTAAAAACACTCATCCCAGTAAACTCTCTTAAAATCGAAGTAAAAGGTACTTCTTTATCAGGTATAGCTTTAAAACTGCTTAAAATTTCCAGCAGTCGCTGTGCCTGATAATAATTTTTATTTGTTTTATCAATCTGCTTTAAAAGCGGCTCAACATAATTTTTAAGCACTGAAAGCTCATAAATCAAAGCTGAATTAAACATTACATCTGCATTTTCCTGATAGGGGAAAATGTTTTTTTCTTCGCCTTTACGGACCCCTCTCCATAAATTTAGCGTTTTAGCCGCAGATAATCCTCGATATTGATTATCTCTTACAATCCTGCGAATTAACCTGGTATCAGTTGTTGGTATTCTGTTATGACAGTCAATATTGAGTTGAGTTAAAGCACTAATATAGATTTTGAATTTCAAATCCTGTGGAATTACCTCAGTCATTTTATCGTTTAAGCCGTGAATCCCCTCAATTAAGATTGGCTGATCATCTTCCAGTTGTAAAAATTTACCGCTTTTTTCTCTAACTCCTTCTTCAAAATTGAATTTAAGTAGTTCAACTTCCTCTCCCTGAATCAATTTTAAAAGATGTTCATTAAATAGTTCTAAATTAATGGCCTTTATTGATTCAAAATCAGGTTCTCCATTTTTATCCAGTGGTGTATTAGCTCGATTAACAAAATAATTATCAACCGAAATCTGCACCGGCCGCAAACCATTAATTTTTAATTGGGTTGATAGTCGGTGAGTAAAGGTAGTTTTACCAGAAGAAGTTGGGCCGGCAATTAAGATGATTTTATTTCTGGGCATCCCACTTTTTATACGATCTGCTATTCCTGCTATTTTTTTCTCATGTAGAGCTTCTGCTATCCTGATCAGTTCATTATAATTTTTCTCTTCTACCACCTGATTCAATTCCACCACATTACTTATCCCCAGAATTTTACCCAATCTTTCATGCTCCAGAAAGACATTTGCCAGTTTAGGCTGTTCTATAAACTTTGGTACCTGTTTACTGCTGAAAAACTTGGGAAATAATAAGACAAATCCAGGAATCCTTAAATGCAGATCAAATTCTCTTAAATAAGAGGTGGAAGGTACCATATTATAATAAAAATAGTCATAGTATCCATCAAGTTCATAAAGAATATAATTACCATTATCCTGCTGTTTAATTAACTCTCTTCTAAAAGTACAATTTTCATTTTTGATAATTTCTAAAACTTCTGCCTTTTTCAATTTGTGTTTTTTTATTTTGTAATCAGCAGCAATAATTTCTTCCATCCGTTCTTTTATTTTATTTAAATCAGATTTACTCAAGCTGGACTTATTTTCTAATTCACAGTAAATACCGTTGCTGATAGAAATTTCAATTTTTAAAATTGAATCCGGAAAAAGCTCATAAACAGCCTTAGCCAGAACCAGAAAAAGACTGCGTCGATAAATTCTATTACCGAGTTCTGAATTAATTTTAACTGTTTCTATTTCAGCATCTCTATCCAGCTTTTCATTTAAATCATAAACTTCATTATCAATAATTACAGCCATCACATCTTTTTCATTTTCAATTTTACTTTCTGCAATTATTGCTTCAATACTGCTTTTTTCAATTATTTTTAATTTTTCGCCATCTAAATTAATATTCATTCTGTTCCTCCTTCTGCTCTAAAATCATAATCATCTTCTCTCTGTATTTCCTGTTATTCTCATTATTAATTGTTCTTTTAACAATTTTTTCTGCTTTTTTATAATCAATTTTGAGCAGTGCCAGAACTGCATAATAACGAATCACCGGAGAATTATCATTCAATTTTTCTTTAACTAAATCAAAATATTTTTCTTCTCCTAAATTTGCTGCTGCAATTAAAGCATTTCTTAATAAAATTCTGCTGCCTCTCCACATAATTGCTGTTTTTTTCAGTTCAGAAGGAGGGTTATTTCGATCTAATTTTAAAAAATATTCCAGATCACAGTTTAGAAAATGCAGCTCCTCAGCTGCGGTTTGGGCTGCATTTATATTATAGGGGCATTTTACCTGACAGACATCACAGCCCCAGATATGGGTACCAATTTTTTTTATTTCTTTCTGGCTTAATATTCCTTTTTTCTGAGTTAAATAAGAAATACAGTCTTCAGCATCTAATAAATATTCTGCTTTTAAAGCCTGACCCTCACAATTCTTGATACAGATTTGACATTCACCACAATCTAAATCAAGTGGAGTATCCGGTTCTATTTCTAAATCCATAAATATTTCACCAAGAAATAAAAATGAACCAAGTTTAGGATTAATCAACATAGAATTTTTTCCGATAAATCCAATGCCAGCTCTTTTAGCCAGAGCTCTCTCTAAAAAAGGAGCTGTATCGACAAATATCTTATAATTAAAATCCTGTGGCACCTCTTGCTGTATTTCTATAGCCAGTTTTTCCAGCTTATCCTGCAGATAGTTGTGATAATCTTTAACTGTTACATAATTGGATAAAAATGAGCTTCCACCACCATTACTATAACTTACAGCAGCTACTATAATTGACTTTAAGCCAGGAAAATGGAGCGCTGGTTTTGTCAGCTGGTCCAGATCCTGATTTGTAAATGGCTGGGGCCAGTATTTGCTGTGAGATCTTTTTTTTAGAATCTCACGCTCTTTTTCGAGTTCACTACCGTCTGTTATACGACAGAGATCAATATTTAAATCAGCTGCCTTTTTTTTAAATAACTTCTTAATCTGCATTGATTTTTAATTCCCTTTCCTTTTTTAAAAGATAAAAACTATAGATAATACCTGCAGCTGCAGAAATTAAGGACCAGAAAAAATACATATTTTCTCCCCCATAGAGCTGATATATTTTACCACCAATTAAACTTCCAGAGATAGCACTGACTCCCATAAAAACACCTGCATAAATATTTTGACCGGTTGCTCTAAATTTTTCTCCACTAATTTGATCAACATAATCAACCCCAACTGCAAAAAAGAGACCAAAGGTTATGCTGTGCAGCAGCTGTGAGAAAAGGATAATTGGATTATACGGAAATAGGGAAAGCATTAACCAGCGTAAAATAAAGCCCAGACTAATAACCACAATAATTTTGCTGAATTTATTGTTTTTAATAATTTTATCCGAAAAAAAGAAAGCCAGGATTTCGCTGGCAGAAGAAACGGTTAGAGCAATTCCTACCAGAAACTCTCCTCCTCCATGAGCTACTATATAAAGAGGAAAATAACTGTAGTTTGCATTCATAGATGTCTGCAGTATAAATACAAAAAACAAAAAATAAAGCAGGCGTCTTTTCTTGAAAATTTTCTTAAAATCACCGGGATCTAATACCTTAATTTTTCGTTTACTTTTTGGCAAAAACTTTAATAAAAATATTGATAAAATTAAAATAATACCATAAATATAAAATAAATTTGCTGATGAAGTTGCCTCCAGGAAGTAACCTAAAAGAGATACTGACAGCATATAACCAACTGAACCCCACAATCTAAACTTACCATAATAATTAGAATTATCTCCCAGATAATCTAAAAGCAAACTATCTGACAGAGGAATAATCGGGTTTTGAAATAAGGTGTAAAAAAACATGAGCAGCATTAAAACTTTAAAAGAACTCGTCTGAGGAAATAAGACTACTGTAGCCAGAGTACCAATTAGAGTTATCAATAAAACCTTTTTATTCTCGTGAAAATAATCAGTTAAAAAGCCCCAGAAAGGCATTAATAGTAAAGCAAAAATTCGTGGAATAGCATTAACCAGACCTATCTGAAAAGAATCAAGTCCTGCATCCTGAAAATAAATATTAAAATACCCAAATGCTGCCATAGTAATATAAAAAATGAAGTTATATAATTTGAAAGCCAAAAAAATCAGTCCTCATTTAAAATGATCGATTCAACCATAAAATCTTTATTAAATATTTTATCTGAATAGGCAAGTAATTCTTCTAGTGTAATATCTTCTATAATTGCCGCCAGCTCAAAAATATCAATACCCAGTCGGCGATAATTTATAAATTCTGAGGCCAGATGATTAAAATTATTGAACAATCTGATAAAACTACCCTGATATTTTCTTTTAATTCGCTGAAAGTTTTCTTTAATCTCATCATGATCTATATCAACTAGTTTTTCTTTAACTTTCTCCCGCATCTGATCAGGTTTATTAGTTTCTCCATGTAAATGGACATAAGCATAATCTGGCTTCTTATGGTAGCTGCAGGAAAAACTATTATCAATAATTCCCTGATCATAGAGCTCATTATAATTCTTACTGCTGCTGCCAAAAACTATATCCAAGAGCAGATTAACAATATATTCTTTTTTTATTATCTGAGCTGGATCTTCATTTTGAACTGGATCTTTAAAAGCAATCTGAACCATGGGGCGAGAAATATTCATTTTTTCTTCTACAAGTTTTTTAGCAACATTTTCTGGCTCCTCTTCAATAATTCTGACCGGGTTTTTAAAATGAGGAAAGTGCTTTTTTGCCTGATTTTCCCTGATTAAATTAATTATTCTCTGTGGATCAAGATCTCCAATTAAAATTAAATCCATATTAGATGGTAAATAAAAATTATAATAACAGATATATAAGTCCTCAGGTGTAATAGACATCACACTCTCTTCTGTACCTGCTATCTCATTTTTTACCGGATGTTTTGAATATAAAGCTGAAAGGAGATTAAAATAAGATTTCCAGTAAGGATTATCCTGGTACATTTTAATTTCCTGAACAATAATTCCTTTTTCTTTTTTTACATTTTGATCACTAAAATATGGATCCTCTACAAACTCAATTAAATTAATCAAAGAATCCTCAAAATTACTGCTGCTGGAAAATAAATAATTGGTGCTGTCAAAGTTAGTATAGGCATTTGCTGAAGCACCCAGATCAGCAAATTTATCAAAAATACTTTCTTCTTTATCTTCAAAAAGCTGATGTTCTAAAAAATGGGCAATACCCAGAGGCATATTTCTCCGGCGCCCATTTTTGACATCAATAAAATCAATATCATTGGATCCAAAATCTACTGAAAGCATTGCATACTGTTTTACATAATCTTTTTTTGGAAATATATAAATATTTAAACCATTATCTAATTTTGCTTTTACCAGTCTTTCATCCATATTTTTATTATAGATACTTTCCAAATTAATCATTCCTCACTTTTTAGTAAATATATAGTGTCCATCTTTAGTTTTTTAGCAACTGCTATAATATCATCTTCGTCAACTGCTTCCACTCCGGCAATTGTTTTCTTAATTGATTCTTCTTTATTATTAACCAGACTCAAAAGAAAATGAGCCGAAAGTGACTTATTGCTGTCTAAATCCTGTTTTAAATGATTAATGATACTCTTTTTAGACCGCAAAAATTCATCCTGACTGAACTTTCCCTTAATAACTGCTGCAATCTCATTTTTTACAACTTCAATTACCTTTTTATGATTTTCAGCATTAATCCCGCTATTAACTAATAATAACCCTTTGGTAGATTCGATGGAAGAACTCACATAATAAGCGAGACTTCTTTTTTCTCTAATTTCCTGAAAAAATCTGGAATGGGTGGAACCTCCTATCAGACTATTAAAAACTAACAGAGAATAATAATCTGGATCTTTGCGGGTAATTCCTGTTCTAAAGCCAATAGACAGTCTTGCCTGATTAACCCTCAATTCCTGCTCATAAAAATCAACGTCTTTATCCTGATATACAGCTTCTGTATTTTCATCAAAAATGTCAGCTCCGGCTTCTAAGTTGGTGTTTTCAAAAATATTTTCTACAAAAGAGCTTTTGAAATTTCCAACTAAAAACAGAGATCTTTTTGCTTCCTCAATTATTTTTTGATAATGATCATATAATTCCTGATTGCTAATTTTAGCAAGTGCAGAGACTGTTCCCATTTTATAAATGCCATATTTTTCGTTTTTACACATTCTGGTCAGACAATTTTCAACAGCAAAACTGTATTTGTCATTGATCAAGGATAAAATATCCTGTTTTAAAATTTCTTTCTCCTGTTCAAAAAATCTTTGTTTAAATTTCCCTCTTTCAGTTAAGGGATTGAAAATAATATCATTTAATAAATTAAAAGCATCAACAGTTAAATTGCTTTTGTGGGTTAAAAATTTTTCATTTACCATTTCCAGAGAAAATCTTAGAATCTGATTTTCTCCCCTTTTTAAAATATTAGAACTCATATTTGAACCATATAAATTTTCAAGTTCTGTTTTTATTAATTGATTATCATTATAATTTTTTGATCCCCGCTCCAGTACCGAAGGAATCAAAGCATTCATGGCTGCCTCTTTTTCGTTCTTAAGAGGCAGCATGAAGAATATCTGGACTAGATTTGTTTTGAATTTATCTGTTGCCAGATGATGCAAATTAAATCTATTTTCTTCGGTTTTAAATTCTAAATCATTCATAGATAATTACTCTCCTGTTCCGGATAATTGATTTAAGACTTCTCCTAATTGATTTATAGTTTCACCATAAGCTGCAAAGTCACCCTGCTGTAATGCCTGCTGAGCCTGCTGATAAAGTTCATTGGCTCGACTGATAAGTTCTGCCCTGTTGGCCGAATCTAAATTGCTTATTGCCTGATCTGTTTGAGGCCCCTGAGCAGCTTCAGAATCTGCTCCCGGTTGTCCTGGCTGTAGTGGTTGTCCCTCTTGGGTCAACTGCTGTACCTGTTCTATCTCTTCTGCGGCCACTGCTGGACTTTCATCACTTTTTAGTAATGCACTTAATGCCTCCTGTAAGTTTTCCCTCATTATAATTTCATTTTTATGGGCAACTATAACCCTGATCAGTTCTGGAATACCGCCATTTTCAGCCTGCAAAAAGATCGGTTCAACATAGAGTACGCTATTATTAATTGGAATGACAAGCAGATTACCTCTAATTACCCTGGATCCTCTCTGACTCCATAAAGTAAGCATTCGTGAAATTTCTGATTCCTGATCAATTCTTGACTCAATCTGACTGGGACCATAGATAAGCTGATCTTTAGGAAATCTATAGGTAAATAATTCGCCATAATGTTCACCATCATTACGGGCTGCCATCCAGGCGACCATATTATTTCTGTTGGCTGGAGTAAAAGGGGTCATCAAAGTAAATTCCGCTTTTTCTTCTCCAGGCAGCTGATTCATTATATAATAGGGCTCTACCGGAATTGTTGAACCCTGGTAGTTTTCCTGAGGAATTGCCCAGACATCTTCGCGATTATAATAAACCACAGGATCATCCATATGATAAGTGCTATAAATATTGGACTGGATTTTGAATAGATCCTGGGGATAACGAATATGCTGTCTCAAAGAATCCGGCATCTGATCGGCTGGTTTAAATAAGTCATCAAAAATCTTACTGTAGGTGGCAGCAATTGGATCATTTTCATCCATAATATAATAGTCCAGTGTCCCATTGTAGGCATCTACCACAACTTTTATTGAATTCCGGATATAATTCTCACTGCCATTGAAAGGCTGAGAATAAGGATAAAGTCCAGTGGTAGTATAGGCATCATAGATCCAGTATAATTGGCCCTCAGCGTGAACAAGATAAGGATCACTATCATACTTCAAAAATGGGGCTGCTTTTCTTACTCGCTGATGAATATTCCGATCGTACATTATCTGACTTTGATTATTTATGTCATCAGATAAAATCATTTTCAGTGTACCAAATCGAAGAGCATAGATAGCTTCTCTGAATAAGCCCTTAACCTCTACTCCACCTGTTCCCTCATATTGAGTAAAGACATTTTCTGCACCCATTGGGTAATGAAATTCAGTTTGATCTGTATTTACAATTACATACTTGTTTGTTTTTTCTCCATAATAAATTGAATTGTTCTTTAAGGTAATGTGTTCACTATTAGTTACAGGAGGAATATCCTGAACCAGAAACTCTGGGAGACCATTTTCTCTAACTTTACCAACTGGACTCATCGCAAATCCAAGACCATGAGTATATTTTAATGTCAAATTAACCCAGGTCTGTGCCTGAGTCGCTAGAGCATTCTGATCTAATTCTCTTGCACCCAGCATCACCTGAGTATACTTATCACCTAGCTGATAACGATCAACATCAATATCTTCAAAGGCATAATACTGTCTTAAAGCCTGAATCTGGTTATAGGTAGTCTGCAAAGGTCTGTGATCCCAGAGCCTAATATTATCAACTACTGTCTCATATTCCATTAATTCAGCATAGGTTAATTCAGACTGAGAAATTTTAAAATCTTTTGTCTGAACATTATCCAGCTCGTAAGCCTGCTGAGTCATTTCAATATTGTTTTTAATATACTCTTTTTCTAAACTAATTTCGTTTGGTTCAACCCGATACTGCTGTATAAAAGCAGGATAGATACCTGTAAAAATAATCGAAATACCAATCCAGGCAGCAATTCCCCAGACAAGTGGTTTATAGTTATTTTTAAATAAGCTGTAAAGTACTGCCAGAGCAACGAAAATTACTGTCACAAATAATATTTTATAGCCTAATAAAGTAGCATTTACATCTGTATAGCCAGCTCCAAAAACTACACCATCTGAGGAAAATAAAATATTATACATCTGGAGTCTATAATCCCAGGCTTTAAAAAGCAAAAACACAAAAACTAAAATTGACATATGCTTTTTAGCTCTGCTGCCCAGCTTATCTGATATCTCACTAAATGAGTGAATCCCGGTAAATATTATATAGATTGCCCCCACTAAAATTAAAGAGATAACTACTAAGACCATTCCCATTTCTCGCAAAAAAGTATAAAAAGGGAGGGAAAAAACATAAAAAGAAATATCATTATTAAAAATTGGATCTGCAGAATTAAACTTAGTTTTATTTAAATACTTCAAAACGATTTTCCAGCTGTTGCTGGAAATGGAAGAAAACAAAAAACCAAAAATCAAACTGGAAAATAAGTAGATTAAATTCAAACGTTTTTTATTAAGCCATTCAAAAATTTGATTTCTTTCTTCACCGAATAAATTTTCTACCCGATCATCACTTTTAATATTAATAAATTGGTTAATGGGTTTTTTGGTGAAATGTAAATTTAAATAAATTACAGCAGCAAAAATAGCTCCAATCAGCAGCCGCAAAATAAAATTAGAAAGAAACATAATAGTAAATGTTTTTTCAAAACCCAGTTCTTCAAACCAGAGCCAGTCCGTATAAATAGTTGCCCCTGAAGAAATAAAAATAGTTAGCAAAATAATCGCTACTATAAAAGTAGAGAGAAAAAACTTAATTGTTTTACTCATAATTTTCTCCTTTCAAATCTTTAATTTAATAATCAAAAACTAATTTAAGTTCGCAGCAATTTTAAAAGCCCTTTTTTCTGCTTCCTGATAAATTTTTTCTTGATCAAGTGTTTTGAGTTCATTATCTTCCATTAAAATTCTGCCAGCAGCAATAACTGTCTCAATACTGCGGCTGTCAGCAGCATAAAATAAGTTAGATAAATTATTGTGATGAGGATAATAAAAAGAATCTTTTTTTAAATTAATTAACTGAAGATCAGCCTGATAGCCCTCTTCAATTAAACCAACCTTATTGAGGGCGAGTGCATGAGCACCATTTATAGTTGAAATCTCTAAAATCATTTCAGTGTCAAGAGCAGTCGGATCCTCGTATTTTATTTTCTGGAGATAAGAAGCCATTTTAGCTTCTTCCAGCATATCCAGGGAGTTATTACTGGAAACCCCATCTGTGCCGAGACCAACACTAATTTCATTATCTAAATATTTTTTGATCGGTGCAATACCATTTGCAAGTTTTGCATTACTCATTGGATTATGGGCAATCTGAACTTTATTTTTTTTAAGAATTTCAAGATCTCCCTGCTCTAAATGTACACAGTGAGCAGCAAGTACATGATTATCAAAAAAATCGAAATCTGCCAAGAATTTAACGGGTGAACTCTGATGACTTTCCAGAGAATCTTTGACTTCTTTTTTGCTTTCAGATAAATGGATGTGAACAGGCAAATTATTTTCCAGAGCCAGCTCCCTGATCTGCTCTAAATAATTTCTGCCACAGGTATAGGGAGCATGAGGTGCCAGCATGGTTGTAATTCTACCATCAGCCTCGTTATTATAATCTCTAGCATAGTTGACAGCCTTAGTTAACCCCTCCTGACCATCATTTGCCTCAATCAATCCCTCTGCTAAAACTGCCCTGATTCCGCTTTCTTCAACTATTTTAGCAACTCTATCCATTGCAAAATACATATCAGAAAAAGTTGTAGTCCCTGTTTTTATCATTTCCATCACAGCCAGGGCTGTTCCCCAGTAAATATCTTCTGGGCTCATTTTGCCTTCAAAAGGCCAGATTTTATTCTGCAGCCATTTATTTAAGGGCATATCATCAGCATAACCCCGCATTAGTGTCATAGCTGCATGAGTATGAGTATTAATAAAACCGGGTAGGACGATTTTGTCGGCTGCATCAACCAAATAATCATAACCTATATTCTGATCAAGCTGAGCCATACTGTCAATTTTTTTGATAATCTGATCTTCTATTAAAATAAACTGCTCCTTTTTGACTTCCGAAAAAGGACTGTGAATTTCAGCAATATTTTTTATTAAAGTTTTCAAAATTTACATCCTTTCAAAGAAAATTTACGGATTAAAGTTAGATTGATAAACTGATGATCAAAAATATATAATATAAATCCAGAAATTAATTTTTCTCAAATTCTTCTTTACTAATTATTTTTCCATCTTTGATTTCTTGATTTTTAATATTATATCTCTTATCAAATTCCAGATGAAGTTCAATTTTGTTATAACAATTATCACAGACTACCATTTTTCTAATTTCATAAGCAGCATCCCGATTATCTTCATATATTTTTTGAATATCATAACTTTTTCTAAATAAAAGCTTCATCTGATTTCCACATTTATCATCTTCAATATAAACATCAATTAGCTTGGACTGACTTCCTCCACTAAAAATTGATTTTATTTTATCAATTATTCCCATTTTTGAGCCTCCTTTTGCCACCAATATCCTCCAGTAAAGTATTCAAAGAGATATACCTACAGAAAATAGATATATCTCTAATTTTAATTAATTAACTTAAATTATTCTTCTTCTGCAGGAGCTTGTGTTCTGGCGCCAAGTTTATCATCCATCATAAATAAACTCTGTGTTGAATCTCCAACTAATCTTAATTTGTCAACAATTTCTCCAAAAGTATCTTCTTCTTCTACCTGTTCGTCAACAAACCACTGAAGAAAAGAATGGGTTGCATAATCTTTTTCCTCTTCCGCTAGAGCAACTAAATCGTTGATCATTGCGGTAACTTTTTCTTCATGTTCCAGAGAATCCTCAAAAACTTCAAGATTAGAATTCCAGTCACTTTTTGGTTTTTCTATTCCATCTAAAATAACTCTGCCTCCTCGTTCATTTACAAAATCATAAATTTTACGAGCATGAGCCTGTTCCTCTTCAGCCTGAAGATCCATCCAGCTGGCAAAACCCTCCAAGCTTTTATCTTCAAAATAGGCTGCCATAGATTGATATAAATAAGCCGAATACAATTCTGCATTGATTTGTTCATTTAAAGCTTTTTCTACACTTTCTTTTAACATATTATTACCTCCATAATTAAAATTCAAAAAACTCTTCTTTATATTACTAATTCAACAATAATTACTAATATCCTGCTTTTTTTAACCGGATAAAGTTATTCCAGTTTATTAATTTTGCTCAGGTATTGGTCCATATCAAACTTTCTTTCCAGACCACCAGCATTCATATACCTTATCTTACCAAAAATTTTTCTTTCCTGCCAGGCTCGATCATGTTTTGAAAAAACCCAGGCCACTCCAGCATAGCTGTTGGGATCTCTACCATCAAGCGAATATTTATTATTTAATTTTAATGTACGCTGATAGGCTGTCTCAGGATCAGCTGTCCATTCCAAAATCTTTTTACCCCAGTACATCCGCATATAATTGTGCATCTTACCTGTGATCATCATCTCTTTTTGGGCTGCATTCCAATATTTATCATGGGTTTCTGCATTTGCTAATTCCTGATAGTTATAAAGATATTCTCGTTCATCATTTTTGTGTTTCATTAGAGACTGATAGGCCCAATCGTATAAAATATTTTTTAAACTTCCATCATAATTCTGATTGTAATAGACAAAATTAAAAGCAAGCTCACGGCGAACAATAAGTTCTTCTAAAAAAGTTTCTGCCTCAGATTCAGAATCCAGAGCTTCCAGAGCAACTTCCTGAGCGGATATCTGACCAAAATGTAGATATGGACTTAAATCAGATTGATAGTTAAGATGTGGAATATTTCTTTTCTGGTCATAGTCCTTCAGCTTATTTTTAACAAAATCTTCGAGTTTCTGTCTGGCCGGCTGATAACCACCTACAAAATAATTATCATAGCTAATTCTTTCTTTAAATTCCATCTGTTCTAAATACCGATCTAAATCATCAACAAAATTTAAACCTGAATCATTTAGCTGTATTTTGGCTTTATTTTGCAGCTTTTCTCGCTGATATATTTTTAAATATTTAGCTCGTATACTATTTATTTTTTTACGAATAGTGTAGGCTGCATACTCCTCTTTATCACTAACTTCCTCAATTGGGCAGACTAAATTGCTTTCCACCAGATAAAAAGGAACTGCAAGTTTTTGCGCAGCTTCTTTTTTCCACTGACGCAGATGTTTTAAATATACCTTTTCGCTAACAACCAGAGATGCTTTTCCAGTTATTTTTTCTAAATCCTCAAGTTTTTGATAATCAACTATATAAAAATTGCACTCAGCAGCCTTCAAATCATCTTTAATCTCCTGTAAACCCTGCAGCATAAACTTGAAATGTCCGTATTCAGCTTCTGGAAAATTAGAGTTGATTAAGAAAAAAATTAAGAGAGGCTGATTTAATTGGTTTGCTTTTTCGACAGCATAGCCCAGAGCCTGATTATATTCCAGGCGCTGAGATGACTGCATCCAGTAAGCTACAAATTCTTTTTTCTTCAATTCAGCCTCATTAATTCTTTCTATTCTATTTTTATCAACTAACAAAGTTTGGTTCCCTCATCAAAATGAAGATCCAATTGTGGATATGGAATACCAATTCCAGCTTCATCAAAGGCATCTTTAACATCTTCGTGCATATCATAAAAAACTGTCCAGTAATCAGGTCCCTTAACCCAGACTTTACAGGCAATATTAATTGAGCTGCCGGCATGTTCAACAACCCTAATAATTGGCTCTGGATCATCTAAGATCAGATCATGTTTGTCAGCTAAATCTTTTAATAAAGAAATTGCTTGATGAAAATCATCATCATAACCGATGCCAAATATCAGATCAACTCTTCGCTCACTCATAGCAGAAAAATTTGTGATACTGCTGTTTGAAATATTACTGTTTGGAATCATAATTTTCTTATTATCAAAAGTTGTAATAATAGTATAAAGAATCTGTATTTCCTGCACTTTTCCTTTATGGCCTGCAACTTCTATGGTATCTCCCGCAGTAAACGGCTTAAAAATGAGCAGTAAGACTCCACCAGCAAAATTAGACAAACTGCCCTGTAGAGCCAATCCTACTGCAAAAGAAGCTGCTCCCAGAACTGCAATAAAGGATGTGACTTGAATCCCTATTGTAGAAGCAATTGAAATAAACAGCATAATTAGCAGAACTGCTCTGGTAATAGACATTAAAAAACTGGTTAATGTTCGCTCAAATTTACCCTGAATATTTTTTTCTAAGAGGTTAACAATTAATTTAACCACCCATAAACCGACAATTAATAAAACAACTGCCAGCAGGAATTTCATCCCATAATCTGCAGCAATTGCCTGTAAACCAGATGTTATTTGATTCATAATTTTTTCCTCCTTATTCCAATTTTTATCATAAAGTAAACTTTTTAAAATTTATATAGCTTACTATATTAATTTCTAGTTAATTACTGACATTCCTGCAAATAATTAATTTTATTTTAGTAAAAATCCCCGATATAATTAAAAAAATCCCTATTTATGATTAAAATCATAAATAAGGAAATTTAAGATGTAGATAAAAAGAAGAACCGGAAATTTCCGGTCCCTCAATAAGTAATTTTAAATCTTAAACATCAACTGTCTCTTTAAAAGACTTACCACTTCTAAATACAGGCACTTTACGTGCTGGAATTTCAATTTCTTCCCCAGTTTGAGGATTGCGTCCTTTTCTGGCACTTCTATCTTTTACTTCAAAAGTACCAAACCCAATTAACTGTACATTATCACGATTATCTTCGGCCTTTTTAGCTTCAGACTTCAAGTGATTCATGATAGTATCAATTGTTTCGTTAACTACTTCCCCTGTATCTTTTTTAGTGATACCAGTTTTTTCTGCAACGGCATCAATAAGTTCATTCTTAGTCATGGAAATTCACCCCCTTTTAAAACTAAAACTTTTACTGTCATTACTTATTATTCTCGTTATAACAGCGATTTCCTGCTTGATTAAAGAAAAAATTTATAAAATTTCTAGATATTCCATAAGGAATTATCTACAACCGATTCCATTTCGTGTTTTTTGCTTCTTAACATCAGCTCTTCTACAGCCTGATAGGGATCCTTGCCTTTAAATAAAACCTGATATACCTGCTTAGTGATCGGCATCTCTAAATCAATCTTTTCTGAGTCTAACCAATTATAAATAGCCCGAGCGGTCTTGACCCCTTCTACCACCTGATTAACCTCTTCCTTTGCTTCCGAAAGAGTTTTGCCTTTACCAATCTCAATCCCAAAACGGCGGTTGCGGCTGTGCATACTGGTACAGGTAACAACAAGATCTCCCATACCTGATAGTCCAACCAGAGTTAAATTTTTAGCTCCATGATAATTTACAAAACGGCTCATTTCATTCAGCCCTCTTGTAATCAAAGCAGCTCTGGTATTATCTCCAAAATTTAAACCATCACAAATGCCACTGGCCACAGCAATTACATTTTTTAAAGCACCACCAAGTTCTACTCCCCTGACATCAGGATTGGTATAAACCCTAAAATAATTAGACATAAATAGATCCTGAACCCTTTCTGCTGCCTCTTTATTTTTGGCAGCAGAAACTATAGCTGTCGGCAGCTGTTCCATAACCTCTTCTGCATGGGTAGGTCCTGATAAAACAACCACATTCTTAAAACCAGCTTCTTTAATCATCTGGGAATTAGTTTTAAATGATTCTTCCTCAATTCCTTTGGCTGTAGAAACTATTATTACATCTGAATTTATTAAACTCTGTATTTGTTTTAAAACACTGGTTAGAGCCTGAGTAGGCACTGATATAACAACTAGTTCAGCCTCCACTAAAGCAGATTCTAAATTATTAAAAGCAGTTAAATTATTATTTAATCTATGTTCAGGGAAATATTTAAAGTTTCGCTGCTGCTTATTAATTGAATCAACCACCGCCTTATCCCTGGCATATAATTTTACTTCTTCTCCATTTTCAGCAAGCAAATTAGCCAGGGCTGTTCCCCAGCTGCCGGCTCCAATTACTGTAATCGTTGAACTCATTACTTTTTACCACTCTTTCCTAATTTCTCCGGGTCCATTCTGTTTTCTTCCCCTTTAAGCAGCCGTTTAATATTTTCACGGTGAGTATACATTACAAAAAGAGATAACAAAACCGCAAAAATAACATGTTTGCTGTCAAAAGAGCTAAAATAAAGAGTTAACGGAAGCGACATAGAACCAATAATTGAGCCCAGTGATACATATCTGGTCATAAAGACTAATAAAATCCAGATTATTGCATAGATTAAAAAGGCCAAGGGATACAACCTCAAAATAACACCAAAGGTTGTAGCAACACCCTTACCACCGGAAAAGCCAAGAAATAACGACCAGTCATGACCGGCAATAGCAGCCACAGCTACAAATAAAATAGCAGTTGATAAACTGCTGCCTAATATAAGCTGCCCAACTAAGACACCTAAATATCCTTTTAAGATATCGAAAACTGCAACTAAAACACCGGCTTTTAAACCCATTACCCGCGCTACATTTGTTGCTCCAATATTTCCACTTCCATACTCCCTGACATCTTTTTTCATTACATATTTGGTTAACAGAAAACCGGATGGAATTGAACCAATTAAATAACTAAATAAAATAGCAAAAAATATCTGCATGGGAACCTCCTATTTTCGTTGTTTTAATTTAAAATGCATTGGATTTCCTACATAACCAAAAGCTTCTCGAAGTACATTTTCTAAATATCTCTGATAAGCAAAATGCATTAAATTGGGATCATTAACAAAGAAAACAAATGTTGGAGGTTTAATACCAACCTGACTTCCATAATATATTTTAAGCCTTTTACCTTTTCTACTTGGTGGTTCACGCAGCTGGACTGCTTCGGAAATAACTTCATTTAAAATACCTGTTTTAATCCGGAGATTACTCTGATCTACCACAAATTCCACCAGTGACAGAAGTTCGTCTATTCTTTCTCCCGTAATAGCAGAAATATAGGTTACAGGAACATAATTCAAAAACTTGAGCTGATAATATACCTCATCAGTATATCTCTCCATTGTATTAGTATCTTTCTCCATCAAATCCCATTTGTTAATTGCAATAACCATTGCTTTACCTTCATCATGAGCATAGCCAGCTATCTTTTTATCTTGATCGGTTACACCTTCCTGAGCATCAATCATCATTAAAACAGCATCAGCTCGGTCAACTGACCTTAAAGCTCTCAAGTTACTGTAATATTCAACATCTTCTTTTACCTTAGATTTTCTTCTTAAACCAGCAGTATCAATAAAATTAAATTGTAGATCATTCCATTCAATCAAAGTATCAACCGCGTCTCTGGTTGTTCCGGGCATATCACTGACAATAACTCGTTCTTTACCCACTAAATGATTAATTAAACTTGATTTACCAACATTAGGTTTACCAATTACTGCAATATTAATTTTATCCTCATCAGAGTCTTCTGCTTCAGTCTCTGGTAATTTATCTATAACATCATCCAGTAGTTCACCTGTGTTTTTACCATGTTCCGCTGAAATGAGTACCGGATCACCAAAACCAAGCGAATAAAACTCCCAACCAATTTCTTCCTGATTAGAAAAGTCTTCAACTTTATTAACAACTAAAATGACTTCTTTATTTGTTCTATATAGGAGTTGAGCAATATCTTCGTCAACTCCTGTCATTCCCGTTTGAGAATCAACAACAAACAAAATAATATCAGCCTCTTCCATAGCCAGTTCAGCCTGATATTTAATCTGATTTTTTATTTTATCATTATCATGGAGAACTATTCCACCTGTATCAATAACATTAAACTTTCTTCCCAGCCAGTCAGTCTCTCCATAAATTCTATCCCGGGTTACATTAGGTTCTCCCTCCACAATTGCTCTGCGGCCACCCACTAGTCTATTAAAAAGAGTAGATTTACCAACATTTGGTCTTCCCACAATTGCTACTGTAGATTTAGCCATTTTTAATCACCTCCATAAATTCTTTGATATTACTAACAAACTCTATCTTATATCCAGATAACTCATCTAAAAAGTCTTCTTTTTTTACTTCATCCAGAAATTTCATCTGATCATTTAAAACAATATCCGGTATAAAAATTTTATCATATTTATTAAGCTTGATTTTTTTTATTTCAGCTTTTAAATCCTGAGCAGTCAAAAGTCCGGCTACTGTCACCCTTTCCCCAAAAAAATCATTTTTAACTACTTTAAAATCAAGTTCAAGATGAGCAATATTTTTTAAACTGTCAGCAAATTTTTTCAGAGATTTTTCTCCTAAAACAGATGTCATAATCGCAATCCTTTTCTTTTCTGTTAAAGAATCAGGAAAACTAATTTCTTTTATCTGTTCATTCAGTAAAGCTGTTAGCCCAATCCCATTTTCCAACTGCGGAAAATCATTATAATTATTATAATCGGGCAGCCCAAACTCAGTATTTAAATAAAACTCATCAGCAGCATAGATAAAGTTTTCATCGTACTTTTCCACAGCTTTCTGCTGCCAGTATTTTATCTGCCCCAGTGAATTTTTCATTTCTTGCTCAGTTAAGGTTCTTAAATCAGCCAGACCATCTCTGTACCTGGTCAAGCCAACCGGAACAATACCAATTGATAATATCTGAGGATAAAAATCTAAAAGGTCAGCTAAAGTTTTATCCAGTTCTGCTTGATCATTATAACCGGGGCAGAGTACAATCTGAGTATGAAACTGAATATTATGCTTCTGAAATAAATTAAGTAATCTATTTATTTCTCCCGCCCTGGGATTCTTCATCATCTCAATCCTTAATTCAGGATTGGTGGTATGAACCGAAACATTAATTGGACTCAAGTTTTTATCAATTATTCTTTCGATTTCTCTCTGTTCTAAATTAGTCAGAGTCACAAAACTACCCTGTAAAAAAGAAAATCGATAATCATCATCCATCTGGTTTAAACTATTACGCATGTTTTGAGGCTGTTGTTTGACAAAACAAAAAATACAGTTGTTTTTACACTGTTTTAAACCATCAAATATAATTTCTTTAAACTCTATACCTAATTCCTCTCCAGGCTGACGCTGTAATTCAATATTTTTTCTTTGATTATTTTTAGTTTCAATTTCCAGCTCAATAACTGGCTCAGAAATCTGATATAAATAATCTATATAATCATTTATTTTTTGTCCATTAATGGTAATAATCTTATACTCTTCCTTTAATCCTGCTTTATCAGCGGTAGAATTTGGGATGACCTTTTCAATTTTAACCATAGTGCTTCTACCTCCTGTAAGCTTGATAATATCACATTTACTGTAATTAGGCAATAATCTGCAGTAAGCATAAAAAAACCCGCCGCCCATAGAATTAAGGGACAGCGGGTGCCTTTTTTAATTATTCACCCTGGTCAAAAATATCTCCAACAATTTCTCTAATAGTAGCTCCACCTGAGGAACTATCATCACTTTTATTACTCTGTGATTTACTACTACTGCTTGAACTTTGAGAACTGCTGCTGGATTCTTTTTTAGGTTCAGGCTTTTCTTCTAACTCTTTTAAGCTTAAACCTACTCTTTCCTGATCAGCATCAATATTAATAATTTTTGCTTCTCTTACATCACCAACACTAACTACTTCATCAGCAGTTTTAACATGACGGTGTGATAACTGAGAAATATGAATTAGACCTTCAATGCCCTTTTCAACTTCCATAAAGGCACCAAAATCAACAAGTTTAGTAATCTTACCTTCAATAACTTCTCCTTCATAGTGCTTCTCAGCAAATTCTTCCCATGGATCAGGTAAAAGCTGCTTTAAGCCGAGAGAAATTCTTTCCTCTTCTTTGTTAACTCCAAGAACCTTAACTTCAACTTTTTCTCCTTCAGAAAGCACTTCAGATGGGCTTTCAATCCTACCCCATGACATTTCTGAAATATGAAGCAGGCCTTCTATTCCACCCAGGTCAATAAAGGCACCAAAATCAACTAACTTGGTAACTGTACCTTCTACTGTCTGACCTTCTTCTAAAGAGGCTAGAGTTTCTTCTTTCTCAGCTGCTCTCTCTTTTTCAAGAACTTTTTTAGCAGAAAGAACAACATTATTGTTATCTCTTTCAACCTCGATGATCTTAAGGCGCATTTTTTCGCCAACATAGTCGCTTAAGTCATCAACATAGCCAATCGCAACATGAGAAGCAGGGATAAATCCTCTGACTCCTACATCTACAACCAGACCACCTTTAACTTCTTTTGTAACTTCAGCTTCTATGATTTCGTCATTTTCATATGCTTCTTCAATTTTTTCCCACGCCTTCTCATAATCTGCCTGCTTTTTAGACAAGATCATATTACCTTCATCATCTTCTAAAGTTAAGATAACTACTTCAATCTCTTCGTCCATACTCACAATATCATGAGCGTCTTCTACAGGACGATGACTCAAATGGCGTAATGGAATAAATCCATCTGTTTTATAATTAACATCAACATAAACACCATTATCATTGATTTCAACTACAGTACCAGTAACTTTCTGACCTTTGCTTAAATCAGCAATATCATTATCGCTATATTTAAATTCAGCCTCTTCTTCAGTTTCAGCATCTTCTTCTGCTTCTTCTTCGACAGATTCTACTGCTTCCTCACTGTTATCAGCTTCTTTTTCCTCTGTAGTTTCTTCAGTTTTTTCAGTTTCTTCTGTTGTCTCTTCAGTCTCTTCTACTGTCTCTTCTGTCTCTTCTACCTCTTCTAAAACTTGTTCCTCTTTTTCCTCTGTGTTCTCAGTTGACTCAACATTTAGATCTTTGTTTTCTTCGTTCATTAACTGAATAACCTCCCTTATTAACCAGTCTGGAGTCGATGCTCCAGCTGTAATTCCAACTTTATTTTTTCCAGACAACCACTCTTTATTAATTTCAGCGGCTGTTTCTATATGATAAGTAGGGGTGTTTGTGGCTGCACAAATTTCTGCAAGCCTGGTTGTATTAGCACTATTATGACCCCCTATTACAAACATGATATCTACATCCTCAGCTAATTTTTTGGCTGAAGACTGACGTACATCTGTAGTATTACAAATAGTGTTAAAAACTTTTAACTCTTTAACTTCTGTTATAACTAAATTAATAATATCCCTAAAAGACTCAGGAGATTTTGTTGTTTGAGCTACAAAACCAACTCTAGCTTTTAGCTCAATAGAATTTAAATCCTCTTTTTCTCTAATTATAATTGCTTTTTTATCACTTGCCCCATAAATTCCCTGAACTTCTGGATGATCTTGATCACCATAAATAAAAGTTTGATAGCCCTCATCTACCAGTTTTCTGGCATATTTTTGAGCATTTTTTACATAGGGACAGGTAGCATCTATAATCTTTAGATTTTTCTCTCTTGCCTGTTCTATAATTTCTGGAGCAACTCCGTGAGAACGGATAATTACTATTCCAGAATCAATTTCGGCAAGTGAAGAGGCGACTTTCACATTTTTAGCTTCCAATTTCTTTACAACCTGTGGATTATGAATCAGCGGACCCAGTGTGTAGACATTCAGATCTTCATTTTCACTGGCTGCTTCCAGAACCAGATCAATAGCTCTTTCCACACCAAAACAAAATCCAGCCTCTTCTGCTGTAATAACCTCCAGAACCTTCACCTCCTTCCAGCACAACACCAACAAGTAACAATATATCCTAAAAATATATAGGATACCTCTTAGACATTTTTCTCTATTAACTTCTAAAATCCTGCTTTAAATCCAAAAAAATTATAAAAAGCTTAAAATAATGATATTATTAATAATCATTATTATTTATTTATCTCTTTTCGAATTTTACTTTTGATAAATTGTGCTGCTTTTTTTCTCTCATCTTTACTCAATCTTTTACTTGGAAATTGTTCCATAGTGAATTTTTGTCCGATATTAATGGTGATCCTGCCGTCTTTTTTTACATTTTTAATTCCCACTGGTAAAATCGGAGCTCCACTTTTTATAGCCAGCATAACTGAACCAGCTTTAGGATCACCAAGTTTACCTTCCGGATGTCTTGTTCCCTCGGGAAATAAGCCCAGAACTTCCTGGTCCTTAAGTAGCGAAAGAGCCTTTTTTACAGCAGTAATATCATTTTTACTGCGGTCAACCGGAAAAGCATCAGCTAAAAAGAGAACAAAACGAATAATAGGATTTTCAAAAAGTTCTTTTTTTGCCATGAATCTTACCGGTCTCGAAAAAATTGCTGCCAGTAGTGGAGGATCAAAAGCACTAATATGATTTGACATCACAATCACTGCTCCCTGTTCAGGCAGATTTTCTTTACCATTAATCTTTATTCTAAAAAATATTTTAAAAACAACTAAAAGAAATATCCTAATTGACTGATAAACAAAATTTTTCACTTTGAGTCACCTTCAATAATTGTTATCATCTGATCAAGGACCTGATCAATAGATAAATTAGTTGTATCTACTAAGATAGCATCCTCAGCTTTTTTTAAGGGTGAATGTTTCCGCTCACTGTCTAATTTATCTCGCCGGGCAATGCTTTTTTTTATTTTTTCAAAATATGCTTCGTTATCTTTTGATTTAATTTCCTGATATCGTCGTTTTGCTCTTTCTTCCAGAGAAGCAGTCAAAAAGAATTTATACTCAGCCTCAGGCAGAACCACTGTTGTAATATCTCTACCATCCATTACAACCATATTATTTTGAGCAAGCTGCTGCTGTTTTTCTACTAAAATTTCTCTTACACCCTTGATCAAAGCAATCTGAGAAACATGGCTGTTAACCTCAGCTGTTCTAATCTCCTCAGTGACATTTTCTCCATTCAAAAATATTTCTCCATTTTCGTCAAAAGTAATATCAATACTTTTTGCCAGTTTCACTAGTTTATTTTTTTGATCAAAATCAATATTATTTTTTATAGCAGCCAGAGTTAGAGCTCGATACATTGCGCCAGTATCAAGGTGAATATAATTTAATCTTTCAGCCAGCAATTTTGCAATAGTACTTTTGCCTGCACCACCCGGGCCATCGATAGCTATTACATTTTTCATTTATTTCACATCACCTTTTAAATTTTTGTTTATTCGACTAAATCAGGTCTTAATTTTTTAGCATTTCTTAAATATTGATGTTTTACCTGACGTTTATCTCTATTTCCATCTACATGTACTAATAATCTTATCATTTTTTGACTACTCATTTCAACCTTCATTTCCTGCATACATAAAATTGGAGTTAAATTATATCCGATTTCTCTTAATGCTTTGCCAGGATAAACTTTAGTTAAATCATCAGTTGTTGTAGTAATTATACTGATTAGATTTTCTTTTTTTAAATCATTTTCCTGCATCAGGCTCTGCATTATTTCTTTTGTAGCCTCTATTATATCTTTTTCAGTATTAGCTTTAACACTGATAGCTCCTCTTATTGCATACATTCTATTATCCTCCAATTAACTAATCAAGTTTATTCAATTTATCTAAAGCAACTTTTGCTGCTTCCTGTTCAGCTTCTTTTTTACTTGATCCCTGGCCGGAACCAAGACTATCTTCATTTAATTTTACAGCAACTATAAATGTCTTATTATGATCTGGACCTTCTTCATCAACCACTTCGTATTCAGGTCGTACATTACCATTTTCCTGAATTACTTCCTGCAGTATAGTTTTATAATCCTGGATATGATTACCCTCTGCCACATTTATAATATCAACTTTAAGGAGTTCCAGTATAAAATCAGCTGCTGCTGTAAAACCCTGATCAAGATATAAAGCACCAAAAATCGCTTCCATTGTATCTGCTAAAATAGAATCCCTTTCTCTACCACCTGTCATTTCTTCACCCTTACCCAGGAAGAGAAACTGTCCCAGTTCAATTCTTTTGGCAACCTCTGCTAAAATCGGAGCACTTACAATAACTGCTCTCATTTTCGCCAGTTCTCCCTCTGGTAAATTAGAAAATTTGTTAAAAATATAGGTGCTAACCGAAAGACTTAAAACAGAATCCCCCAGAAACTCTAAACGTTCATTATCCTTCAAATTAAGACGTCTGTTCTCATTAGGGTAAGACTTATGAGTCAGAGCCCTCTGAATTAATTTTTTATCTTTAAAATCTAAATCAAGACTGGTTTCAAATTTATTAATTTTTTCTTTATTAAACAACTCTCCCATTTATATATCACCATCCATTAAAATAAATAAAAGGGATGAAAACCCCCAGAGGGAGCTTCATCCTTAATCAATGCTTAAAGAATATCGTCTAAATAACTTACAGCATCCTCTACTGTGCGAATGTTTTCTGCATCTTCATCAGGGATTTCTACATCAAATTCTTCTTCAAATGCCATAACCAATTCCACAACATCTAAAGAATCTGCTCCAAGATCTTCTATAAATGAAGAGTCTTCAGTAACTTCATCTCTGTCAACTGCTAATTCTTCTGCTACAATATCGATTACTCTATCTAAGATATTATCCACTCCATTCACCTCCTTTCACTAAAATCTCTTTTATAAACGCAAGGATATTTTAGCACTTGTACATCGAGTACGTCGAGCTAGGCTCCCATACCGCCATCAATTTTAATTACTTCGCCATTTATGTAATTTGCATTATCTGAAGCTAAAAATGCTGCTAAATCAGCTACCTCTTCTGCTTTACCAAAACGCGCCAGAGGAACCTGATCAATAACTCCTGCTTTTATATTCTCACTTAATTCATCAGTCATCTCAGTATCTATAAAACCAGGTGCGATAGCATTTGAGCAGACACCTTTAGAGGCCAGCTCTTTGGCCATGGTTTTCGTAAAACCAACTATTCCGGCTTTTGCAGCTGAATAATTAGCCTGACCTGCATTACCATTAATACCAACTACAGAAGAAAGATTAATTAATTTTCCATTTTCAGCTTTGAGTAAATATCTAACTGCATTTTTAGTACAGTTAAATACACCTTTTAAATTAATATTCAATACCTGATCCCAATCTTCTTCTTTCATTCTTAAAAGTAGTTTATCTCTGGTAATACCTGCATTATTAACTAAAACATTCAAACCACCCATTTTGGCATAAGCAGTTTTAACTAATTCTGCTGCCTGATCAAAATCACTTATATCAGCCTGCACCACATGAGCGGTACCACCTGCTGCTTCGATTTCATTTTTTACTTCTTCTGCTCTCGTTCGAGAATTAGCATAATTTAAAGTAACTTCAGCTCCTAAAAGAGCCATTTTTTTAGCAATTTCAGCTCCGATACCTCTGGAGCTTCCTGTAATTAATATTTTTTTATCGTTAAGGTTTATCAAATTTGACACCTCTTTTGTCTGCATTATAATTATTAAAAAAATTAAAATTATAAATAGATATTATTTCAGTAAATCACAGCTGTTTTGAATTGTATTTTCAGCTTCAAGAACAATCTCTTCTATGATTTCCTTTACACTTTTAATTTCAGTGATCATTCCCGAAACCTGGCCGGCCATTACGCTGCCTTCCTGAACATCACCGTCAATTACAGCATCTCTTAACTTGCCTGAGCCTACTTCTTCAATTTTTTCAGGAGCTGCACCTTCTTTTTCCAGTCTTTCTATCTCTTTTGTCAGTTTATTTTTTAGATTTCTAACTGGATGACCCGTACTGCGGCCTGTTACAACTGCATCTCTATCACGAGCTCCAATTATAGCTTTTTTAAAAGCATCTGAAGCTGTACATTCTTCAGAACAGACAAATCTAGTCCCAATCTGAGCTCCTTTTGCTCCCAGAGCTAAAACTGCAGCTAAACCTCTACCATCTGCAACACCACCTGCCGCAATAACAGGGATATCTACGGCATCTGCAACCTGAGGCACCAGTGCCATAGTAGCTAGTTCTCCAATATGACCCCCGGCTTCTGTTCCTTCCACAATTACCGCATCTACCTCAAGTCTTTCCATTCTTCTTGCTAAAGCTACAGAAGGAATTACCGGAATAACTTTTGAGCCTACTTCCTGAAACCTCTTTACATGTTTGCCAGGATTCCCGGCTCCTGTTGTGATTACAGGGACCTTTTTTTCTATCGCAAGTTCTATTATATCATCTGCAAAAGGAGAAAGTAGCATAATATTTAAACCAAATGGTTTATCTGTTAGCTCTCTAACTTTTTCAATTTCTTTTTCAATTACATCTGCCGGAGCATTTCCTGCTCCAATAATACCCAGGCCACCTGCACTGGAAACTGCTGCAGCTAATTCCCCGGTTGCAACCCAGGCCATACCTCCCTGAATAATTGGCTTTTCGATCTCCAGTAAATCACAAAGCTCTGTTTTCAATGCCATTTATTCCAACTCCTCATTCTTTTCTAACTCAGTTTTAATTAGTGATACTATATCTTCTTGAACAGTATTTTTAGCAGCTTTAACTGCATTATAAATAGCAGTTCTATCTGAACTGCCGTGGCTGATGATTACAACACCATTAACTCCCAGTAACGGAGCTCCACCATACTGTCTGTAATCAATTTTATTTAATACTTTTTTTAGATATGGCTTTATGAGTAAAGCAGCAATTTTTGATCTAAAATTAGTTTGAAAACTCTCTTTGATTAAATCAAGAAAAAATGAAGCTGCTCCTTCAGTTGTCTTTAAAACAACATTACCAACAAAACCATCTGTTACAACTACATCAACCTGTTCACTGAAAATGTCTCTTCCTTCAACATTCCCAATGAAATTTTTAATTCTCTGATCTTCATTCAAAACCTTATAACTTTCTTTGGTTAAATTATTACCTTTTCTCTTTTCTTCACCAATATTTAAAAGAGCTACTCTAGGGTTTTTTATCTTCATTACATTTTCTGCATAAAGCTGTCCCATTAAAGCAAACTGCAGTAAATTTTCGGGACTGCAGTCAGTATTGGCTCCATTGTCTAAAACTAAAGTACTTCCATTAACAGCAGGAAACTGAATTGCAATTGGTGGTCGGGAAACCCCTTTGATCCTACCAACTCTTAATAAACCAGCTGCCATAACTGAGCCTGTATTGCCTGGAGAAATAAAAGCATCAATTTTTGACTCTTTTAATAAAGCTGCTCCAACATTTACTGTAGCATTTTTCTTTTTGCGCAGAGCTTTAATTGGTGATTCATCCATTGTAATAATTTGATCTGCTCTTTCGATTTTAAGCCTTTTCGAATCAAAGTCAGTTTTTGCTAACTCTTTGCTTATAATATCATATTCACCAATCAGGGTCAATTCTATTTCTGCTTCTTCTTCTAAAGCTTTTAAAGCACCTGTAATTAACTCAGCAGGCTCCTTTTCTCCACTCATAACATCAACAGCTATTCTATACAATATTGCCGCCTCCCGGGTTCAAAAAAAGAAAATTTATATCTGTATCATTTGCAAAACATTATATCTCAACCGTCGGTCAATTGCAAGTTAAGGACAAGAAAAAAACAGAGAATCTCTAAGGCAGAGATCTCTGTTTATCTTAAATAATTTAATTTCCGCTCACCTTTTTGCCATCATAATGTCCACATTCAGGGCATACATGATGAGGTAAAATCTTTTCATGGCAGTTTGAACATTCTGCAAGGTTTGGAGCACTCAGTTTTTTATGGGTACGTCTTTTACGCTTGCGTGTTTTAGAAGTCCGTTTCTTTGGTACAGCCATTCTATACACCTCCTTTAATTAATCATTATTATCATAAAAGTCTTTCAGTTTTGCAAGACGTGGATCTAACGCCTCTACCTCACAATCACATTCACCTTCATTTAAATCCTGACCGCATTCAGGGCAAATCCCTTTGCAATCATCAGAACAGAGAGGCTTCATTGGCAGAGAGAGAATAATATTATCCACAATAATCTCGTCTAAATATAGTTCTTCCTCATCTTCCATTTCACTTTTTGAAACATCTTCGGAAATATCCAATTCAATTGGAGAACTATACTTTTGTAAACAGCGACTGCAGCTTAAAATCAAGTTAGCTTTGAGCTTTCCTTCTACTACAAATGAATCACTAGTATTGAAAATCTCTAAATCAAGCTTAATTGGATCTTTTATTTCTATTTCACGATTAACAAATTCCAAATTATGAAATTTAAGCTCCAGTGAAACCTGTTTTCTACTTCCAATCTCTTTTAAATCACTGAGGTTTATAAACAATTTATTTGATCACCCCTGTAAATAACCACATTTTATTATATAAAAAGCAGCTTTAACTGTCAAGAAGAATTTTAACTACTTAACTAATTCCATTGTATCTCTGGCAATAACTAATTCCTCATTTGTAGGAATTATCATTGCTTTAACTTTAGAATCATCAGTAGAAATAAATACCTCTTTACCGCGACAGTCGTTAGCTTCTTGATCTACCTTGACACCCAGATATTCAAGTCCTTCTAAAATTCCCGCGCGGGTTTCTTTAGAATTTTCACCAATACCAGCTGTAAAGACAATTGCATCTACTCCACCCATTGCTGCAGTATAAGCACCAATGTACTTTTTAACTCTATAGTTGAAAAGTTCAAGTGCAATCTCTGCCTGATGATTGCCTTCCGCAGCTGCATCTTCAACATCACGGGAATCACTGCTGACACCAGAAACACCTAAGAGTCCACTTTCTTTATTAAGGATATCATCCATCTCCGAAGCAGAAATATCTTCCTTATCCATAATAAATGGAATTATCGCAGGATCTATATCTCCACAGCGGGTTCCCATTACCAGACCTTCTAAAGGAGTAAGTCCCATACTGGTATCAACTGATTTACCGTTTTTAACTGCTGCTACACTGGCACCATTACCCAGGTGACAGGTAATTATTTTAAGATCGGATAAGTTCTGATCCATCATCTGAGCTGCTCTTTTGGCAACATAAGCGTGGGAGGTACCGTGAAAACCATATCTTCTGACTCCATACTTTTTATAATATTCATATGGTAGAGCATAAATATAGGCTTTCTCAGGCATACTCTGGTGGAAGGCAGTATCAAATACTCCCACCTGTGGTTTGTCAGGCATTAATTCTTTACAGACCTTAATCCCCATAATGTTGGGAGGATTGTGCAAAGGGGCTAAATCGGCAACTTCCTCCAGCTTTTTAATTGCTGCCTCATCGATAACTGTGGACTCGGAAAAAGTCTCACCACCATGAACAATCCGATGGCCGATAGCTTCTACTTCGTCCATATCCTCCAGTACTCCGTGATCTTCTGATAATAAAGTTTCTAATAATAATTTAATTCCCACCTTGTGTGTAGGAATATCTTTTTCGATTACAATTTCTTCCCCACTACCGTTTTCATATTCCAAAAATGAATCTTCAATTCCAATTCTTTGAATTAACCCTTTAGCCAGTACACTTTCTGTTTCCATATTAAATAACTGATACTTTAGAGAAGAGCTTCCACTATTAATAACAAGTATTTTCATTTTTTTCCTCCTAGAAATTTTATTTATTTTGAGCCTGTACTGCTGTGATTGCTGTTAAGTTAATGACATCCTCGACTGAACAACCGCGGGACAAGTCATTAATCGGTGCTGCCAGCCCCTGCAAAATAGGTCCAACTGCATCTGCACCCGCAAGTCTCTGTACAAGCTTATAACCAATATTACCTGACTGTAAATCAGGAAAAACTAAAACATTTGCTGATCCTGCAATTTCGCTTTCAGGAGCTTTTCTCTGACCAACACTTTCTACTAAAGCTGCATCGGCCTGCATTTCTCCATCTATTTTTAAATGAGGTGCATTCTGATGTGCAATTTTAACTGCCTGCCGTACATTATCTACATTCTCATGCCGGGCACTGCCCATTGTAGAAAAGGAAAGCATAGCAACTTTAGGATCAAAATCCAACAATCTGTGTGCTGTATCGGCAGTAGAGATTGCAATTTCTGCCAGCTGTTCGGAATTAGGAGCCGGATTTACTGCACAATCAGAAAAAACCATTACTCCTTCTTCACCAAAAGATTTATCTTTCAAAACCATAATAATAGCACTGGAAACCGTAGAAATCCCTTCTGCAGTCTTTACAATCTGAAAAGCTGGTCTCAAGACATTACCGGTTGCATTAGCTGCCCCGGCAACCATTCCATCAGCTTTATTAGTATAAATCATCATTGTTCCAAAGTAAAGTGGATCTTTGATTGCTTTTTCAGCCTCTTCTTTGCTTATTCCCTTATGTTTTCTTAGTTCATAAAATTCATCTCTAAATTCTGCTATGTACTCAGAATTCCCCGGGTCGATAATTTCAACCCCATCCAGATCAACTCCATACTCATTTGCAGAGTCTTCAATAGATTTTATACTACCCAAAATTACGATCTCAGCAATTTTTTTTGCTTCAATTTCTGCTGCTGCTTTTACTATTCTCTCATCATCACCTTCGGCAAAAACAATTTTCTTTAAATCAGAAGCTGCTCTTTCTTTAAAGTTTTTCAGTACATCCATCTTATAAATATCCTCCCCCGTGGTTTTAAAAATATGTAAGTTGTTCTTTGTATAATTTTTTGCTATTATATATATAATACTATATTAAACTATTAAATCCTTTTTTATTGAAAGAAGTTCGAAAAGTAAAACTTTTAACTTAAAATACTAATTAATTAATAAATTTAACTTTTGAGGTGTTCTTATGAGTGTAACAGCTTTAATTGTAGAATATAACCCTTTTCATAATGGTCACCAATATCATTTAAATCAAAGTAAAAAAATTACTCAAAATGATGATCTGATCGTAATAATGAGTGGAAATTTTACTCAACGTGGAGAAGCTGCTCTTTTAGATAAATGGGCCAGAACAGAACAGGCTTTAAACTGCGGCGCGGATCTGGTGCTTGAATTACCTTTAACTTACAATATCCGCAGTGCCGAGTATTTTGCCTATTATTCTGTTTTGAGTTTAGCAAAAAGCAATCTAGTAGACTCTATCGTTTTTGGCAGTGAAGCAGGAGATATTGAAATACTTACTGCTGTAGCCGAAGCTTTAGTCAAAGAAAGCTCTGAGTTTAAAAAAGAATTACAGCAGCATTTAGCTAATGGTGTTGATTTCCCAACTGCCCGACGTAAAGCTCTCCTAAGCTGCTATCAGAATAATTCTGAACTTAAAAAATATAATAAAAACAGAATCAAAAGGATATTAAAAGCACCAAATAACATTTTAGGTATTGAATATTTAAAAGCCATCTATAGATTGAATTCTACTATAAAAGCCCATACTATCAAAAGAGTTGGCACAGATTATCACAGTCAGGAAGTTAATGAAAATTATGCCAGTGCTTCTCTGATTAGAAATCTAATCAACTCCAGAACTCAGGCAGAAGCTCTGACTGCTGCCAACAAATTAATGCCTGCTGGTTCCTGGGAAATTCTCAAAAAAGAGATGGAAAAAGGAAGATTTGTTAAAAAGGACTACAAAACAAAAATTTTAAGTAAAACAGTTGATCAGCTTAGACGCTATAGAGCTCAGGATTTAAAAAAGTTTAAAGGTATCCAAAATGGACTGGAAAATCGCTTTGTGGAAAAAGCTGCTGCTTCATTTAAAGCTGACTTATTTTTAGACTCTCTTAAATCTAAAAATCTAACTGAAAGCAGAATCAAAAGAAAACTACTTCAGGTGTATTTTGGACTTGATGCAGAAAAAATTAATCTAGCTGAAAACAATGCCCCCCACTATTTGAGAGTTCTCGGCCTTAAAAAGGATAAAGAATATTTACTTTCCCGATTACAGCAAAAATCTGAGGTTGAGATTATTATCAATCCAGCTGCAAAAATAAATAAGATAAATCTGAATGCTCAAGATCCTCTTGTACTTTCTCTGAGTTTTGATCTGCTGGCTTCAGATCTTTACGCTCTACTATATCAAAACTCAGATCACAGTAGCGCCCAAAGAGATTTCTATCAAAAGTTTATTAAAATCTAAAGCAAAAGCTAGATATTTTTTATGATTGAAGTTCCCTCTGCAGTAATTCTATCAAGCCATCAATGGTCTTAACTTTTAGCAGTTTCAAATCACCAGCATATTTAGCTGCTGTCTCATAGTTTTCTTCAGGTACAAAAAACAAATCTGCACCAGCTGATTTTGCTGCCATTACCTTAAACTTCACTCCACCTATTCGACCAATCTCTCCATCAAGACTGATGGTTCCTGTTCCTGCTATTCTTCTTCCCCCGGTAATATCTTTTTTAATTAATTGATTATAAATTTCCATAGCGAAAACACTGCCGGCAGAAGGACCAATTATATTTTTAGTATTAAATTTAACCTCCCGGGGAAAATTGTAATTCAGACCCTGGGAACTGATTAAAACTCCGATGGATGGGTTGCCCGGATTACCTTTTAACTCTACTGTTTTTAAACTAAACGTCATTTTTTCTCCATCTCTTAAAACAGTTATCTCTACAGTATCACCAATTTCTCTGTTTCGAATGATATTAACAGCATCTGCAGCCATCTCAACTTTTTTGTCGGCTACTGCAATAATCAGATCACCTTTTTTTAATTTATTATAGGCACTTCCTTCTTTCATAACTTCTACAACTTTAGCCCCTTCTCCAGAAACTTCAACTTCATATCCCGCCTGTTTAAAAGCAACAGCCTGAGCCTGAAGTTTGCTTTCTTCCATCAGCTGCGCCATTAAATCAATGTATTCATTCATATCCATATTTTCCGGCATCTGTTCAGAAAGAGCTGTTAATCCTTTATCTTCAGGCTGGAATAGCGAAATATAAAAATAATCCCAGGCCACAGCTCTCCGGCTGCTGACCGCAGTCAGCAAAAACTCACCCTCATTTTTATAACCACCTTCTACCTCAATCATCGGTGATAATTCAGCTGCAATTCCTGGCTGCATAACCTGATAAGGGATCGGAATAAAGTGACTTATTACAAACAGAATAAAAATTATTCCAATTAAACGAGAATACACTTTTTCTAGATTTTTATTTCTCATATTTATCTTCCTTCTATAATTATTTATTAATAGAGTTTATTAGAGATTAATTTTGCTCAAGATGCAATTTCCACCTTTGATTAAAAAAAGTCAACACAACTATTATATATTATAAACCCTACTTAATGCAAAATTTTTTAGCGATTTCTTGACATAAATTACAGCCTGAGTTATAATTTATATGAAATTGAATATTGAGGAATGATTAGCTTATGTTAGTCATTATAAATACCTCATCTAGTAGATGAGGTAGAGGAGCAGAAAAAATCAGTAATTTTAGAATTGGTTTGAACCCAGACTTAAAGCTAAAATAAAAGGTTTTTCTGCCGAAGTGGATTTTTTAAGGGTTCAAAAATTCTGCTGGGACTGTATATAAAATATACAGTACTGTCATAGTAATTTTTACTATGTTGTGCTATCTCATATTAAAAGATGAGGCGATTTTTGCTATTTATCCGGCATATCGCTGGATATTTTTTTATGCCTAAATATTTAATTTGATTTTAAAAAACTAGGAGGCTTTATTTATGGAAAGTTATGGAATCATTTCTTTACTACCACCACTGCTTGCAATTATTTTAGCCTGGTGGAGCAAACAGGTTGTACTCTCATTATTTTTGGGAGTTTTTGCAGGGGCATTAATTACAAATTCTTATAACCCTATTTTTGCTTTTATGCAAACCCTGGACGATTATATTTTAGCTTCACTGGCTGATCCCTGGAATGCCGGAATTATTTTGTTTTTACTGGCTATGGGCGGTATGATTGGAATAATTAATAAATCAGGTGGTATAGTTGCAATTGGGGAATATGTTGCAGAAAAAGCAAATTCTGTAGTTAAAACACAATTTGCTGCCTGGGTAATGGGAGTGCTTATCTTTTTTGATGATTATGCCAATACTTTAATTGTTGGTAATACTATGCGCCCAATTACTGATAAAATGAGAATTTCAAGAGAAAAACTTGCTTTTATTGTTGATCTAACCGCAGCTGCAGTTTCGAGTATTGTTCCAATTTCAACCTGGATTGCTTTTGAGGTTGGGGTTATTAGAGACGGCTTTGATTCGTTAGGTTTAGAAATGAGTGCTTATGGAACCTTTGTCCAGACAATACCCTATCGTTTTTACAGCTTATTTGCTCTTGCTTTTGCTTTAATCATTATTTTCACTGCTAAAGACTTTGGTCCAATGTTAAAAGCAGAAAAAAGAGCTCGCTCAACCGGAGAAACTTTACGACCTGGTTCTACTCCGATGGTTTCTCAGGAAATGGAAGAAATTAAACAGCCCGCAGGAAAAAGTTTTACTTTTACAAATTCATTTTTGCCGATTATTGGAGTAATTCTGGTTACCTTAATTGGTCTCTGGTATAATGGAGGTGGTCTGGAAGCAGGCACTTCTATTAGAGACGCTTTTGGTAATGCCGATGCCAGTATTGTTTTGCTCTGGGCAGCAATCACAGGTAGTTTTATTGCAGGAATTCTATCTCTTGCAAAGGGAATCCTTAATGTCAGCGAAACTGTTGACGGCTGGATTGATGGTGCCAAATCAATGTTTATTGCCTGTGTAATACTTGTTTTAGCCTGGTCAATTGGCAGCATCACTGATGATTTAGGAACTGCGAATTACTTAGTTTCAATTCTGGAAGGTAATATTATACCAGAAATCGTTCCTGTAATGATTTTTGTTTTCTCTGCTTTTATTGCTTTCACAATTGGAAGCTCCTGGGGAACAGTTTCAATCGTAATGCCACTTGCTATTCCTCTTGCCAATTCAATTGGGATTCCTATGCTGCCAACAATAGCAGCAGTATTGACAGCAAGTGTAATGGGAGACCACTGTTCACCAATTTCTGATACAACAATTATGTCTTCTACTGCTTCTGCAGTAGATCATATGGATCATGTTAACACTCAAATGCCTTATGCTTTAACTGTGGGGCTGGTAGCAGCGCTATTTGGATTTTTACCTGCAGGATTTGGATTTTCAGCAATTTATCTATTACCACTGGGAATAATTGTACTTTATGCAATTGTTCAGACCTTTGGTGAAAAAGCAGAAAATGTAATTTAAATTATTTCCTTAAACATAAAAAATAAACTGTAAGATAAAAGACCGCTTTCATTAAAGAGAGCGGTCTTTCTGCAATTAAACATTAATTTTCATCTGTAAATAAGCTTCTATTTCAAACTCAGACATTGGCTGATTAAAATAGTAACCCTGAATAAAATCATTCCCCAGCTGATTCAGCTTTTGCATTTCTATTTCTCTTTCTACACCTTCGGCAATTGTTTTTAATTTTAAGAGATGAGCAATATTAATAATTGATTCAACAATATTCTTTCCATCATCACTTAAGGTCATATTTCTAATAAATGAAATATCAATTTTAAGATAATCAATAGGAAATTTTTGCAGATAACTAAAAGACGAGTAACCGGTGCCGAAATCATCAATAGAAATCGCAAAACCTTTTGCTTTCATATCATTCATTACTTTTAAACTATAATTAACATCATCCATAGCACTTGATTCAGTTATTTCAAACTTAATCAAAGAATGATCAATACCACTCTCAGCAATAATCTGGTAAATATTCTGCAGATGAGTAATGTCCTCCAGCTGTTTTGCTGATAAATTAATGGAAACAGGAACAACTTCATAACCATTATCTAACCATTTTTTTATACTGTTTACTACTTTTTGAGTAACTATCAAACCAACTTTCTTTATCAGTTTAGAATTTTCCAGAATCGGAATAAATTCAGCAGGAGAAATTATACCCCTTTCAGGATCCTGCCATCTAATTAGAGCTTCCATTCCATAAAGGTCCCTATTAGAACCCCTATAATATGGCTGATAATAAATTATAAATTCATCATTTTTTATTGCCTGGTCAAGTTTTGCTTCCATCTTAGTAAATTCTTTTATTTTCTGGTTCATTTCCTGATCAAAAAAAGCATAATCATTTTTTTTAATATTAATTAAAGCAATTTCAGCATTTGATAATAGATTTTGAGAACTTATACAGTCATCAGGATAAACCGAAATTCCAATCCTGGCATTAAGCATAAATTGTTCTAAATTATAATCAATCGGATCAGTAAAAGCACTTAATAGATTTTCTGCTATTTTATAAATTTGATTAGCTAAATCAATTTTATCAACTATTAAAGCAAAATTATCTCCACCCAGATAGGATATGTAATTATTCTTATCAAGTCTGACACAATTCTGACTAGAAGCAGCTTTTTTATTTATTAAATCAGCTGCCAGATTAATTAATGTACTATTATTTTCGGATTCAGTATATATATCATTTAAATACTTAATCTTATTAATGTTAATAACTAAAACTGCTATTTTACTATCTGTATTAACCTCAATTAAATTATCAATCTTATTTCTTATAGACTTACGATTGGGTAATCCAAATAAAACTTCATAATTAGAGATATATTCAATTTTTCGCCTCAACTTTTCATTTTGAGTTATATCTCTACCAACAGAAATATAATTTATTATCTCATCATTATGATTTTTTATCGGAGTTATAGTCTGTTCTGAATAAAAATAATCACCATTTTTCTTTTTGTTGATGATCACATCATTAAAAACCTCACCTGATTTAATTGTCTGCCAGAGATCTTTATAAAATTTAATGTTATGTTTATCCGATTTAAATAAAGAAGGGGCTTTTCCGATTACTTCTTCTTTTTTATACCCGGTAATTTCCTGAACGGTGGTATTGGCGTACTCAATAACCCCCTCCTGATCGGTAATTACAATCCAGTTATCAGTTTCGTTAATGGCTTTGACCAGTTTGATCATTTCCAGTTCTCGTTCTAAATCATTATTTAAATTTGCAGCTATAGAAATAACCTCTTCTATACTTCCATCTTCTTCAATAACTGCATTATTCCAGCTGCAGTTAATTATAGAACCATCGCTTTTCAAAGCCCGACTCATAAAATCATGGGGAAGATGATTCAGTTCACCACTTTTCCAGTTGCGCCAGACATCTCTGTCCTCTTTTGCAATAATTGTGGAAATAAAGTCTTTATTTTTAATGGCTTCCTTATCCCAGCCAAATAGTTCTTCTGCAGCCTGGTTTAGATCAATAATATCGCCTTCCCGATTCCAGGATATAAAAGCCAGCGGAGAATTTTGATAAATTGAATTGAGTCTTTTTTGAGTATACTTTAATTTTTCAACAATAAAATCTTCATTTTTTGAATCTGACATGTAATCCCCTTCTTATTTCCAGTATTTCTTCATTTTTTTACTTAAAAATTGAAAATCTTCTTCTGGCGGCCATAATTCCTGGTTATCTTTTTCTCTCATTGCTGAAAGTAGATTAGAAAAAAGCTGCTGATCCTTGAAATACCGGGCAAAATCTTTTTTAACCTGGGCTCGAGCTGTATTACCGTCAAAGGGACAGGAACTTTTATTGATTACAATATTTCTTTTTTCTATTTCTTCAATAATAATTTTTTCTCTTAGATAAATCAAAGGGCGAATAATTTCTATTCCACTTTCACTTAAATACCTTTTTGGCTGCAGTGCCTTTAACTGACCTGAATAAAAAATACTCATCAAATAGGTCTCCACCGCATCATCTAAGTGATGACCAAATGCCAACTTATTAAAATTTTTTTCTTTTAAATAATTAATAATAGCTCCCTTTCTGAAATGAGCACATTTTGAACATGGATTTTCTGTATCTGCGTCAGTTATATATTCAGCAATTCTACTTTCTATAATTTTCAATTCAATATTTAAGTGTTTAGATAAGTTTTTGATTTCCTCAGAAGTTGAATTTTCAAAACCCGGATCCACATGTACTGCTTGAAGCTTGAAGTCATTCTTAAAATGTTCTGCAAATATTTTTAAAATCATTAATAAAAAAGTGCTGTCTTTACCACCGGAAAGACCAACTGCCACCCGGTCACCTTCATTAATTAAATTAAATTCTGCCACTGCTTTTACAACTTTAGCTGTAATAGAACTATCAAAAGATAAATCCATAATTACTCCTTATTCTTTATTTTACTTTTCTAATATCTTTTCCAAAAGGCATTAAAGATAAATAAGCAAGTTTTAGACTCTGTCTGGCAAAAGGAATACCAATAATGGTAATTCCAAAAATCAAAGCAGAAACTAAATTAATAACAGCCAGTTCCCAGCCAAATACAACGATCCAGATGATATTTGCAATTAAACCAATTGCCGAATTATTTTTTTCCACTATCTCTTTTCCAAATGGTGCAATCTGCATTTTAGCCATTTTAAAGCACTGTTTACCAACTGGGATACCAATAATAGTGAGCGACCATAAAATTCCGGCAATCCACCATCCAATTGCTTCAATCAGACCCCCAAAAATAAACCAGATAATATTACCTAATAATGTCATAAAACCCCTCCTCAGTGACTATCATTTTTTAACGATACTTTAAAATATAATTGCTAAAAGCAAAGTTAAAGCCGTAGCATAATTAATGATTACAAAATTCTTAACCGATAAAACAAAAGTATCTTTTTTGTTCTGGTGCTCTACAAATTGATTAATATTTTTTTGAACCACAAAACTACTTAATAATGAAAACAGAGAAATAAGAGGTAATATCTTAAATATAACTGCAATTATGATACTCAAATATGACAAATAATAGAGATATCTAAATAATTTAAGACTGCTGCTGCGGGAAATATAAATTGGCAGTGTATAGCGCTTATTTTCTAAATCATCTTTAATATCACAGATGTTATTTGCCAGCATAATATTGGCAATTCCAAAAATTAGCGGCAGTGATAAAATTAATATTTTAATAATTTCTAAAAATTTTAATTCAATGATTAATAAATCTGATTTTAAAATCAGATTTATTAAATTCAAATTATGTACATATACCGCCAGAAAAGTAATAAAAAACCCCATTGTAAAACCGGAAAATATTTCTCCTAAAGGAGTCCGGGAAATTGGAACCGGCCCGGAGGTATATAAAATCCCAATTATAAATGAAATTACCCCAATCAATAATACTATAACATCAGTATTTAAATAAAGAAGTAAACCACTTACTACCGCCAGAAAAAAAAGAATAAAAATTATAGTTTTTACAGTCTTTTTACTCAAATTATAATTGACAACTGCATTGTGTTCTTCATAATTATAACCCTCTTTTTTTTCAGCTCTAATAAAATCCTGATAATTATTAACCGCAGTTGTCCCCATATCTACACAGAGAATAGAAAAAAAGAGAAGTAGACAATTAAGGTAATTAAAATTTGAATATCGATATAAAAGATATAAATTACCAAGTAAAAAGGGTGTAAAACTTGCTATTTTTGTCCTGATCTCTACCAGTTTTAAAAAAGCAGTTAAAGACACATGTTTCACCCCTTATTTTCTTCTACAAATTTGTTTCTCAACATCTGATAAACAAAATCGGGAACTAGATCTTTAATATTACCATCAAAGTAGGCAGCTTCTTTAATCACACTCGAACTTAAAAATGCATATTTAGTATCTGTCATTAAAAATATAGTTTCAATTTCATCATCTAAATGTTTATTCATTGAAGCCATCTGAAACTCACCCTCAAAATCAGAAACTGCTCTCAGTCCGCGCAAGATAGCCTCCCCACCAATAGAATGAACATATTTAGTAGTTAAACCAGAAAAAGAATCAATTTTTACATTTTTAAAGTCTTTAGTAGCTTTTTTTAGCATCTTAACTCGCTCTTCCATTGTAAAAACAGGCTCTTTATTAGGATTGCAAAACACCGATACTATTACTTCATCAAAAATATTGGCCGCCCTCTCCACAATATCAAGATGTCCATTTGTAACCGGATCAAAACTTCCAGGATAAACTATTTTTTTGCTCATATTAACTACCCCTTATAATTTAGTTTAGTTTATAGATTGTTAATAATGAATTCCCATAATGTTTATTTTTAATAATACTTAATCCACTAAATTCTTCTGCTTTTTCGGACCCTGATCTTTCGCTGACAATTAACCCATTTTCTTTTAATAAATCATTCTCAATAATTAACTTTACAGCCTCAGCTGTCATTTCTTTTTCGTAAGGTGGATCCATAAAAATCAAATCATATTTTTGACCGCAATTTTTTAGATATAAATAAACATCCCGGGCAAAAAGATCAGCCTGCTCAAAAAGTTTAGCCTTTTTTAAGTTTTCCTCAATTATTTTAAGGTGAGATCTGTTTATTTCCACAAAATCCGCCCTGACCGCTCCTCTGCTTAAGGCTTCAATACCAAGACTCCCAAAACCCGAAAATAAATCAAGAACTTCAGCTCCCGGTAAATAAAATGCAATAATATTAAACATTGATTCTTTAACTCGATCCAGAGTTGGCCGCACATCTCTTCCTTTTAGACTTTTTAATTTTAAACCACCAGCCTTGCCGGCAATAATCCTCATTAAATAACTCCTCCAAATATATTAAATCTTTAATTCTATTTTAGAAATAATTTTAGCTAAATTTTTATATTTTTGCTGCCAGTTTTCGTCTTTTACAATGTTCTGTGCTTCATCTCTTGCCTCTACTAATAGCTTTTGATCATCAATTAAACTGGCAACTTTTAAATCATCTATTCCATGCTGTTTTGTTCCAAAAAATTCTCCTGGACCTCGCATTTTTAAATCTTCTTCCGCAATTAAAAAACCATTATTGCTTTTACACATGATTTCCAGACGATGAGAAGCATCCTCTCCTGGTGGATTAGAAATTAGAATACAGTAGGACTGATGCCGACCTCGACCGACTCTGCCCCTTAACTGGTGCAGCTGAGCCAGGCCAAATCTTTCTGCATTTTCAATAATCATAATGCTGGCATTACTGACATCTACCCCGACTTCAATTACTGTTGTAGCCACCAGCACATCAATCTCACCATCTCTAAACTTCTCCATAATCTCTTTTTTCTCATCTGCAGGGATTGAACTGTGAATTAAAGCAAGCTTATAATCTCTTAAAATTCCAGACTGCAGATCATTATATAATTCTTCTGCTGAAATCAATTCTGGCATTTCCTCTGATTTTTCAATTAAAGGACAAACAATATATGCCTGTCTGCCAGTTTCAATTTTTTCTTTTAAAAAAGCATAAATCTGCTTTCTTCTATTTTCTCGCCGCCAGAAAGTTGCAATCTTTTTTCTTCCAGGGGGCATCTCATCAATAACAGAAAGATCTAAGTCACCATAAATCAGCATTGCCATTGATCTGGGGATTGGGGTTGCTGTCATAATCAATAAATCAGGACTATCGCCTTTTTGCTTCAAACTGTGACGCTGTTCTACCCCAAAACGATGCTGCTCATCAATTACAATCAAACCAGGATTATTGTAATTTAAACTTTCCTGAAAAAGTGCATGTGTCCCAATAATAAGATCAGTTTTCCCTTTCTCAATCTCAGCCTCAATCTGTCGACGTTCAGAAGCCTTTACACTTCCTGTTAATAAATGAATCTCATAATCAAAATCATTTAACAGCTCTTTGAAATTCAAAAAATGCTGTTCAGCCAGTATTTCTGTGGGGGCCATAAATATTCCCTGAAAACCATTAGCTACAGTCTGCAGCAGTGCCAGGGCCGCTACTACCGTTTTACCTGAGCCAACATCTCCCTGTAATAATCTGGACATAGTTTTTTTAGATTCCATATCTTTTCTTATCTCGGAGTAAACTTGTTTTTGAGCATCAGTAAGTTCAAAACCAAGATCCTCTAAAAAATCCTGACTTTCCTTTTCTTTAAACTGATGTTGAATGCCGCTTAAATCATTATATTTTTTCTTTTCTTCAAGTGCATAAAGCTGTAAATAAAAAAATTCTTCAAAAGCCAGCCTTCTGCGAGAACTTTTTTGATGTTTCTCATTTTCAGGGAAATGCATTCCCAGAATGGAAGTTTTTAAGCCGGGAAAATTTCTCTTTTTTCTGATTGATTCAGGCAGCTGATCTTTAAGCAAAGAGGCATAACTCTTTAAGGCATTAGCAACTACCCTGCGCAGCCGACGCAGGGTTATTCCTTCAGTCAGCGAATATACAGGAACTATTCTGCCTGTATTTAAAACTGAAGCATCAGATCCCAGTTTTTCATAAACTGGGTTATTAATTTCTTTTCTTTTGTATTTTCTCCAGTTTTTTTCGCTAAGCTTACCACTAATAATATATTTATCTCCCACGTTAAACTGATCACGAAGATAAGACTGATTATACCAGATCCCATTAACTACATCACTGCCGTCAGAAAATGTTACCCGGAGTAGATCAAGATTAGACCTTATTTTTTGATAGTCAATTTTCAAAACTTCAACTTTGAAATTAGCCTGTTCCCCTACAGCTGTATACTTTATTTGACTTATCTGACTGCGATCCTCATATTCTCGGGGGAAATAGTAGAGTAAATCCCTGACTGTTTTTATTTCCAATTTGGAAAGGCGCTCGGCCCATTTGGGCCCAACACCTTTAACAAATTGAACTTCATCTGAAAGTTTTAATTTCATTTTCCTAACAATTCTCCTCTATAAACAACAATCCCATAAACTAGAGGCCCGGTATGAGAACTTAAAACAGTACCAATTTTATTTTCTAAAAGCTGGTAGTTAAAATCGTTCTGAGCTTCTAATTCTGCTTCAAAAAGTCCTTTTAACTGCTGATAGTTGTCAGTGTTTTCACCATAAATATAAGCAAAATTAACATTATTACTACCTGCAGCAGCTTCTAAAGCTAAATCAACCAATTTCTGATTGGTTTTTTTATAACCCCGTATTTTTTCTTTTGGGGTAATTTCTCCTGTTTCAGCAGAGAGTTCCAGAATTGGATTGAAATTAAAAATACTGCCCAAAAAAGCCTGTGCTTTTCCAATTCTACCTCCCTTTTCCAGATAAGTTAACTCGTTAACTGTAAAATAAATTGTTAACTTCTCTCTTTCCCGAAGCAGGATTTCTTTTATTTCTTCAATATCTTTATCTTCTTTCAACATTTTTGCAGCTAACAGAACCATAAAACCAAGACCGGAACTAGTTGATTTAGAGTCTACAATTTCAACTTCTACAGCTTCCACCTGAGCAGCAGCAAGTCTCGCTGACTCACAGGTGCCACTTAAAGCAGAAGATATATGGATAGAAATTATTTGATCATAGTTCTCAGCTAATTTTTCGTAACTATCAATAAAAAGCCCTACTGAGGGCTGTGAAGTTGTAGGTAGCTCTGGTGCAGTCTCCATCATTTGATAGAACTTTTCATTTTTTAAATCAACTTTATCATAATAAGTATCTTCACCAAAATGAACAGTTAAAGGAACAATTTCTATCTGATAATTATCCAGTATTTCTGTTGGTAAATCACAGGTGCTGTCTGTTACTAAGGCAATCATCTTAACACATCCTATTCTAATGAAATTATAAAAGGATAAAGAGGTTGACCGCCGGGATAAATTTCGATTTCATCAAAATCAAAATTTTCTTCCATAATATCTCTAATTTCTTCAGCTTCAGCCTCATCTATTCCTTCACCATAATAGATGGTGACTAATTCTTCATCTTCAGCAACTTTATTTAATAAGTTAATTACTGTATCTTTTTTAGTTTCATTACTTACTAAAATATCGTCATTTTTTAGACCGATATAATTATCTTTTTTAATTTCCAGACCATTAACCTTAGAATCTTTAACAGCCTGAGTTATCTCTAATGTTTTTACATATTTGATTTCAGCTTCCATTATTTCTTTCAATTCAGCTGGAGAAGCTTGATCATCAAAACTCATTAAAGCGGTAACTGCCTGGGGTATAGAACGAGTTTCAATAATTGCAATATCTTTTTGACTAAGTTCTGAAACCTGTTTTGCTGCCGAAATTATATTTTTATTATTGGGCAGAATTATAATCTGGTCAGTATTCATCCTTTCCACTACTTCTGCAAAATCATTAGTAGAAGGATTCATTGATTGGCCACCTTTAATTACATAGTCAACCCCCAGTTCTTTTAAGATATTAACTATTCCTTCACCATTGGCAACAGAAATGATTCCTATATTTTTATCTATAGTAATTTCTGCAGCTGTTTGATTATCATTTCTGCTTTCTTCCTCATCAATATCTGCTTTTGCTTCAGCCTGGTCTTCATTTTGATCTTCAGAAATATCTTTATTTTTATCTGTATGAAACTGAGAATGATCAAAATTAGCTTCATTTTCGAGCTTAACTTTTTCCTGATTTTGTTTACGCATATTATCAATTTTTATATCAAAAACTTTACCTTTTTTTAAACCATATTCTAATAAAACACCAGGGTGGTTGGTATGAATGTGAATTTTAATTATATCATCACTACCAACAACCATAATTGAATCTCCATAACTCTGCATATCTCTTCTAAGCTTATCAATCATCCGCTCAAGATTATTTTTTCTAGTATCAATTTCAATTAATATCTGGGTACAGTAGGTAAATTTAATATCCGCTGCAATTTCAGCTCTCTTTTTAGTTTTTCCTTCAACAGCGGCTGCCTGATATTCTATCTTTTCTCCTTTTAAACCTTTAAGCATTCCCTCAAGGATTGTCAGATAACCCTGTCCCCCGGCATCTACAACTTCTGCTTCTTTTAAGGCAGCAAGCAGCTCAGGAGTATGTTCTAAAGATTCTTCCGCTGCTTCAATTGTTATTTCAAGCAGCTCCACCAGATCCTGAACAGATTCGACCTCTGATGCAGCTTTCTCAGCCGCTTCTCTGGAAACAGTCAAAATTGTTCCCTCTACTGGTTTTAAAACACCATGGTAAGCCACTTCAGAAGCTTTTTTTAGTGCATTAGCGAAATCTCTGGCTTTCATTCTCTTCTTGTTCTTTAGAGCCTGAGCAAAGCCTCTGATCAACTGGGATAGAATAACTCCTGAGTTACCCCTGGCTCCCATTAAAGCACCCTTAGACAGCGCTGCCGCCAGATCAGATACACTCTTTGCGTTGTTATCTTCCAGATTGAACACTGCCTCTTTAAAGGTTAAATACATATTTGTTCCTGTATCTCCATCCGGGACAGGAAAAACATTTAATGAATCAATAAAAGATTTCTGTTCTTTTAGCCAGTGTAATGATGCAAACATCATTTCTTTAAATTGTTCTGCATCTACTGTAGTAATTTTTTCTTCATTATTAATTGGCATCGCCAACCCTCACTCCCCTTACATTAACATCTATAGTTACAACTTCAATTCCAACTTTATTTTCGAGGGTATAGCGAACTCTTTCCATAACATTATGAGCTACTTCATGAATATTAGTTCCGTATTCAACAATAATATTTAAATCCAGATGAACTTTCTCTTCCCTAATATCAACACCAACACCCTTACTAATATTATCCCAGCCCAAAAGATCTGCAAGACCATCCTGCATACTTCTAGAGGACATACCAACAAGACCATAGCATTCCATGACAGCAAGACCTGCTGTTTTAGCTATTACCTCTTCATCAATAACTATCTTACCAAGTTCATTTTTTAATTCTTTTTCCATTCTTTACACCTCTTTTCATACATAATTATTCTATCTTATATAAAGTCTCTATGCAAGAAATAAATTTAATGAGTTTAATTAAATGCTCATTTATTATTAATTTCAAGATAAATTAATACTTTCCTGCATATTTAAGTCTATATTTTTTCTAAACTTACTTTAATTAACTTGCTAAAGACCGTTTATCTATGTTAAAATATAACCTGATGGAGATTTTATTTTGACACGCTCAATACAAATCTATCTATTTATTGTAAAATAGAGATTTATGAGCCGATGATTTGTAATAAATAAGGAGGTGTTTTTCTATGTCCAGAGTCTGTGAAATTTGTGGTAAAGGTGGAAATACTGCCAATAGCATACAAAGACGTGGTAAAGCTAAGAAAAAAGGTGGAGTTGGACGTAACATCACCAGTTCTACAAAAAGAACTCAGCGTCCCAATCTTAAAAAAGTTAAAGCAATTGTTGATGGATCACCAAAAAGAATTAAGGTATGTACTCAATGTCTTAAATCAGGTAATGTTGAAAGAGCTTACTAATTAAGATTTAGATAAACAAAGGGAGTAGGGCATTTTCAAAAATGCCCTACTCCCTTTAGTACTTTTTACAGGTGATTATTTATTATTTAAACTCTTTAATTTTTTATTAATTTTATTTTTTAGTTTCTGATCACTAATTTTTATTTCTGCAAGGTCATTATCGATAGCACTTCTGGCAACTGCAAAAGCAACTGCCGGAACAACCCGCTGATCAAAGGGATCAGGAATAATATACTCAGCTGATAAATTATCCGCAGCTAAGTCTGCTATTGCCTCAGCAGCTGCAATTTTCATATCTTCACTTATTTCCGAGGCTCTTACATCAAGTGCCCCTCTAAAAACTCCTGGAAAAGCAAGCACATTATTAATCTGATTAGGGAAATCAGATCTTCCAGTTGCAATTACTGCAGCTCCAGCCTTTGAAGCTGTCTCAGGGCCAATTTCCGGGATCGGATTAGCCATTGCAAAAACCAGCGGCTCAGCTGCCATCTCCTTTACCATTTCTGGTTTTAAGATATTACCCACAGATAAACCAATAAATAGATCTGCATCCTTAACTGCTTCAGCCATCCCACCTTCTAAGTGATCAGGATTAGTTCGTTTAATTAATTGCTGTCTTAAAAAATCATACTGATCCAGATTAGAGGAATTTAAAATTCCAATCTTATCATTGATAATTAAATTTTTTGCTCCAGCATCCAGCAGCAGTTTAGAGACTGCTGTAGCAGCAGCTCCTGCTCCATTAACAACAATTTTTATTTCCTCTAAGTTTTTATTAACAAGTTTTAAAGCATTGATGACTGCTGCCAGCACAACAATTGCTGTTCCGTGCTGATCATCATGAAAAATTGCCATTTCAGTTTCTTCTTTCAATTTAGCCTCTATTTCAAAGCATTTAGGAGCTGAAATATCCTCTAAATTAATACCGGCAAATGTTGGCTCAAGCAGTTTGACAAAGTTAACAATTTCATTTACATCTTTTGTTCCGATACATAAGGGAAAAGCATCTACATTTGCAAATTCTTTAAATAAAACAGCTTTCCCTTCCATTACAGGCAGGGCTGCCTCAGGACCAATATCACCCAGACCTAAAACTGCAGTTCCAGATGAGACAACTGCAACCTGATTTCCCCGGGCAGTATATTTATAAATTTTTTCTTTATTTTTTTCAATTTCTCTACAGGGTTCTGCCACCCCGGGAGAGTAGGCCAGACTTAACTCTTCTTTATTTCTAACCCTAACCTTTGATTTAACCTCGATTTTCCCCTGATAATCACTATGTAATTTTAATGCTTTTTGATAAATATCCATTATAAACCTCCATAATTTATCTGCTCTCTACTCTAAATTCTCCAATACATAAATTAAAAGTCCATTTTCTAAGCTTACTTCTGCCTGATCACTCTCAATCAAATTGCTGATCCCTCTGCTTTTTGAACGCTCAATATTTTTAGATTCTAAATTGTATTTACAGCCTTTGATACTAAGTCCCCTGACAGCCTTAGTCTGGGGAATTAAAGAAAGCCTAAATCCCTCTTTGTTTATAAACTGTTTTTTGCTGTCAATTAATGCAATCTCATTTTTTTTAGAAATTATTCTGGCTTTCATATTTAACTGATATATATACTCTAAGAGATTTAAATTAGCAAGCTGCTGATCTATTCTTCCCCCAAGGGCAGCTGTTAAATATAGTTCTTTTAGACCATTTTTTAGACAATAATCAACTGCAATCTCACTATCAGTCTGATCTTTTTCGACTGGATATTTAATCATTTCTATTCTCTTTTTATTATAAAATTCTTTGTTGTTTTTAGTAATAGAATCCAGATCACCAATTATAAGATCAGGTAATAAATTTACATTTCTGACTTTATTGGCTCCTCCATCCACTGCAATAATTTTATCTATTTCCTGTTCTTTTATTAATTGCTTTAAATCATTTCTATCCAAATCCGGCTCACCATTCAAAATTAAAAGTGCTTTCTGTTTAGACATCTGCAGCAATACTCCTCATTTCTGTTAATGATTCTATAGGATCAGCAGCACCAAAAATTGCAGAACCCGCAACAATAATGTCAGCTCCAGCCTCTATAATCTCTTTTAAATTGTAAGTTTTTATTCCCCCATCCACCTCAATTTTACAGTCATAATTATTAGTTTCAATTATTTTATTTAGTTTAGCTATTTTTTCTGTCATCTGGGGAATATAAGACTGGCCTCCAAAGCCAGGATTTACAGTCATTATTAAAACCTGATCCAATTCCGGCAGAATATATTCTAAACTGTCTAATGGTGTAGCTGGATTGAGAGAAACTCCTGCTTTAATTCCCTGATCTTTGATCAGCTGAATCACTCGATGGATATGATCGGTAGCTTCTAGATGAACTGTTAAAATATCAGAACCAGCATCTGCAAAATTCTTGATATATCTCTCAGGTTTAGTAATCATTAAATGAGTATCAAAAGGAAGTTGACTGTGTTTTCTAATTGAACTAATTATTCCCGGGCCAAAGGTAATATTAGGAACATAAACCCCATCCATTACATCTAAATGAAGATAATCAGCATCTTTAACCAGCTGAATCTGATCTTTTAATTGACTGAAATCTGAAGCAAGAAGTGAAGGTGCAAATTCTGTTTTCATTAATATTTTCTCTCCTTTTCCTTTAATTTATTATAAATTTGCTGATAACTCTGATATCTTCTGGCTGAAATTTCACCATTTTCAACCTTTTGCTGCACCAGACAGCCTGGTTCATGCAGGTGAGAGCAGCCATTAAATTTACAGTGATTATTATATTCTGCAAGCTCAGGAAAATACCAGGATAAATTATCTGGCTCAATTTCTAAGTTGATTTTAGATATTGAAGAAAATCCAGGAGTGTCTGCAACCCATCCTTTATTAGGTAAAGATATGAGCTCTACCATTCTCGTAGTATGAACTCCTTTCTTTAATTTTTTGCTAACTGCAGCTGTTTTTAGTTCTGCATCTTCAATAACTTTATTTAAAAATGAAGATTTACCCACTCCCGAAGGCCCAGTTAAAACATTTATTTTATTATTAAGTCTGTCAAATAACTGATTTAAATTTATATTTTCTTTAACACTAATAAAATCAAGCTGGTAGCCTGCTTTTTTATATTCTTCAAAAGTATCTTTAAAACCAGCTTCTGCCTGATCAATTTTATTGATAACAATTAGCGGCTCAAAACCAGAGCTTTCAACCAACAGCAAAAATCGATCCAGTAAAGAAGGAGTAAAGTCAGGATTTTTAACTGAATGCATAACAACCACCTGATCAATATTTGCAACTTTTGGCCTTTTTAATAAATTACTACGAGGATAGTAATCTTCTAGAATCTTATTCTTTTTATCAAACTCTACATAATCACCAGGATAAATTTTTTCTCGGATCTTACCTCTAATTCTACACTGATATATTTCTTTGTTTTGATCAGCGACAAAGAAAAAACCTCCTATTGATTTAATTAAAATACCCCTCATCTAAACTATCATCCCCCAAAACTTTCTGTTTTTATTAATTGATCATCAAAATAGATTCTAACCTCTGTTTGACCCTGGCTTATGATATCTCTAACAATATTATCTCCAGGTTCATGTACTGCCTGATAAACCAGGTCCTGACCATTCTCATCTTCAATCACAATTCTGACTTCTTTTCTTTCCGACCCAGTAACATTTATAGAAATTCTATTTGTATGAAAATCTTCACCAGAATTTGATTCTGGACCACTGCTGATAACAAAGTCCACAGCAATTCCTCGAGGTAAATACTCGCCAGCCTTTACACTTTGAGAGATAACCTGACCATCAGCAAATCGATTGGAACTTTCTACACTAACCTGACCAATATTTAAGCCCTTTTCTCTAATCAGGCTAAAAGCTTCTGATTGAGTAAGACCAGTTAAGTCCGGCATTCTAACAGAAATATCTCGTTCTCCGCGGCTGACAAAAAGAGTAACTTCACTTCCTTTTTCAACTTCAGCGCCGGCGGCAGGAATTTGATTGATAACTGTACCTGGTTCTTCGGACAATCTAAAAATATACTGGATATCACCACTGTTTAAAGACAAGTTTTTCAGTGAAATCAGAGCTTTTCTTAAAGAATTGCCAACAAAATCAGGTATTTCAATCAACTGAGGGCCTTTACTAACAGTAATATTTAGAGGTCGACTCTGTTTAATTCTCTCACCAGCATCAGGCTGCTGACTAACAATATGATTGGCTGGAATTTCTTCACTAAATACTCTTTCTTCATTCTCAGACAGGTTAAGTCCTACTTCCGAAGCCATTTCTCTAGCCTCTGTTAAACTTTTACCCTGAATATCTGGTACCTGAACTACAGGTACATCTGTATATTGAATGAAAAATAAAAATGATCCTCCAATAAGAATAAGAAAAAATAACATTAGTGCACCTGTAAGCAAGAGAGGTTTTTTATACTTTGAAAGTAAATCTTCATTTTTATTTTTTGGGGTTTCACTAATTACCTCTTTTTTTTCAGAATTAAAATTTTCATCTGTGCTATTTTCACTATTTTCTTCCATCTTGTTTTCTGAAAAGCTCTTATTTTCTGCAGTTCTATCATTTTTTTCAATATCCTGACCTGTATTTTTTTTAGAATCATTCAATAAGCTGATATCTGACCTTTTTATCACTCTGGTCTCATTGTCATTAAAGTCATTTTTCTCTTCTGATTTTTCAGGATTAGTTTTGATTTGTTTTAAACAATAAGTAATCTGCTGTCTCATCTCATAAGCATCCTGAAACCGATCTGCTGGATCTTTGGCTATTGCTTTCATAATCAAATCATTAACTTTAGCCGGAATACTTTTATTAACTTGTGATGGCTCAACCGGCTTCTGCTGAATATGTTTTAAAGCAACTGAAATAGGACTTTCTCCCTCGAATGGTAATTCTCCGGTGGTCATTTCGTAGAGCACAACACCCAGTGAATAAATATCAGAATAGGCTTTAATTTCTCCACCCTTTGCCTGCTCAGGAGAAAAATAATGAGCACTACCGACCACTGTTTCAGTTACTCTAACTGTTGAATTACTGACAGCTCTGGCAATACCGAAATCTGTTACTTTGACCTCCATCTCATCAGTTAGAATGATATTGTGAGGTTTTATATCACAGTGAACAATCTGATTACCATGAGCCACAGTTAGAGCAGCAGCAATCTGCCTGGCTATCTCCAGGGATTCAACTATAGAAAGTTTTGACCTTTCTTCAATTATGTCCTTTAAAGTTTTACCTTCTACTATTTCCATTACAAGATAAATTCTTTCTTCATCAACTACAATATCATAAATGCTTACAACATTGGGATGAGATAATCTAGCTACAGCCCTTGCTTCCTGTCTGAATTTATCAATAAATTTATCATCAGATTTATATTCCGGACGCATCATTTTTAAAGCTACTCTTCTTTCTAACAGAGTATCTCGGGCTGAATAAACAATTGCCATTCCACCACGGCCAATTTCTTTTATTATCTTATAACGGTTATTTAAAATCTTGCCCTGCATAAATTCACCTCTATTATCATTAAACAATAATTAATTTTCATTTAAATCAACAACTATTAAAGTAACATTGTCCAGGCCACCACTGGTCAGAGCTTTTTTAAGCAGCTGCTCAGCTATTATATCAGCTTCCTGATATTCTTTAAAAACAGCTTCAATTTTCTTTTCTCTGATCATATCTGTTAATCCATCAGTACATAATAATAAATAATCATCACTAGAAATATTAATTTTTCCTCTATCCAAATCCAGATTCGTATCCAGACCTAAAGCCTGAGTAACAATATTTTTTTTGGGGTGATTAAAAGCCTCTTCTTCGGTAATCTCTCCTCTTTGAAGCAAATTAGCAACCAGAGAATGATCCTTAGAGATTTTTCTTATTTTCTTTTCTGTACTATTATAACAGTAAATGCGGCTGTCACCTAAATTAACATAATAAAGTTTATTTTCCTGAATTAACGCAGCAGCAAAGGTTGTCCCCATTCCTGTATATTCAGAATTGTGCTGACTTTTATTTATAATTTCTTGATTAATTTTATAAGTTAACTGGCCCAAACTTTCCAGAGGAGATGATAAATCAAAATCAAAGTTAGAGGCAGAATTTACTGCCGTCTGACTTGCAACTTCTCCTGCAGCATGCCCCCCCATACCGTCAGCAACCATAAAAAAATTAATTTCTTCCCTGATAAAAAAGTTATCTTCATTTGTACTGCGTTTATTTCCTTTATCACTTAAAGCTTTAAACCGCATATTTCTCCTCCTTCAAATTCAGCCTCTATTTTTCTTTTCTTTTTAACTGACCACAGGCAGCATCAATCTGAGTTCCCATTTCTTTTCTCAGTGTAACCTGAATCCCATTACTCTGTAAAGTTCCATAAAAACTATCTATTACCTTTTGCACTGGCCGTTCAATACCCAATTCAGGTACTGGGTTAGCTGGGATTAAGTTTACATGACAGTTTATTCCCCGCAGCAGTTCAGCCAGCTGCACAGAGAGTTCTGGACTATCATTAACACTGTCCATTAACACATATTCGAAGGTAACCCTTCTACCTGTTTTTTCAATATACTCGACTACAGCTGTTAAAAGCTGGTTTAAATTATATTTTTTATTGATGGGCATTATTTTGTTTCGCAGACGATCATTAGGAGCATGGAGAGAAACTGCAAGACCAATCTGATCATTAACCTCAGCCAGCTTTTTAATCTCTGGTACTAAACCCGCTGTAGAAATAGTCATTTTTCGCATTCCAATATTTAGGCCATGATCCGCATTTATAATTTCTACTGCTTTCATTAAATTATCAAAATTAGCAAGTGGCTCTCCCATACCCATAAACACAACATTACTTAATCTTGGCTCAGCAAAATTCGAACCACTGATATCCTTCTGGACTTTAATTACCTGGTCAACAATCTCACCAGCAGTTAAATTCCTCTTTAAACCATCAATTCCAGTAGCACAAAAAGAACAACCAAGACCACAACCTACCTGAGTAGAAATACAGGCACTGTGACGACCAGACTCAGGGAAAGGAAGATAAACTCCTTCAATGTTTTCTCCATCCTTTAACTGCCATAAGTATTTAACAGTCCCATCAGCAGCCGCACTTCTATTTATTTCTTCCAGATCGGTCAATTTATAGTTTTCATCCAGAAAGTTACGCATCTTTTTGGGAATGTTTTTCATGTCTTCTGTACTTGATATACCATTCTTATAAAGCCAATTAAATATCTGTTCCCCTCTATAAGACGGAAAACCTGCCTCTTTTAATTCGTCTATTAATTCACTTCTATTTAATTCTTTTAAATCTTTCATCGTAAATTTAATCACTCTCCACTTTTTTTAATAATGCATAGAAAAAGCCTTCGGAATCTACTTCTCCCGGCAAAAGTTCTAAATACTTATTCCTGTTTTCTATGTTTAAACTACTTACCTGTTTCAATTTTTTATTAAGATCTATCAATTTAAAGTCTTTATTTTCAACCAGGATTCTTTTTATAAGATCCTGATTTTCTTCCCTGGTTAAAGTACAGGTAGAATATAATAATTCTCCCCCCATTTTAAGTTTATCCAGATTATTAGTCAGAATATTATACTGCAGTTCAGCCATTTTTTTAATTACTTTCTCATCTTTCTCCCACTTAATCTCCGGTTTAGAAGCAATTAGCCCCAATCCGGAACAGGGTAGATCGGCCAGTATTCTATCATATTTTTTGTTATCCTCATATTGAGCAGCATCCGCTTTTTTTATAATAACATTTTCAACTCCCAGCCTGGATAAATTTTCTTTAACCAGATTTAAACGGTTCTGACTGATATCTAAGGCTGTAATCTGACCAGTGTTGTTCATTAAATCAGCCAGATGCGAAGTTTTCCCACCCGGAGCAGCAGCCAGATCAAGAACCTTCATATCTGCCTGAGGATCTAATAATAAAGAGGCTAGTCCTGCAGATGTACCCTGGATATAAGCAGCTCCCCTTTTAAAAGCCCGGGTTGCTGCAGGATTATTAACTTCCTTAAGTCGATAAAAAGCATCTAAAAATGTATTTTCATATTTTATTTGATCTTCTACCAGCAAATCAATAAATTCTTGCCGCTTGACTTTCAAAGAATTATGACGATAAATAACCTCTGACCTTCTATTTCCTGCCTTCAAAATCATTTCAGTTTTTTCTAAACCATAATCTTTACAAAAACGCCTGACCAGCCAGATAGGATAGGAATATTTTATGGATAAAAATTTTTCAGGATCCTCCTTTTTAGAAGGAAGTTGAATCCTATCCTGGTTTCGATTGATATTTCTTAAAACACCATTGGTAAAAGAAACAGCTCCCTTTCTGCGGGCAGGTAATAAAATCTTTACCGCTTCTACACTCTCAAAAATAGCTGCTCTTGCCGGTATCTTATCAAGAAAAAAGAGCTGATAGACACCAATTCTCAGCCCCATTAATACTTCTTCATCCATTTTCTGCAGTGGAGTTTTAGAAAAATGTTCAATTATATAATCAAGATATAATTTATTTCTAATTACACCATAAAAAATTTCTGTAAAAAGATTTTTATCTCTCTGATCATCAACGTTTTCCAATTTCGAATTGAGCAGCAAATTAGAATAACTTCCTTTTTCAACTCTGAGCAGTGCTTTTAAAATTTCCAGCCTCAAGTTTTTCAATTAATCATCACCCATACCTGCTAAAAGTAAAATTCTAATCATATTTGCCAGAGCAACCAGAGTTGTAGCTACATAGGTAAAAGCTGCTGCTTTCAAGACTTTTTTGGCACCCTTGATTTCTGACTCAGTTAATAAATCTGTACTTTTTAAATTACTAATTGCTCTATTGCTGGCATTAAATTCTACTGGTAAAGTAACCAGATGAAACAAAAATGCTGCAGAAAAAAGCACAAATCCGGTCATAATCAAAAAATCAGCTCGAATAAAAAAACCAAAAATTGCAAGCGGCAGTCCAAAACTGGACCCAATATTAGCAGCAGGAACCAAAGAGGCTCTTAAAGAAAGCGGTCTGTAATTTTCTTTATCCTGTATAGCGTGTCCTACCTCATGAGCTGCTACACCAACTGCAGCAACAGAATTATTATTATAGACATCTGTTGATAGATTAAGGGTCTTATTTGAAGGATCATAATGATCACTTAATTTGCCATCAGTTTTTTTGATTTCAATATTTCCTAAATTATTATTTACTAAGATTTTTCTGGCAGCTTCAGCACCAGTTAAATCAGAATTCAATTTAATATCATTATATTTACTAAATGTATGTTTAACCTTATACTGTGCATATCCCGCAAGCAGTAGTGCGGGAATAATTATAATTATTGTTGGATCAAATAAAAATGGAATCATAATCTTACCTCCTCAATTATTTAAGCGCTAGTAAATTTTTCCCCTGTTTCAATTTGATGACCATTTAAAAAGTCATGAACATTCATCTTTTTTCCACCTGGAAGCTGTAATTTTTCTATGGATAAAACTCCATCAGCTGTCTGAACCAGTATTCCTTCATCCTGATTTGCTTTGATAATTGTTCCTGGCTCAAAATCGCTGTCTTCAGCATCAATTATTTTACTTTCCCAGATCTTAATTTTATGCTCATCAAGTTTTGTATAAGCTCCAGGCCAGGGGTTAACACCTCTAATTAAATTATAAATATCTTCAGCATTCTGATTCCAGTCGATTTCTCCCAGTGATTTATCAATTTTATAGGCAAATGTTGCTTCAGAATCACTCTGTGGTATTCGAGGTGCTTTTCCTGCCTTAACATCTTTTAGTGTTCTAAGCAGCAGTTCAGCACCTTTATCTGCCAGTTTATCATGCAGATCACCCACAGTGTAGTCTTCTTTGATTTCAATTTTCTGCTGATAGATAATATCTCCATCATCCCAGCCTTCAGCCATATACATAGTAGTGTTTCCGGTAACTTTTTTTCCATCTATTATTGCTTTATGAATCGGACTGGAGCCTCTGTATTCAGGCAGTAAAGAGGCATGGAGATTAATACATCCATATTTCGGAATCGCCAGTAACTCCGGGCTCAATTTCTGCCCAAAAGCTACTACAACTATAAAATCAGGTTGCATTGCCCTTAATTTATCCAAAAAATCTGGTTGATTTACATTTTCACTCTGCAGAATTTCTAAGTTCAATGCAAGAGCCTTCTTTTTAATATCAGAATAATGAACTTTCTGCCCTCTACCACTTTTACGATCAGGCTGGGTAACTACAGCTTCAATTTCAATCTGCTGATCATTATTTAATTTCATCAGTGAAGGAACTGCAAATTCTGGTGTTCCCATAAATACAATTTTCATCAAATCACTCCGCAATTTTTACAATTTTATCCACAAATAATATTCCATCTAAATGATCAATTTCATGTTGAATTGCTCTGGCCTCAAAACCTTCTGCTTCAAACTCTATTAACTTACCTTCTCTATCTAAACTTCTTACTTTTATTTTTTCGGCTCTAATTACATCACCAGTTTCACCGGGAATACTGAGACAACCTTCTTCCATGATTGCTTTTCCCTCTGTTTCTATAATTTCGGGGTTTATTAAAATAATTTTATTTTCTTCCCGGATGTCTACTACAGCTATTCTTTTTAAAATTCCAACCTGAGGAGCTGCTAAACCAACTCCATCTTCTGCATACATTGTATCAAACAAATTATCTATTAAATCATTAGTTTTTTTACTTACAGCATCTATTTGTTTTGCTTTACTTCTCAAAACAGGATCTCCAATTTCTCTGACCTTTAAAAGAGCCATGATATCTACCTCCTAAATTATATTATAACATTTGATAGGGATCTACATCAATACGAATTTCAACTGAATCATTATCATTTTTCTCGATAAACTTTTTTTCTATTAATTGAATAATATATTCGCGATTACGCATCGAATTAAATTTTAAAATCAACTGCCAGCGATATTTATTTCTAATTTTACTTAAAACTGCAGGTGATGCCCCTAATTTCTCCAGATACTTTTCTCTATAACCATCCAAAAAAATTGATAATTTTTTACTTTTAGCTGCTGCCTTTTCCTCATCTTCTGCACTAATTATGATATTTAGAAGCCTGCAAAAAGGTGGGTAATTCCTCTGCCTTCTGATTTTAATTTCCTCCTGATAAAAAGAATATTTATCAGGATCCAGGGCAGACTGAATGCTGTAATGATCAGGATCATAACTCTGCAGCCAGAATTTACTCTCCGACTTATTTATAAGCAGAGATTTTAAATCCATCAATAGAGAATAATTTTCTTCTGCAGCTCTAAAATCGGAACTATTTAAAGCTGTATCTGCAGAAATAACAGCTAAAAATTTAAGCTGATCATAAAACTGATTTCTTATCAAAATTGAAGTTCCAACTAAAATATCGATTTTCCCTTTTTTAAAATCATTCAATCTCTTTTTTACTTCCTTTTCCTTTAAATCACTATCAACTCTGGCAATTTTAAGGTCCTGATATAGAACCTTTAATTGTTCAATAATTTTTTCGGTTCCAACCCCGGCCCGGGAAATAAAACGACTTCCACATTCCGGACACTGATCAGGCACTTCTTTTTTTAAACCACAGTAATGACAGCGCAGCTGATGCTCTTCTCTGTGATAATTTAAAGAAATATTACAGTTATCACATTTAAGCACATGACCACATTTTCTACAGATTAGATAATTTGCAGAACCACGCCGGTTTAAAAATAAAATGATTTTATTATTTTTTTTAAGTTGAAGTTTAATCTCTGCTTTTAAATCCTGGCTTAAATCACCGAGATTACCTTTTTCTACTTCTTTTTTCATGTCAATAATTTTCGTCTGCAGCCTACTTTTTTCAGAGCTTAATTTGAGCTGCTGATATTCGCCAGCAGAAGCATGGTATTGACTTTCCAGAGAGGGAAATGGTGATTCTAAAAGCAGAAGAGAATTGTTCTTTTTTAAACGCTTAACGGCAATCTGTCTGGCATGATATAAAGGATGTTCCTGACCCTTATAACTATCATTATTTTCTTCCATAATAATTACAGCATTAAGCTCAGAAAAAGGAGCAAAAATAGCCGACCGGGCACCTACAGCAACTTTAACTTTACCCTTTTTTATCTGCTGCCACTGATCAAAACGTTCACCTCTGGATAATTGACTGTGGATAAAGGCTATCTCATCCCCAAACTGATTATTTACTTGTCCCAGAAATACCTTATCCTTTTCAATTTCTGGAATTAAAAGTATAATATTTTTCTCTTCTGCCAGCAATTTTTCCAGCAGTTTGATAATAAAGTTATATCTCCTCTGACTATTTTCTGTAGTCAAAAGATATGAATTATTTGCTGAAATATTGTCTTCCGAAACATTATCTACGAATTGATCTAAAAGTTTTTTTTCTTCCTGCTTGAGCTGAAAATTAAATTCATGTTCTTTTTTAAAATTAATACTTACTTCTGGAATTCTTTCCTTAATATCAGTATATATATTTATTAAATCTTTGTCTATTAAACGGTAAACAGTCTGACGAGAAGTTTCTGCAGAATCGACAACCGTCTTGAATTTGTGTTTTTCTTCACTATTTTCTAATAAATATTTTAGAATTAAATATTGTTTTGGTGCTCTTTTTTTTAATTTATTAAGCTCATTTTTATAATTAGTAATTTCTGGGTTTAACTTAAGAAATTCCACCTCTTTTTTACTAATTTTTTGATCAGTAATCCCAGGTGGTAAAGCTTTTTTTATAACCTGGGCCAGATAGGCATGATAATAAGCGGCTGTCCAGTAAAAAACTTTTAATAATTCATCCCCAAAAAAACTCTGTTTATATAAGAGAGAATCAATTTTCTTTAATTTTGAATTTTTTATATCTGATTTAGTCTTAAATCCCGTCACAAAAGCAGACAATTTTCTGCGGCCAAAAGGAACTCTGACAAGCTGCCCCACTTCTATCTCTGATTTTAAGCTCTCTGGTAAAAGATAATCAAATTCTTTATTTATTGTTTTTAAAGGTAAATCAACCACAACCTTTACTATATCCTTCATTATTTTTCCCTTCTTAAGTTAAGCAAAATAAATATTATAAAAGTAAATTTTTTCATTTTTCGTAAATTATAAAAAGCCGAAGGTAAAAACCTCCGGCAGCTTAAGCAATAATTATGATCTTTACTTTATTTTAAATCAGCTTTATTCCTCAAATTATCCACTCTATCAATTTTTTCCCATGGTAGATCTAAATCATGGCGTCCAAAATGACCATAAGCAGCTACCTGTTTATAAATTGGATTTCTTAAATTTAAATTTTTAATTATCTGTGCCGGTCTTAAATCAAATTCTTCTTTTATAATATGTTCTAGTTTATTTTCAGAAATCTTTGCAGTACCAAAGGTATCAACCATTACAGACAGAGGTTTTGCTACTCCAATTGCATATGCAATCTGAACCTCACATCTTTCTGCTAATTCTGCAGCTACTATATTTTTTGCAATATAGCGGGCGGCATAAGAAGCAGAACGATCAACTTTAGTTGAATCTTTTCCCGAAAACGCTCCTCCACCATGATGAGCTGTTCCACCATATGTATCAACAATAATCTTTCTACCAGTTAATCCTGCATCACCATTGGGACCTCCAATAACAAATCTTCCTGTAGGATTAACTAAAATCTCAGTATCTTCTTTTAATAAATCAGCATCAATAATTTCTTTAATAACATGTTTTGTAATATCCTTTTTTATCTGTTCCTGACTTATTTTTGAACTATGTTGAGAAGAAATTAAAACTTTATCTACAGCTACTGGTTTATTATCTTCATAAGCTACAGTAACCTGAGTTTTACCATCAGGTCTCAAATATTTTAAAGGTCCATTTTTCCTGACTTCAGCCAGCCTGCGTGCCAGCTTATGGGCCAGCATAATTGGCAGAGGCATTAACTCTTCAGTTTCATTAGAAGCATAACCAAACATTAAGCCCTGATCTCCAGCTCCAAGATCTGAATCAGATTTACCTTCTTTTTCCTCAAGAGAATGATCTACTCCCAGAGCAATATCACCTGACTGTTCATCAATAGCTGTTAAAACAGCACAGGTTTCTCCATCAAAACCATATTTAGCTCTTGTGTAGCCGATTTCTTTTACTGTCTGACGGGCAATCTTCTTTAAGTCCACATAACAGGAGGTAGTTATTTCTCCTGCAATCAAAATCAAACCTGTTGTAACCAGTGTCTCACAGGCAACTCTTGCATCCGGATCTTTTTCTAAAATTGCATCCAGGACAGCATCAGAGATCTGGTCAGCAACTTTATCAGGATGACCCTCGGTTACAGACTCTGAGCTAAACAAATATTTCCGTGTCATATTATCACCTTTCATCTATTCGTATTCAATTCTTTAAGTTTTATATTAGAAATCACAGTCAATAAATTTAGTTTAGCATATAAAGTTTATGCTGTCAATTTAGTCATTCAGGCAGAATTTTTTACTTTACGAATATAATAGAATAAAGAAATTCCGATAAATATCAAAATTAAGCTAATCAATTTTGCAACTTTAAAATCAGCAATAAATAAACTATCTGTTCGCTGTTCTTCTATAAAAAACCTAAATATAGAATAAAAAATCAGGTAAAGAGAGAATACTTCTCCATCTTTTTTAATATCAGAACCCAGATAAAATAGTAAAAAAACAAATAACATAAAATCTGCTGCTGATTCATAAAAAAAGGCAGCTTCTCGGTATGCTCCCCTAATATACATCTGTTTCTTAATAAAATCAGGAAATAAACTATAATAGCTTTCACTGACAATTTGACCGTAAGCTTCCTGATTAAAAAAATTACCCCAGCGACCAATTGATTGAGAAAAAGCCGTCAGAGGAGCTAAATAATCCAGTGCCAGCAGAATATTTTTTTCTTTTCTTTTAGCAAGCAGACAAAGGATTATTATTCCCACCAGCAGCCCCCCATGGATTGCCAGACCTCCATCAGTGACTGCCATTATTTTGGCAGGTCTATTAATATAATATTGTATATTAAAAACTACATAATATAATCTGGCTCCAAGTATTCCCAGAGGAAAAGCTATAATTATAAAGTCGAGAAAAAATTCAAAATTTAATCTTTCCTCCCCTTTTAAAAGCAGCTTTAAAATAAAAAGTGAGATAAGAAGGGCTAATACAATTAAGAAGCCATACCATCTTATCTCTAAAGAAAAAAATCGTATCAAAATTGGATCAATAATTTTAATCACCTTGCTTTAATATTATTTAAACATTCTTCATTTTGGGATCCAGCGCATCTCTTAAACCATCACCAAGTAAATTGAATCCTAAAACCCCAAAGATTATTGCTAAACCAGGAAAAGTTGCTACCCAGGGAGCTTTCTGTAAAGAACTACGAGCATCACTTAACATAGCGCCCCACTCTGGAGATGGTGGTTGAGCACCAAGTCCAAGGAAACTTAAAGCTGCCGCTTCCAAAATAGCAGTAGCTATACTTAGAGTTGTTTGAACGATCAACGGAGCCATAGCATTTGGCAAAAGATGCTTAAAAATTATTCTCAAATCACCTGCTCCTAAGGCTCTGGCAGCACTTATATATTCACTTTCTTTAATTGATAAAACCGAAGACCTTACAATTCGAGCAAATCTAGGAACATTAATAATTCCAATCGCAATCATTGCATTTTTTAATTGTGGTCCTAAAATAGCTACAATACCTATCGCCAGTAATATACTTGGAAAAGCAAGCATAATATCCATAAATCTCATAATTGCCATATCCAATTTACCACCATAAAAACCTGCAATCAGGCCAAAACTAACTCCAAATACTAAAGCTAACGCAACAGAAAGCAGACCTACCTGCAGTGAAATTCTTGAACCATAGATAATTCTGCTTAAAATATCTCTACCTAATCCATCTGTCCCCAATAAATGTTCTGAAGATGGAGCTCGATAGCGGGCTAAAATATCAGTTTTAATTGGATCATAGGGAGCCAAAACCGGTGCTAAAGCTGCCACAACTATTAAAAAAACAATTATACCTAAACCAGCTATACCAATTTTACTCTGCAGCAATCTCCGCCAGGCTTCAAACCAGGGGTTTGTATTCTTTTTCATTACTTTATTTTTATCTGACATCTACTTTCACTCCTCTCCTACTCATACTGAATCCGTGGATCTACTAAAGCATATGATAAATCAACAATTAAATTTACTATAACAAAAACACCTGCAAAAAATAAGATTCCTCCCTGTACTATTGGAAAATCTCTGGCATATATTGCATCAACAAGAAATTTACCAAGTCCAGGCCAGGAAAAAATAGTTTCGGTCATTACAGCTCCCCCGAGTAAAACTCCAAATTGAAGTCCAACAACTGTAATAATTGGAACCATTGCATTTTTTAGAGCGTGTTTAAATATAACAATTTTTTTCATTAGTCCTTTAGCATAGGCAGTTCTAATAAAATCTTTTTTTAATACTTCCAGCATTGATGAGCGGGTCATCCGTGCTATTATGGCCATCGGAATTGTTCCCAGAGCAACTGCTGGTAAGACGAGGTGATGTAAAACATTCTTTAAAGCATTAAAATTCAACTGCAGAATACTATCAAGCACGTATAGATTTGTAATCGGAGTAAAGTTAAGACCTACACCGATTCTTGATGAAGGCGGAAACCAGCCTAATTCAACAGCAAAAAGCCAGATAAACATTAATCCCAGCCAAAAAATAGGCATTGAAACTCCTATCAAGGCTATCAACATACTCAAGTTATCAAACCAGGAATTTTGATTAATAGAAGCAAATATTCCTGCTGGCACCCCTACCAAAACTGCAAACATCATTGCAAAAAATGATAACTCCAGGGTTGCGGGAAATCTCTGGGCTAATTCTGAACTCACTGGATTATTACTCATTATAGACCTTCCTAAATCACCTCTCAAAAGATCTTTAACATAGCGCCAGAATTGTACTGGTAGAGGATCATTAAGCCCCATCTGTTCTCTTAATCTCTGTAAAGCCTCAGTTGTAGCTCGTTCCCCGAGCATTGTTTGAGCAGGATCTCCAGGAATTAAATGGACAATTAGAAAAACAATAACTGCAACTCCAATCAATATTGGAATCAAAGCAAGTAATCTTTTAATAATATAGTTAATCATTTCCTCATTATACCCTCCTATTCAAAGTTAATCTGCGGCCTCAAAAAGGCCGCAGATTAATTTAATTATTAAATTATATTCAATTTATTCTTCTAACCAGACTCTGTGCAACTTTTCAGTTCCGGTTGGATTAGGAATATAATTTTGTACTTTTGATTTCAAAGCAATTGGTGGTGTTGAGTGAACTAAAGGTACCCATGGTGCATCTTTATGGATGATTTCCTGGGCTTCCATGTAAAGTTCAACTCTTCTGTCATGATCCATTGTTTTTTGTGCCTCAACTAATACTTTATGCAGTTCTTCACTTTCATAGGCATTGTTACTATTAGTTTTGTCTAAAAGCACATATAAGAAGTTATCTGGATCACCATTATCACCGGTCCATCCTAACATATATGTTGGAGCTTCCTGATGTTCAGTTTTGTCAAGATAGGTAGCCCAATCATAAGTAACCAGATTAGCTGTTACACCAATTTCGCTTAAATAACTTTGAATAGCCTGACCAATAAATTTACCCTGAGGTATATAGGGTCTTGGAACAGGTAAATACCAGAGATCAAATTCAAAACCATCTGGATATCCAGCTTCAGCTAATAATTTTTTTGCTTTTTCTGGATTATATTCATAAGGTTCTATATCCTCATTATAGCCCCAGATAGAAGGTGGCATTGGATTCTTTGCTGGTTCTGCCAGTCCTGCATAGAAAGCATCAATAATAGCCTGCTTATCAATTGCATGGTTAAATGCTCTTCTGACTCTAACATCATCAAATGGCTCAAATTTAAAGTTCATAGCAAAGTAACCAACATTCATACTTGGTCTTAAAGAAAGTTTTAATTGATCAGAATCTTTTACACTTTCTACATCCTCTGGACTTACACCATCCATCATGTCAATTGATCCAGCCTGCAATTCCATATATCTGGCTGAGTTATCAGGAATTGAACGGAAAACAATTTTATCCAGATAGGCTCTTTCTCTCCAGTAATTTTCATTTGCTTTTAAAATAATTCTATCTCCCTGACGCCATTCTTCCAAAGTATAAGCACCAGTTCCTACAGGATTTTTAAAGTAATTCTCTCCATATTTCTTAACTGCTTCTGGACTGGCAATACCAAAAGGAACCATAGCCAGGTTGTTTAAAAAAGGAGCCTGTTTTTCAGAAAGAACAAACTCTACTGTGTATTCATCTACTACATTAACTTCCTGAATAACTCCGGGAAAACCCTTAAACATATAACCATAATAAGTGAATTCTCCACCAATATGATAAGGATGATCTTCTAAACGCCAGCGATCAAAATTCCATTTTACTGCTTCTGCATTAAAAGGATTTCCATCATGAAATTCTACACCTTCACGCAAATTGAAAGTCCAGGTTAAACCATCTTCCGATACTTTCCAGTCTGTTGCCAGAGCTGGCTCTACTTCTGTGGTGCCAGGTTTATAATCAACAAGGGTATCATAAATCTGCTGAGTTACCTTAAATGATTCGCCATCAGTAACCTGAATTGGATCCAGCCCAACTGAGTCTCCTCCACGACCAAAAACTAAGGTCCCACCCTGTTCCTGTGCCATTACCCCTGTTACAAACACTGACATAATTACTGCTAAAATAATAAAAGTTGTTAAAGTTATTTTTCTCATACTATCTTCTTCCTCCTCTTTTTTTGTAGAAATTATTTAATTTTAACCCCTTTGTTTTTTATAATCACCTCCATTTATTATATTGATAGAATATTAACAAAAATAATTTTATGCTTATATATATTATATTTGATTTTTCAACTTAAGTCAATTCTTGTTTAATAACTTTTTGTAATAAAATATAATAAATGTAAATTAAATTTATATTTTATTTCTTATCCAAAATATAATTAAATATTTTGTGGGCCAGCTTTTCTTTTTCAAGTAATGGCAATTTAGTAGTGCTTTCTTCACTTAAAATACTAACCTGATTTTTGTCACTGCCAAATGCAATATTTTTATCGCTGATATCATTGGCAATAATATAATCTGCCCGTTTTTTTCTCAACTTCTGCTGGGCGTTTTCTAATAAATTTTCGCTTTCAGCTGCAAAACCAATTAATAACTGTGAGTTCTTTTTTCTTTTCCCCAGTTCAGATAATATATCAGTTGTTCTCTCCAGATTTATGATTAAATCTCTATCTTCTTTTTTAATTTTCTGAGTGCTGTATTCCCCGGGACGATAATCAGCAACAGCTGCAGCCATAATTATAATATCTGCAGTTTCAGCTTCTTTAAATACCTCGTTTTTCATCTCGTCAGCACTTTCCACTTTTATTAGTTCAACACCTAAAGGTGTCTCCAGTTCAGTTGGTCCAGAAATCAACTTTACATCAGCACCTCTATAAGAAGCTGCCTTAGCTAAAGCATAACCCATTTTCCCACTGGAATAATTTGTTAGAAAACGAACAGGATCTATTGCTTCTCTGGTTGGACCCGCTGTAATAAGCACTTTTTTATTCTGGAGATCTTTTTGAGAAAGTTCTTTTTTTATTTCTTCTACCAGTCTCTGCGGGTCAGGCAAACGCCCCTGACCTGTATATCCACAGGCTAAATATCCAGCTTCTGGAGTAATAATTTTATATCCCAATTCTTCTAAAGTCAGCATATTTCTCTGAACTACAGGATTCTCAAACATATGGACATTCATTGAAGGGGCAATCATAATTGGAGCCTGGGTAGCTAAAATTACTGTTGTCAACAAATCATCTGCAATACCGGCAGCTGCTTTCGCAATAAAATTTGCAGTAGCAGGAGCTATTAAAAAAAGATCTGCTTTATCTGCCAGACCTATATGTTTAACTTCACTGGTCGTAGTACTAAATAATTTACTCTCTACCGGCATATGAGTTAATGAATGAAATGTAATTGGCTTAATAAATTCTGCTGCGGCTTCGGTCATAATCGTATAAACATTATGATCTAATTTTGTTAAACTGCTTGCAACCTGCAAAGATTTATAGGCTGCAATTCCACCAGTTACTCCTAAAACAATATTTGCAGACATTTTTACTACTCCTTTACAATATAATTTCAATGATTAATTAATTTTCAAATAATCATTTTTATTCTATAAATCCTCACTTTTCTTTTCATAAGTAAGCTTATCTTTTTCAATTTCTTCTAAACTTCTGGAAACTAACTTATGACTGCGGTAATTTTCCATAAGTTCTAGACCGCCTTCATTAAGGTGTCTGGCTCTCTTTGATGCCAAAATAATAACCGTATATAAACTATCTGCTTTATCTATTAATTGTTCTGCAGAAGGCTCAGTAATCATTGCAAATCTCTCCTTTTTTGTTCTTTAATGATGATTTTTTTAATTTCCTTAACTGTATCAGCTAGATTATCATTAATAACTTCATAATCATAATTATGTACCTCTTTAAGTTCCTGACGAGCATTTTTTAAACGAATATTTTTGCTTTTGTCACTTTCTGACCCTCTTTTATCAAGTCGATTTTCTAACTCTTCTAAAGATGGGGGTAATAAAAAAATATAAACTGCTTCTGGATACTTTTCTCGTACCTGTTTGGCACCCTGGGTGTCAATTTCTAAAATTATATCTTCTCCCTCTTCTAGTTTCTTATCAACAAATTTTTTAGGAGTTCCATAATAATGACCATGTACAACTGCACTTTCTATAAAGCCATCATCTGCATTAATTTCTTTAAATTCTTTTTCAGTAATAAAGAAATAATCCTCTCCCTCAATTTCCCCTTCTCTTCTATCTCTGGTAGTAGCAGAAACAGAATAAGAAACTCCATCAAAATTTTTAAATAATTCGTCCAGCACTGTATTTTTGCCCACACCTGATGGCCCGGATAATACAAATAGTAAACCTTTTGTCATTTATTTATACCTCCAGTTTATTTATCGTCTTCCAAACGATGGGCGACAGTCTCCGGTTGAATTGCAGATAATACCACATGATCACTGTCTGTAATAATAACTGCTCTTGTACGACGTCCATAGGTAGCATCTATTAACATTCCTCGTTCACGTGCTTCCTGAATAATTCTTTTTATAGGTGCTGATTCTGGACTTACTACTGCGATCACCCTGTTTGCTGCAATAATATTACCAAAACCAATATTAATTAAATTAACATCCATTTATTTATACCTCCCAAAAACTTATTTAGCTAAAATAATTTCGCCTCTTATCTTTATTAATGATACCACAGCATTACTTTTTTGACAAGGGTTGAACGAGTTCTCGGTCCGAACAAAGGTTTAATCAATTGACTCTTAGCTGAGTTTCTTTTATACTTAAAGAAATATATTAAAGAATGGAGTGATCTATATGGCCTTTGATGGAATTATGTTATCTGCACTAAAAGATAATTTAAAAGAAAAAATAACAGGTGCCCGGATCGAAAAGGCTTATCAAATAGACAAAAAATATTTAATTATCCGTTTAAGAAATAATAATCAAAACTTAGAACTTTTAATTTCTACTGATCCTCAGGGAGCAAGAATGAATTTAACTGAATTAGATTTTGACTTTCCCTCTTATCCCCCTGACTTCTGTATGATGCTCCGCAAATATCTGAAGAATTCTTATATTCAGCAGATAGTACAGCCTAAATTTGAAAGAATGATTAGAATTGATATTGAAAAAAGAGGTAAAAAATTCAGTTTAATTGCCGAACTTATGGGTAAATACAGTAATGTAATTCTTTTAGATGATAATGAAATGGTACTTGATGCCATGAAAAGAATTACAGAAAAGCAAAATTCTGAGCGGCAGTTGTATCCTGGAATCAAATATCAAAACCCACCTGGCCAGGATAAATTAAATCCGCTTGAACTAAACACCAAAGATGAATTTAGACAGATTATTGAGGAAGATTTTTCTCAGGCAGCATTTAGGGCCGTAATGTATAACTTCAGAGGAATTGGTCCCTACTCAGCTCGCGAGATAGTCTTTAGAGCCGGAATAGATCCCTCTGAAAATTATAATGATTTATCTGATTCAGAAAAAAATAGGATTGCTAAATCTCTGCTTAATCTTTTTGCCCAGTTTAAAAAGGGTATTTATAATCCAGTACTTGCAATAGAAAAAGGCGAAGTTGATTATATCTCTGCTTTCATTCTCAAACATAGAGATCCCGAGAAAATCAAAAAATTTGAGGACCTCGATCTGATGATGGATTATTATTTCAGAGAATTTTTAAAGGACAGAGAATTAAAGCGGGGAATCAGAGAATTAAACAAAGTGGTTAACACTTATTTAAATAAAAATCTTAAAAAACAGAAAAAATTAAAAAAACAGCTGCAGGAAAGCAAAAATGCAGAAAAGTATAAAAAAATGGGCGAATTAATTACAGCTAATATTTACCAGATCGATCGGGGAGATAAAAAAGTTGTAGTTAATGATTATTACAGTAAAGACCAGAACGAAATAGAAATCAAACTGGATCCTTCAAAATCAGCCTCAGAAAATGCTCAAAAGTATTTTAAAAAATACAATAAACTGAAAAAAAGTGTTAAGCATTTAAAAAGAGAAATTGCTAAACTCAGACATGAGGAAAAATATTTAAAACAGGTCAGCATGAATATTGAACAGGCAGAAACTTTAGATGACTTAGAGGAAATTAAAGAAGAATTAAAAGAAGAAAACTATATTAAAAAACAAAAACAGAATAAAAGGAATAAGAGCAATAAAAAACTACCGCCCCGAAAATTCATTTCCAGTGATGGTTACCAGATACTGGTGGGTAGAAATAATAAGCAGAATGATCGACTAACTAAAAAAATTGCTAATGATGGTGATATCTGGCTGCATACCAAAGTAATAGCCGGCTCGCATGTAATAATTAAAAGAGACACCGAAAAAGAAGTTCCTGATCAAACATTAACTGAAGCAGCAGCAGTTGCCGCTTATTATAGTAAAGCAAGAGAATCCACAAATGTACCCATAGATTACACTCCAGTAGAAAATGTTAATAAACCTAAAGGGGCAAAACCCGGCCTGGTCTACTACGAAAAATATCAAACAATTTATATTGATCCGGCAGATAAAACATTATTAAAAAAATTAGCAGCAGATTAATTTCTGCTGCTCCATTCATTTTTAACTATAATAATCATTTTAATTAAGGAAATAATCAAAAAGACAGCAATTATAATATTTATTATTCTTGCTGGATGTTTCTGATAATAACTCTCTTTATTTTGTAAAACAAGATTAACAGTTTCCCTGCTGTTTTTTATTCTAAGTTTTTTAACTATCTTTCCCCGCTGATTTATATAACCACTATAGCCACCTCTAATTGTTCTGATTAAATCCGTATTAGTCTCTGCAGCCCTATAGACTGCTGCTGCAAAACTAAAATTGCTATAAACTGGCGAGTCAATTATATCTTCTGCTGCTGAATGAACAATTAGGTGCGGTTCCTGAACATAATTTTTATCTCTTGAAACAAGGGGAACAAATATTTCTTCTGCAAAAAGATTGATATACTGGATCTCTTCTACCTTAATTGAAGCTGCCGAATCAGGGAATTCAGTTTGCTTGAGGCTGAAATTTAAATAATCTGCCAGCAAATCAGTTATTTTACTAAAATAAGGAAAGTTGAATCCTGCCAGAATATTTCTCTGTTGATTACTGCGATTAATAACTTCCATTTCTTCTGATAATAAGAACAACGAATTAAAAATTTCAGAATTATAATTCTTATCTGCTGCTGCCCGAGCACCTAACTGCAAATAGAAATTTTGTTCACTGTTTTCCAGCTGAGAAAAAAGCTGATCTCTATAATAATTATTTCTAATCAAATCAAAACTGAGACTTTTTTCGGGTGTAAAAATAAATTTACTCTCACTATTTTCAACCAGGACTGATAGATTGTCAATCTCTGTTTCTATTTTTTCAAAAACATTATCTTTTTGACCAGAATTGGATACCAGCAGATCAACTGACTGCCTCCTTAGTGCCGCCTCATCATCGGACTCTATAAAAATTGGGACAGCTGCTAAAATTATAAAAAGCACAAGCAGCGGCAGAGCCTTCTTCCAGTCCGGATCCAAATGAATTTTAACAAAATAAGAAGCAATTAAAACTGCAATAAAGGAGACAATAAAAATTCCACCATAGGAAGCATACTGAACAATTAAAGCAAAAGAACTCTGTGTATAGGCTAAATAATTAAAGGGATTGAAATTTAAAAACTCAAAGCGCAGATATTCTAGTACTGTCCAGCTGATTGCAGCAATAAAAGGGCTATACGAATGTTCCGGCTGCAAAAATTTATTAACCAAAGCCCAGACAGCAAGCGGTAAAGCTGAAAGTAAAAAATATAGAAATAAAATAAATAAATTAAAAGAAGATGGCATTTTAAGGACTGAACTCAGGGGTTGATAAAGCCAGTAAAGAGAAAAAACAGAGTTAAAAAAACCTACCAGTAAAGCAATTATAAAAGAATGATTGTAATCATAATCTCTAATCAAATAAATTAAAGGTATAAAAGCAAACCAGCTCAAGAAAAATAAGGCGGGAAAATAGTATGGTATTGTAAATAATAATGATGATAAAATGATTAATAAAAATTCCATATCTCTGCCTCCAGCAATTATTATATAATATAAACTGAAAAAAGACCAGCTATAAAAGCTGGTCTTGATTATTTTCTTATTTAAATTTATGGTTAAGAATTTTTTTTATTAACCTCTTCTATAATTTTTTCGCTGATATCTCCTGGAACTTTATCATAATGAGAAAATTCCATATCAAAGGAACCATAACCACCTGTAATTGATTTCAGTTCTACAGCGTAGTTAAACATCTCTGACTGAGGCACTTTAGCTTTAATAATCTGAACTCCATCCTGAGGTTCCATACCTTCAATTCTACCACGTCTGGAGTTGAAATCACCCATTATATCTCCCATAAAGTCCTGAGGAACCGTAACCTTAACAGTCATAATTGGCTCTAATAAAACACATTTGGACTGAGCCAGTGCTTTTCTAAATGCTTTAGAAGCTGCAATCTTAAAAGCCATTTCTGAAGAATCAACATCATGATAAGAACCATCATATAAAATGACCTTAAAATCAACTACAGGATAACCGGCCAGTACTCCTTCTGCTTTGGCTTCAATAATACCTTTTTCTACACCAGGTATATACTGTCCTGGAATTGCACCACCAAAAATTTCTTCCTGAAATTCAAAACCTCTACCCCGCGGAAGCGGCTCCACCTTCATCATTACATGTCCATACTGACCACGTCCACCGGATTGTTTTTTATACTTTTCTTCTACATCTGCTTTTTTCTGAATAGTTTCTCTATAGGCAACATCTGGCTCCTGAGTTGTAAAGTCAATATCATATTTGCGCTGACATTCTTCTTTAACCATAGTAAAGTGGATTGTTCCCATTCCATCACAAATTAATTCTTTAGTCACTTTATTATAATTAACATTAAATGTTGGATCGGAATCACTATAACGATGTAAAGCAGAAGCCATTTTTTCTTCATCTATTCCTTCTGTCGGATAGACTGCCCGACTGTACATCGGCTTCGGATATTCTAATTCATGATAATAGATATCTGCTGCTGGATCTCTCATAGTAAAAGAAGTCTCCAGATCCTCTAACTTTGCTACAGCTCCAATTTCTCCTGCAGTTAAATCATCAACATTATCCTGGTCTTTTCCATTAAGTTTATAAAGTTTAGTAACTTTAATTTCCTCATCAATATTGGGAATATAAACTAAATCATCTCGCTCTAATTTACCAGAAAAGACTCTAAAGATAGATAATTTACCAATATAGGGATCAACCATTGTTTTACATACCTGAGCACTGAATTTACTATCCGGTTCTGGTGCCAGAGTTTCTCCTGATTCAACTAAATGATCGGAATGCACTTCAGATGCTGAAGGAAATATTTTCGTTAAATCATCTAAAAATTTAGCTACCCCACAGTTTTCTAAGGCAGATCCTGCAAAAACAGGAACTAACTGTTCACTTGCAACCTCCTCTTCAAAAGCTTTAGTTAATTCTTTAATAGTTATTTTTTCACCATCAAGATATTTAATCATCAAATCTTCCTTTAATTCAACTATCTCTTCGGTGAGTTTTAATTCATAATCTTCGACTCTTTCCTTTTCAGAATCAGGTACTGGAAAAGCCTCAGGCTTTCCGTCTACATTTTTATATAATTTTTCATCTAATAAATCAATTATCCCTTCAAATTTTCCGTTCTCATAATGCGGGATAGTTACAATTGCAAAACTGTCATCATATGTAGAACGAAGCTGATCAACCACATTATCAAAATCTGCATCTTCTTTATCAATTTTATTAATAAATACGGCCTTTGCCAGATCGTTTTTCTCTGCTAGATCCCAGACATAGCCTGTATTAACTTCAATCCCGGCTGCTGCATCAACTAAAAGCACCGCACTCTCTACCATTCTTAAGGCACTGATTACTTCACTGCGGAAATCCGCATAACCGGGTGTATCAATAAAATGAAATAATTTATTATGCCATTCAAAATTAAAATAACTATTATGAACTGAATGATGATGTTCTTTCTCCACTGCACTAAAATCGGATTGGGTATTTCCTTGATCAACACTGCCCGGCTCATTAATCACTCCTGCATTATAGAGCAGCATCTCAGTCAGTGTTGATTTACCCGCACCTCCATGTGATATAAAGCAAAAATTTCTAATGTCTTTACTAGTAATTTTACTCAATTTTTCCACCAACCTTTCATTTTATTAATGTTTATTGAATAGGATGTCATAATAATTGATTTAAATATTCTGACATTACACTTTAAAAAAATTTCTGTATTTCATTACTTCTACAATAGTTATTTAAATTCCTTTAATTTTTTGAATATTATTTTAAAAATTAATCTACTCTGTCAAACTTATTCTTTCAGAAAAACAGAAAAAATCAAGGTCAAAACAGAGTAGATTAATTAAGAATTAAATTCAGCCATTCAGTCAGAATAAAATTTAGTTATTTGCTTTTACCTGTTCTGCTACATTTTTACCCAGTAAATAACATTTTTCTAAAATATCTCCTCCAGGTGCAAATTGTGATTCGATTACAGGCTCCACCAGATCACAGTTAACTTTTTCTTTAAAGTCTTCTAATCTATCCAGAGCTCCACCACTCCAGCTGTAAGAACCAAAAATACCAAGTACTCGTTTTTTTAGATTTCTGCTTTCCAGGCTTTTAAGCAGATATTCCATTGGTGGAAAGATTTTAGTATTATAGGTGCAGCTCCCTAAAACAATACCATTATATTTCCAGATATCATTAATTATAAATGACACATCTTTACGGGAAACATCAAATAATTTAATCTGCTCAATTCCATTTTCAGATAACGAACGAGCTACTGCTTCTGCCATTACTTTTGTATTACCATACATTGAGCCATAAACTACTACAACTCCCTCTTCTGTCTGCTGCTGACTCCACTTATCATATTCATCAATTATATGAGCAGGATCCTTGCGCCAGACAAGACCGTGGGTAGAGGCAACCATTCCAACTTCATCAATTTCCTGACGCAGTCTGGAAATAGCTCTATGAACAACCGGGCCATATTTACCAATAATATTGGAAAAATATCTTCTGATTTCTTCTTCGAAATGTTCAACATTCACCTCATCATCAAATAAATAGCCATTTAATGAACCAAAACCTCCAAAAGCATCACCAGAAAATAAAATTTTATCCTTTTGATCAAAGGTCATCATAGTCTCCGGCCAGTGAACCATTGGAGTAAGGTAAAATTTGAGAGTTCTGGAACCTAAATTAAGTTCATCTCCGTCTTCAATGACCATTGTGCCTTCTGTAATCCCATAAAATCCTTCTAAAAAATTCATTGTTTTAGCATTACCTACAATCTTCATCTCCGGGAAAGCCTCACGCATTGATTTTATTGAGCCAGAGTGGTCGGGTTCCATATGATTGATAATTAGGTAGTCGACCTTTTTATCTCCAATCACATCTTTAACCTTTTCTAAAAAAGTATCTGTATAATTAATTTTAACTGTGTCTATTAATGCCACCTGATCATCATTAATCACATATGAATTATAAGAAATTCCCTCCGGTAAAGGCCACAAAGACTCAAATAGATCAGTTTCTTTATCATTGACTCCAACCCAGTGCACATTTTCGCTAAGTTTAATTGAATTATACAAGGTAATCTCCTCCTGAAATTATTTTCTATAAATTAATTTCTATTAAAATCCAAAAATTCCTGCTTTAAAATTTTATTTATCTCTTCTTAATTTATCCAGAACTGCCTTAAAATCAGATTTCAACTCAGCTTCAAACTCCATCTTCTCCCCGGTACCGGGGTGAATAATAATTAGTTTTTTGGCATGTAAAAGCTGTCTTTCTGCTTTCAGCAGATTTTTAGATCCGTATCTTTTATCTCCAACCACTGGATGACCCAAATAGGAAAAGTGAACCCTGATCTGGTGAGTTCTTCCAGTTTCGATTTTTACTTCTACTAAAGTATGATGTTTAAATTCTTCAATAATTTTAAAACGGCTAACAGCATTTTTACTGTGGTGTTTACGAACCGCCATTTTTTTTCGATTATTGGGATCTCTGCCAATTGGAGCCTCAATTTTTCCTTTTTCGTAGGCCAGATTACCTTCAACCAGAGCATAATAATACTTTTCTACACTTCTGTTTTTAAATTGTCGTGCCAGTTCTTTGTGACTTTTATCATTTTTAGCCACTATCAAAAGCCCTGACGTGTCCTTGTCAAGCCGGTGAACAATGCCCGGTCTTTTTACCCCATTGATTGCAGATAAATTATCCACGTGGGCCAGCAGAGCATTAACAATGGTATCGTTGTAATGGCCTGGAGCGGGATGAACGACCCGGTCTGCATTTTTATTAATCACAATTATATCCTGATCTTCATAGACAATATCCAGTTCCATCTCAACTGCTTTAATTTCACTTTCTTTTTCTTCAATAATTATTTTTATAAAATCTCCTGCAGCAATTTTGTAACTTTTATCAACTGTATTCTCACTGACAGTGATTTTCCCGCTTTCAATCAATTTTTGAATATAAGAGCGGGATAAATCATCAAACTCAGCTGCTAAAAATTTATCTATTCTCGTTCCCTGATTTTTTTTTCCTACTGTTAGACTGTACTCCTCCATTTAAACACCTCTATCTGCCGAAAAAAGCAGGTTATAAATTAATATTAAAACTCCAAAAAATATAAAAATATCTGCAATATTGACCACCGGCAGCTGATAAAAATCAAATAGATTAAAAGCAATAAAATCGGTCACATAATGCAGCAGCAGCCGGTCAATGAGGTTCGCTATACTCCCACCTAATAAGAAACCAATCGCTGCTTTAACTGCAGCTGTCTGCTTCAACTCATTTTGATAAATATAAATAATAAATATTAAAAGAAAAACTGTTATCAAAATAAAAAAACTGCGCTGCCCCTTGAGAATCCCAAAAGCCGCTCCTCTATTTTTGACAAAAGTTAGATATAAATAATCTCCAATAATTGATAATTGATGTGATTGATGAAAATTACTTCGAATTAAAAATTTACTTAATTGATCAATGAAAATAATAACTATCGAAAAAGCAACAATCAACATAGTCTCAACTCCATCTATAATTTTAACATATAGAAATAATTTAAACAATTAAAAATCACTCTTTTATATTATAATATTATATGCTAAGATAAGAGATGGATGATTATTTTTGATGTCCTCTCACATCCAACTACATAAATAAAGGATGAAAGATTATGAAATTAACACTAACTAAAAACAGCAGTCGAAGAGCAAAAACAATTTTTATGCTTGCTCTACCGGCGATGCTGGAAATGTCACTAAATACTCTGGTAGGTATGGCAGACACCATCATGATTAGCCGTTTTGTCGGGAAAGAAGCTCTGGCAGCGGTTGGCTTTGCCAATCAAATTATTTTTACTTTGATTTTTGTTTTTTCTGCTTTTAATGCAGGTGCAACTGCCATGGTATCCCGCAGCTATGGTGAGGGTAACAAAAAAAGAATGAATAAAATAATGAATGAAAATTTAACTTTAAATCTAATTTTAGGGATTATAGTTACTTTATTTACTTTCTTTTTTGCCGATCAAATCTTAAATATTTTTGATATTACAGCTGTTGTTAAATCTTATGGAACCACATATTTGAAATATATTGCTATCGGTCAGGTTTTTATGTTTATTTCCTTTGCCTCTGCTGCCTCACTAAGAGGGGCTGGAGATACAAAAACTCCAATGTATGTTACAGGAATTGCTAACATATTAAATATTATTGGTAACTATCTTCTAATTACCGGTTTCTGGATTTTTCCGGAATTAGGTATTGCAGGAGCAGCGATTTCAACTGCTTTTGCCCGCTTTGTCGCAGCGGCTCTCTATTTAGGTTTATTTGCCAGCAGTAAAGGAATTTTAAAACTCCATCCCAGCTGGATGAAAATCAGCAGCAAGATCTTTAAACCCTTAATCAATTTAAGTTATGCAGCCGGGATTGAACAGTTATTTATGCAGGTAGCTTTTTTTCTTAATGGAATCTTTATTTCTAAACTGGATACTACTGCAGAAGCCTCATTTAGAATCCTGCTGAACATTGAATCATTATCATTTATGCCGGCAATAGGTATTGCGATTGCGGCCACTACGATTGTCGGCAAGCATCTGGGAGAAGATCGAGCAGATGAATCATTAAAAAGTGGTTTAACAGCTGCAGTAATGGGAGCAGTAATCGGAACCGGACTTGCCCTGGTTTATCTTATTTTTCCGGTTTTTGCCCTCAGAATTTTTACAACTGAAGCAGAAGTTATTAATTATTCGGCACCCATCTTAAGAATTGTAGCTTTAAACCAAGCTTTTTTAGCCTTTGTAATAATTATGGTTGGAGCATTAAGAGGAGCCGGAGATACAAAAGGAGCCATGTACATTACTATCATCAGACTCTGGGTTATTTTCATTCCCCTCTCCTATTACTTAATAGTTGTTTCCGACTATGGAGTAGCAGGAGTCTGGATTGCCGAGATAATTTCATTTTTAATTGTAGCTTTAATCGTGATTAGAAGATTTGTTAAAATGGAATGGGCAGAAATAAAGTTCTTTGCAGAAACTGAAGAGTTTTAAAAAATAGACCTCTCTCGTGACTGCCAGTCGAGAGAGGTTTTGTTTATAATTTTTCTTTAAGTAATTTCATTCTAAAGAATTCTTCTCTTTCTTTTTCTTCCAGTCTTTCTTCAATAAACTTAATCGTGTTTTTATAACGAGGGATTGAAATATTCTCTAAAGCATTGGCTCTTTTTTGTGTCTTCTTAATTGAAGTTGCAAGTCTGTAAACAGAGGTTTCTATTTCGGCAAGTCTGCTAATTAAATAAACTACTCTTTGAAAATTTTTATAGGCTCTATCCAAAGATAGGTTTGTTTTGTAAAAACTGTAATGAGGAGAAATTTCTTGTGATAATTCTTCTACCTCCGGTATTTCGACCCCCATTACGCTGTAAGTCCTTATTTTTAGATTATCTATTAAATCAATTCCCGCAGCTATTTCTTCTACAGTCTTTATGCCCTGAGTAATATCAACAATCTGCAGAGCTTCATAGGCATTATAGAAATACTGATTAATCTGAGATTGAATTTCTTTTGCTTCATCAATTCTTTCCATCATTTCTTGAATTAAGATATTTCTCTTTTTATCAAGAAGTTCATAACCTTCTTCTGCCAGCTCAAGTGAACTTTTTGCCGATAAAAGATTGCTTTTAGTTGGAGATATATTAAGTTTCTCCATTTTCATCTTTCCTCCTGTAATATTTATCAATCATTTTTTCAGATAGTCTATCTAATTCATGTTCTGGAAGCTCAGAAATTAAATCCCAGGCCAGAGAAAGAGTTTCTTCAATATCCCTACTGTTAAATTTATCCTGTTTGAGAAATTTGTTTTCAAATTTCTCTCCAAATTCAAGGTATTTTTGATCTATTTTTGACAGTTCGTCTTCTCCTATAACTGATGCTAAAGACTTAACTTCATTAACATGAGAATAAGCAGCATAAAGCTGACTTGAAATATCAGAATGATCTTCTCTTGTGTATTCAGCCCCAACACCATCTTTCATCAGACGAGAAAGTGAAGGCAGAATATTAATGGGGGGATAAACGTCTCGCTGAAATAAATCTCTTTTTAAAACTATCTGACCTTCTGTTATATACCCTGTTAAATCAGGTATTGGATGGGTTATATCATCATTAGGCATTGTTAAGATAGGAATCTGAGTTATTGAACCTTCTCTTCCTTTAATCATCCCTGCTCTTTCGTAAAGACTTGCCAGATCACTGTAAAGATAGCCGGGATAGCCCTTTCGTCCCGGGACTTCTCCTCTCCTGGATGAGAGTTCCCTTAAAGCTTCAGAATAACTTGTCATATCTGTCATTACAACTAAAATATGCATGTTTTCTTCAAAAGCAAGATATTCAGCTGCAGTAAGGGCAACTCGAGGTGCAATAATTCTTTCTACTGAAGGGTCATCAGCTAAATTAACATACATCACTACATTTTGTAAAACTCCACTTTCTTCAAAACTCTTAATAAAATACCTTGATTCATCATGCTTGATGCCCATCGCCACAAAAACTACTGCAAATTTTTCATCATCTTTACCAAGTTTTGCCTGTCTTGTTATTTGAGCTGCAAGTTGATTATGAGGCAGCCCATTCCCTGAAAAAATAGGCAGTTTTTGACCTCTAATTAAGGTCATTAAGCCATCCACTGCAGAAACTCCAGTCTGAATATAATTTCGTGGATACTGCCTGGAATAAGGATTCATTGGCTTGGAATTAATATCATATTTATTTTCAGAATAGATCTGACCACCATCATCAGCAGCTTCCCCAACTCCATTAAAAACCCTACCCAGAATATCCTTGCTTAGTGCAACTTTCATTGGCTCTTTAAGAAACTTAACTCTACTTTCGTTGATATTTAAACCGGTACTGCCTTCAAATACCTGAACAACAGCTTTATTTGAACTCACCTGTAATACTCTACCCTTTCTCACTTCTCCATCTGGAGCAGTGATTTCAACCATTTCATCATATGCTACATCATCAACATTTTCTATTACAATTAATGGACCATTAATATTAGCAAGTCCAGTATACTCTTTTTTTAACATTATATACTCCCCCACTATTTTTGATAACTATCAGCAAGCTGCTGATAAAAATCATCGATTTCCTGCCGAAATTCTTTTATTTTATCTATTTCATCATTAGCAACAGTATTTTTTAGTCTTAATAATTTGTTAAATAACTCATCATTTTTCAGCTGACTGATCGGCACACTTTTCTTTACCAGAGGCTGGGCCTGATCATAAAGATAAAGAATTATCTTTAAAAGCCAGTACTGTTTATTTATATCCGAATATCTATCAATATCATCAAAAGCATTCTGCTGTAAAAACCCAATTTTAATCAATTTTGCTACTTCTAAAATCAGACGTTGATTATCAGGAAGGACATCTTCTCCAACCAGCTGCACTATATCCTGCAGTCTTGATTCTTCTTTTAATAAAGACATTGCTCTGCTTCTCAGCTCAAACCATTCTTCATTTACATTATCTTTATACCAGGGCTCGAGGTCATTTAAGTACTCACTATAACTATCGAGCCAGCTTACTGCTGGAAAATGTCGGGAAGCAGCAAGTGATTTATCAAGAGCCCAGAAACAGCGGACAAATCTTTTAGTATTTTGAGTAACAGGCTCCGAAAAATCTGCACCTGGAGGAGATACTGCCCCAATTAATGAGATTGACCCTTCATTTTCTTCACCAAGGGTCTTAACATAACCTGCTCTTTCATAAAACTCGGCCAGTCTGGTGGGTAAATAAGCCGGAAATCCTTCCTCTGCCGGCATTTCTTCCAGACGACCTGAAATTTCTCTTAAAGCTTCTGCCCAGCGGGAAGTGGAATCAGCCATAATTGCTACATGATATCCCATATCACGATAATATTCTCCCAGAGTAATCCCGGTATAAATACTGGCTTCTCTTGCTGATACTGGCATATTGGAGGTGTTTGCAATTAATACTGTTCGCTCCATCATTGATTTACCAGTTTCAGGATCCTCTAATTCTGGAAACTCCTCCAGAACATCTGTCATTTCATTTCCTCTTTCACCACAGCCAATATAAATTATTATGTCTGCATCTGACCATTTAGCAAGCTGGTGTTGAGTCATTGTTTTACCAGCTCCAAATCCTCCCGGGATAGCAGCTGTACCTCCTTTGGCAATTGGAAAAAAGGTATCAAGTACCCGCTGACCTGTCAGCAGCGGCACTCCTAATTCCAGTCTATCTAGATAAGGCCTTGGTTTTCTAATTGGCCATTCCTGATAAAGTTTTATTTCGGTTATATTTTCTTCTTTATCTTTTATTTTTGCAATCACATGATCAATCGAGTATCTACCATCAGGCACCCTCTCAATCACTTCACCTTCTTTTCCAGGAGGAACCATTATCTTATGAATAATAACTGAAGTCTCATCAAATTCTGCAACAATCTGGCCTGACTTAAGATAATCACCTTCTTCAATCAGTATTTTTAATTCCCATTCCTTTTCTGGATCTAAAGCACTTACCCTGGTACCCCTCTGGATAAAAGGACCGTCTTTTTCCTCTAAAAAAGGGAGAGGGCGCTGAATACCATCAAAAATATTACCTATAATTCCCGGTCCCAGCTGAACAGAAAGTGGATGCCCGGTAGAAAATACTGGTTCTCCGGGTTTCATTCCACTTGTTTCTTCGTAAACCTGAATTGTAGCTGAATTTCCATCCAGTTCTATTATTTCTCCAACCAGTTTAAGTTTACCTACATAAACCAGCTCTCTCATAATATAGCCGGTCATATTTTCTGCTTCAACAACCGGACCATTGATAAAGGTTATTTTTCCCTGTTTTTCCACACTCACCAACTCCTAATCCATTTATCTACTTTTATGTTAGAATATTATTCTTTAATTCTATTGCAATTTCTTCCCTGAAAGAATCAATTAGAGCAGTAAAAGTATTTTCAATCAACTGCTGCCTATTTTTTGCCTTAATAATAAAACCACCAGTTTTAATTTTATCCATCAGTTCAATTTCAAATTTATAATTCTCCATCTCTTTTTCCAGGTGTTCTTCTAAATCAGCTTTCAAATTTTGATCCTTGTTTCTCAATAAAATAATAAACTCACTATCATCCAATTCTCCTGCAGCTTCTTTAATTGAATCAATAATAAACAAAAAATAATCTTTTTGATCAGTAAAATCATTTAATTTGCTGTGTAGTTCATCGATAAAATCATTTATTAAATCATTCAATTTTTTTCGCCTGGAATTTTTCTTTTCCAGAATAGCTCTGGATATTATTTGTTCCTTTTTCTGTTCAGCTCTGCTTTTATATTCATTTAATATATTTTCCTGTTCATTTTTTATTTCTTTTTGAAAATCATCATACCTTTCTTTTAATTCTTCCTTCTTCTTTTCAATTTGACTATCATTTTTTTCCTTAACTTCATCAATAATCTCAGTTTCAATAGCCATTATTTTTTCTGCAATATCCACTCATATCTCACCTCTTTCGCTGAGTTTTCTTTTATAAACGCAAGGATAACTCTGCATTTATGCATCGAGCATGGCACGCTGAGTTTTCTTTTATAAACGCAAGGATAACTCTGCATTTATGCATCGAGCATGGCACGCTGAATTTTCTTAAATTTTTATTCCAATTGATTCCTGAACATATTTTGTAATATATTCAGGTTCTTTTTCAGGGTCAACGTGTCGATCTGGAATCTCAAGTATCAGAGGAAGCTCTGCAGAAAGTTTTAGCTCATCAATTAAATCAGGTACCATTTCTGCTAATTTCCTTGTAATTAAAAGAACTCCTATATCTTCCTCTTTCCTGACTCTATTAATTTCTTCTATAACTTTCTCTTTTTCATGAATTACCTTACCATCAATTCCAACCAGCCTTAAACCAATATTTGTATCAATATTGTCACTTATACAGTATATTTTCATAATCTGACACCTATAATCTTCCCAGAATCATAATTGAAATTATCAATCCATAAATAGCTATACCTTCACCTAAACCAATAATAATTAAAGCCCTACCTAAAATTTCTGGTTTTTCACTGATGGCGCCGATAGCTGCTGAGCCAGCAATTCCAACTGCAATACCAGCTCCAATAGAAGCAATTCCAACTGCAAGTCCGGCTGCCAGATAACCAAGGCCTAAATTATTAGAAGTAGAGTTAACAGCTGTTTCGGCAGCATATACTTTTTCCGGCAGAGCAATATTGGAACCTAAAATCACAAAAGTCAGCAGCAGAACTAGACTTACACTTAAAACCGAGTATTTAATCCATCTTTTCTTAGTCTTTTTAAACATAATTATTCCTCCAATAAATACTGTAATAAATAAACTTAATAAAGATAATCTTAAAATCATTTTATTTTCCTCCCATAATAATATTCGTTACGTCAAATCTAATAGTTTTTTTAAAAATATTAATAGTTATCATAATTGTCAGGTTAGGAATCTGCATAAAATGCAGGAATCCCTCCCCC
>NZ_SNWX01000012.1 GCF_004362045.1 Halanaerobium saccharolyticum | reverse complement strand
CCTCCTATCCCTATTTTAGCACCACTAATAAAATAAAACAACTAGACAATATTCCTAGCATCTAATTCTGTTAAATTTCTTAAACAATAATCAATTTTTTTTCCATCAGGAGTAAACTCCAGATGATTTGCATATTCACCTGCAGCTATATAACATTCAATCTGATTTTCCTGCAGGATCAAAGTCTATGTGACTGAGACTATCACCTATTCCATCTAAATCTATGACTCTCTTCTCGAATACCATTTATCTCCAGTTCAAGATATTCTGGTTTTCTCAGAATAGAATTTCTGTCCATCTATTTTAGTATTCTTGATTTTAATTAATCTAATTGGATGGTGACTGGACTCCCGTTCCCACTCACAACTTATATTTTCATTATTTAACTTTACAACCATCTAACTGATCTAATAATTCAAATATAAACAACATCAATCTTCATTTAAAATCGAGGAAGAAATATCAGAAGATAGAGTTGGATAAGAGACGATCATTCCCGCAGACTTCCGTCTCCAGAACAAGATTAATACCCAGCTCTTCAGTAGCCTTAACCAGGTGATTAACAATATCCTGTTCAAAGTTTTTCAATGGAGCTTGACCACGATGAACAATTGTCACTTCAGCACCAGAGCGAGCGGCTATATGAGCAAACTCAAAGGCAATATAATCACCTCTTTAAATATTAACTCCAAATCTCTGCAAGATAAAAATCATAGTAAAATATACAGCGACCATAATTGCCGTTGAGATAGCTAATGAGAGATAAAAATTTAATTCAGTTTTTAATAATACCGGTAAAACTATAAAAAATGATAAAGATGGTATAACCATCCAGAAAACATCCCTGGATAACTGAGCTACCTGAGTCTTACTTTCAGTATCTATATAAAGCCATATAATTCCTAAATATGAGACTAATGGAAGTGAAGCTAAAATTGCCCCCAGGAGAGAACTTCTTTTAGAAACTTCAGAGACAGCTACAATTATTACTGCTGAAATTATTGTTTTAAATAATAAATATGCCATATATATCAGCTCCTCTTCCAAATCCTAGTCTTTTATTAATATTATATATTATAATTAAAAACCACTAAAAATTAATCACTTTATCAGCTTCAATAATCCACTCTGTAAATTCTGTCATATTGCTTAACTCTACCCCATCTATCAATTCCACATTCTTTAAACCCCCTGCAGCAGATCCTCCGCAAGTTCACAGGCTTTACCAAGGGCAGCATCAAAAATAACATTTTCTGTTCCCGCTCTTTTCCCCATCTCATGTCCTGCTCCATGAATTAAAGGTTCTATCTCAATCCCGTCTTTTATATAAAGAGCACCAATCCCTTTGGGGGCATAAACTTTATGAGCGGCAACTGAAAAAAAATCTACTCCCAGCTTTTTAACATCTGTTTCAATTTTACCCACAGACTGAGCAGCATCAGTGTGGAATAAAATATCATTTTCTGAAGCTATTTCAGCTATTTCTGCCAGTGGTTGAATTGTCCCTGTCTCATTATTTGCGTGCATGATGGTAATTAAAATTGTCTCCTCGGTTACTGCAGCTTTTAATTGATCAATATCAACTACTCCATTCTGATCTACGGGTAAATATGTTACCTCATAACCGTTTTTCTCCAGAAATTCACAGGGAGAGATTACAGCAGGATGTTCTATTTCGGAAGTTATAATATGTTTACCCCGATTCTGATAAGTATAGGCAGCTCCCTTAATTACCATGTTATTCGACTCACTTCCTCCAGAAGTAAAAATAATCTCTTCTGGTGAAGCATTTAATAAACTGGCAACTTTTTTTCGAGCCTCTTCCACAGCCTGTTTTGTTTTTGAGCCCAGTTCGTGACTGCTGGATGGGTTGCCAAAATTTCCATAAATATATGCTTCCATTGCTTCAGCTACTTTCTTATCAATTGGTGTTGTAGCATTATAATCAAGATAGATCATAGATTCACACCTTCCTTTCTAGACTTTACTTATCAGGTATCGATTGATTTAATATTTATATTTATATTTAAAGCTACTTCTTACATAACATCATCAATATAATCTCGTTATAAAAATAAAAGAATATCAGTAATTTTTTAACAATTCTGTAAAGTTCAGAACATCTTTAGTTTGTTTTGAAGTCGGTTCCTAACATCTAAACACTTTCTCACTATTTCTATTATATCAAAGTCATTTTTATAAAACAAAAATCCCCAGAAAAGCTCAATTATTAATTGAAATAATGAAGTTTCTCTGAGGATCAATCAGAGTAGAAAAATTAATATAATCATGATATATAACAGATATAATAAATTAAAAGTAATTATCTCAGTCTTTGTAAAACCATATCTTTCTTTATCTTCCCGAATAAAAATCGTATAAAATAAAGGCATTAATGCTACAAACAAAATATTAATTATATATAAAGTTAAATCATTAATAACTGTGCTCACTAGAGCCAGAGGAACAAATCCAATTGTCAAAGTAATGACATTATCTGCAATAACACTTGTCGAACCAGAAGTAATTTCTCCTTCTTTTGATACATTCCAGGCCTGAAAAATTTCTGGTAAAGTAGTTAAAGGACCCGTTATAAATAAACCACCGATCAGCTGAGGTATCCCCAGAATCTGGACAATATTCTCTGTTGCTCTCACAATATAATATGCACCAATAGCAATTGCTGCAGCACCAGCTATAGACAGTATCAACTTAGTCCAACTCCAACTCACCTCCTCTCCCTCCTGTTTCCCTGTCATTATTGCCTGAAAGAGAAATATAACATAAGCTATCAGCATAATATATCCATCTGCTGGCTGCAGACCTCGCCATCCCTGAGGCAAAGTTAAAAAAGCAGTTAAAACAATGATAGCCAGATAAGGTAATGCAAGAACTTTGACAGTTCGTTTATTTAGAGCCAGGAATTCATTTTTCAGATGCTGTTCATGTTTTTGATTATTTTTATATGATTTCCTGGAAGCAAAATAAGAAACAGTAATAATTAAAGGAATAGAGATTATATTTGAACCAAGTAGATTGCCTAAACCAATATCCGAGACTCCTCTTACTGCACTTGTTATATTAATAGATACCTCTGGACTGGCAGTTACAATAGCCAGAAGAGCTGCACCAGCTGAAGAAGTTAACCCCCACTGTCTGCGTAACATTTTTAAGGGAAATGATAATTTGCCTGCTCCCCAGTGAGCAGCCCAGGCTGATATAAGTAAAACACCAAACCAAAAGAATAATATTTTGATCACCTCTTTTGCTTAACATACCAGAATTTATATTCAATTAATTTATACCATCTTTTCCTCATATAAATGTAAACTTTTTCTTAATAACTAAACCTCTATATCTTTAAAATACTCAATAAATTCTTTTTTATTTAATAAGATTTGATTTCCAATCCCCAGTTCCTTAGCTAAAGCAGTAACCGAAGGCATCTCTAGATGAGCCTTTTTTAGTATCTCCTTTTGAGCAAAAACTTCCGCAGTTGGTCCATCAGCCAGAATCTTTCCCTGATTTAACACAATTATCCTTTCAAAAACTTCAGCTACAAAGTCCATATCATGATTAATTGTAAGCACCAGTTTACCTGATTCAATCTCTTCCCTGATAATTTTCTTAATTAAAGCTATATTTCTATAGTCCTGACCGATAGCAGGTTCATCAAAAATAATAATTTCCGGCTCCATGGCCAGGATAGAAGCTATAGTAACTAATTTTCGTTCTGAAAGACTTAAATCATAGGGATTTTCATCAGCAATTTCCGAAAGCCCCAGTCTTTTAATAGCTTTTCTGGCTCTTTTTTCTGCTTTATTTTCTTCAATATCAAGATTTAAAGGTCCAAACTTCACTTCATCCAGAACATTATTTTTAAAAATCTGATCACTTGGATTTTGAAAAACCAGTCCAATTTCCCGAGCCAGGGAGGCAGCAGTATGTTCTTTTGTATTCTTATCGTTAATTAAAACATCCCCTTTTTGGGGTTTTAAAAGTCCTTTTAGAAGTTTGACTAAAGTAGTTTTACCTGCCCCATTCTGACCAATTATTGCTGTCGATTTCTGTTCAAGGGAAAAACTAAGATCTTTAAGTACTGGTATTCCTTGATTATAATGAAAAGAGAGATTATTTACCGATATTTTTGCCATACTTAGCCACCAACATTTCTTTGAGTTCTGAGTTTCTAATAGGATACTGATCCTTTTCATTTTTTAATTCTAATTCCCTGGCTATCTCAGTATAAATAGGCACTCCCATTCCCATCTGTTCCAGGTCATTTCGAGAAAAAACTGCTGCTGTATCATCATATGCTACAATTCCCCCCTGATTCAAAAAGAGAATCTTATTTGCATAATCAGCTAATTTATTTAATTTTTGACTGACCAGAATAACTGTTAAGTTTTCTTCTCTCAGGCGAGATACTGCTTTAAAAACCTCTTCTGTTCCCTGGGGATCAAGCTGGGATGTAGGTTCATCTAAAACAAAAACATCTGGCTTTAAAGCCATGATACTGGCAATGGCCAGCCTCTGCATCTGACCTCCTGATAATTCAAAGGGGTTATTATCCTTTACTTCATTTAAATCCATTAGGTCAAGATACTTATCAATTCTTGTTATCATTTCTTCTCTTTCTACCCCATTATTTTCCAGGCCGAAAGCCAGCTCATCATAAACACTTAGCTTGGCCCCTGAAATCTGATTAAAGGGATCCTGGAAAACCAGACCAACTTTTAAAGATATTTCGGCAATACTACTGTTTAAAGTATTTAGGTCATCAATTAAAATTTCCCCTTCAAATTCTCCTTTGTAAAAATGAGGGATCAGTCCTACAAGAGACTTGCAAAAAGTAGATTTTCCTGCTTTATTGGGACCAATAACTCCTATAAAGTCACCTTTTTCAATTTCCAGAGAAATATTGTTTAAGGCTTTGTTTTCAGCAAGTGAATACTTATATGATAAATTGTTTATAATAATTTCTTTCATAAAGTTAGCCTCCAGACCAATACTGCTGCTAAAAATAATAACAAGAAAATTCTCAGCTGCTTCATTCCTCCAGGTACTTCCTCCTGATGCAGGAATGTTTTTTTAGTAGCCGCAGAAAAACCTCTAACCTCCAGGGCTATTGAACGCTCATGAGTGTTTACCAGAGAACTCATAACCAGAGGACCAATTAGTGGTATAAAAGCTTTAATCCGGACCCAGAGACTGCCCTCTGTTTCCATTCCGCGAGCTCTCTGGGCATCCATAATTATAGAAGCATTGCTGGACATCATAGGTATTATCTGCAGGACCGAATGCATAATATAGCCCAGTTTTGCCGGCATTCCTCTGCGTACCAGTGATTCTATCATCTCAGCCGGGGGTGTGGTTAAAATTAGAAGAGAAAAAGCTAACAAAACATTAATTGCCCTTATTGAAATTTTGGCCGCATAAAGTATTCCTTCAACATAAAAACTCAGATTAAATATAGTAAAGAGTTTTGTCTGATTTGCCCCATAAAACATTCCCTGAATAACAAAAATAGTCAGGATGATTATAAATACAAAGCTAATTATAGGAATCACCCGTTTTACAACCTTAGCCAGCAGCAGAAGCATTAAATTAATTAAAGTTAAACTGGCTGAAAAAATTAAAGTAGGCATAATAAATGGGGAAATTACTGAAACAAAAACATAAATAATTTTAGTAAACGGATCAATTTTATGAATTAAACTATTTCTTTTTACATATAAACTGAGAGATCTCAAGCTCCCGGCCTCCTCTATTAGCTTTCTTCAAAAAGTACAGTTATTCGTTTAGGTAAACCCTTATATATTATATAAGCGATAATAGTAGTTGCTATCTTATCGGGTAAGTCTACTGCCAGCTCATCCAGTCCAGAAGCAAGCCAGACTGGCCAGTTTGCTGAACGGAGAATTCCAAAGAGAGCATCTCCCCAAATATTTCCTGTCTGACCTCCCCAAAAAATTATATTAATTGGAGTAGAAACAATAGTCGAGACTACTGCAATAACAACACCCATTATCACAGCTCTTTTCATGTTTTTTACAAATCCCATTCTGGCCATAACCCCGGCAGTAATACCAATAGCAACACTGGTGATTCCATAGGCAAAAGAAACAGGACTAATTGTCAATCCATAAATTACATTGTTAATCCCTCCACTAATAGCTCCTATCCATGGTCCAGCCAGAATACCGGCCAGAATTGTACCAATCGAGTCCAGCCAGAGCGGTAATCTTAAAGTCTGAGCAAATAATTTTCCTACATAGTTAATTCCAATACTGACAGGTATTAAAACCAGTGCCATAGTAGAAAAATTAAAGGACCATAAATTCTTTTTTTGATTATTTCGCATAATCTTTCCTCCTTAGTTTAATTGATCAAAATGTATTCTTTAATAATTAACTTATTAATTTATTTCTTTGAAAAAAAATTAATTCCTGCTTAATATACTGTAAATAAAATTAATTTATACCACTCCCAAAATATACTTGACAGCTAAATAATTTTATGTGATAATATTAATTGATAACAATTATCAATACTAAATAGCAAACTATAAATCAAACTAATAGGAGGTACATAAAATGTCATTAGTAGGAAAAGAAGTACTGCCCTTTATGGCACAAGCATATCAAAATGGAGAATTTTTGGAAGTTACAGAGGAAGATTTTAAAGATCAGTGGAGTGTTGTTGTTTTTTATCCGGCTGATTTTACCTTTGTCTGCCCGACTGAATTAGCAGATTTACAGGACGAATATGATACTCTAAAGGAACTTGGAGCTGAAGTTTATTCAGTTTCAGCAGATACCCATTACACTCACAAAGCCTGGCACGATAATTCACCAACAATTGGTGAGATTGAATTCGTGATGGTTGGAGATCCTTCTCATACCCTCTGTAAAAACTTTGATGTTTTAATTGAAGAAGAAGGTCTTGCCGATCGCGCAACTTTTATAATTGATCCAGATGGAATAGTTCAGGGTATAGAGATCAACGCGGGAAATCTTGGAAGAGATGCCAGTTCTATTGTCAGCAAAATTAAAGCTGCTCAATATGTAAGAAATAATCCGGAAGAAGTTTGCCCTGCCAAATGGAAAGAAGGAAGTCGAACTCTTAAGCCGGGGTTAAACCTTGTTGGAAAAATATAAAACTAAAACAATTATAAAATATTGAGCCACCTTTCACTAATATAGTGATTGGTGGCTTTTTTTACTTAGCTGCCCAGCTGCTCTTTTTTGCAACTATAATAATCAAAATTATTGATAATATCAATAATCCACCGGTTTCTAAAGCTAAGTTGAATGGTTTTAATTGACTGACTCCCATAATCTGCTGTAATCCCCGGGCAAGATAGGTTAGCGGCAGAAAACGGCTTAAGCTCTGAAAATATGAAGGTAGAAATTCTATTGGAAAATAGATTCCGGAAAAAAAGATCATAATAGTCAGTAAAATACTAGCAGCCTGAAAAGCACTATCTGCTGTTTTGAAAAACAGGGTTATTAAAGCACCAAATCCCATCATAATAACTGTTCCAATAAAGATATAAGGGATAAACAGCAGCCAGTTGATTGAAAACTAACTCCAAAAATAATTCTGCTGGCAGCCAGAATTAAAAACATGCTTAAAATTGATGCCGGCCCGGCATCCTGCTTGTTATCAGAGCCAGAACAAAAGCATTTTTGTTGATAGGAGCTGCTGCCATCCGCTTTAAAACTCCTTTTTCTTTATAATAGATAAAAACCTCGACTATGACAAATAATCCTGAAGAAGCAAGTCCCAGAGCAATTAAGCCGGGAAATAATGATAAAAACTGAGTTGAACCTGATGCCTGTGCCGGAGCTGTAGTTGCAGATTCTGTATCAATAATTACTGTTTCTAAATATTCATTTAGATTATTTTCTCTTAAATTGATTTCTCTGGCAATTGAATATGCCTGCTGCTCCAGAGCCGGATTATCCTGAATTCTGGCAGGATTAAAGGCAAATTCCAGACTGTTAGTAGAGCTTCTGCTTTATAATTTCTTAAAAGCTCCTCTCCCGCTTCTAGAGTGGAAACATATTTAAAAGTTAAGCTCTGATTTTCATTTATTACCTCTTCTAATCTGCTCTGCTCAATTGTCGCCTGATCACTATAATAAATAAGTACTCTATCAGGCTGGCTCTGATCACCACCACTATAAAGCGAACCGAAAATTAACATGAATATAAGCGGCAGTAAAAGCACAAAAAATATCGTCTCCTTATTGCGCAGAAAACTCAAAGTTAAAGTTTTCGTATTATTTAGATACTGTTTTAACATTAAGATTCACCTCCAGGATTCCAGCTGAATTTGTAGCTTGAAATGATAATTGAGCCAAACAGCCAGATAGCCGGAACAAGAATATTTAGCAGAACCGGAGTCGGACTTGGATAAATTCCCAGTGCATCTCTCATTCCATTAACCAAATAGTACATCGGATTAATTTTTGCAACCAGAGATATAACTCCTGACAAGTTAGAAACTTCAAAGAACATTCCACCTAAAAAAGCCATAGGATAAATTACAGCCTGAGTTACTGATTCCTTATTTTTAACTATTGATAAAAGTAAAAAACCGAGAGCAATGGAAACAATCAGAGAAAACAGCATATAAAATATAAATTCCGGTCTGAAAATCGCCAGATTAATATCAAAAAATATTTTAGCCCAACTATAAATTAAAACAACCTGGGTAATTGAGAGTAAAATAATAAATCCGAGTATTCCACTAAAATATTCAACAGCTCTTAATGGAGTTGCAAAATATCTTTTAAGAATTTCTCTGGCTCTCATAGATGAAATTTTTTCTACAAAAATTTCAAGACCAGAAATTAAAAAACTAAAAAGTATAATTCCGGGTACTAAAAATTCTGCAAATGAAAAGTCACTTCTGCTTTCAGATTCCATTATCGCTATTTCTCTGCTGCTTACATTTATCAGCTCATCTCTGCTAATATTCCCCTCTGCTATATTGATCTCCTTATTTAATTCATTAATAATACTGGTAATCATATCTGCCGCGATAAGAGAAAGCTGTCTTTCTGGCTGGCGATAAATTTCTAATTGAGCACTTGCTCCCCATTCTATTTCCGGAATTACTAAAACTAACTCTCTCTCACCCTGCTCAAGCTTTTTTCTTTCTTCCTGCAGAAAATTTGATCTGCTTTGATTTTCTTCTTTTCTATAAAATTGAAACCAGCGGCTTTCTTCGGAAGCTTCTATTAATTCAAATACTGTATTAATTATTGCTGGATAACTATTAACAGTGTTGGTTTCTTCAACTTCTGGACTGACTATACTAATCCGAAAAGTTACATTTTCTTCAATTTGGCCCCCGAAAATAAGAACCAGAATAGTCATTAAAATTAATGGGAAAATCAGATTCTAAAAAACCGAATATTTATCTCTTAAGTGCTGGCGCAGATGCTGTAAAAAAATACTTTTTATGGCTCCCATCAGTCACGCAGCCCCTTTCCTGTTAACTCTATAAAAACATCTTCCAGATTTGGTCTTCTAATTTTTAAATTGTCAATTTTAATTTCTTTTTCACCTGCCCAGTTAATCAACTCAGTCAGGGAATGAGAAAGATCTTTAACATAAATAGAAATCTCGGACTCTGTTATCTTCAATCCTGGATAAGTCTCCCTCAGCTCGTCAATTGCTGAATCTGTAAAACCAGTTTTTTCAAAAACGATTACATTTTCTTGCCCCAAATTATCAATTAGTTTTTCCGGGCTGCCGTCTGCAATGATTTTACCCTGATCCATAATATAGACATAATCTGATAGTTTTTCTGCTTCCTCCATATAATGAGTTGTTAAAAAGATTGTTTTACCAGCTTTTTTTAAGTCTTTTATTAAACCCCATAATTTTCGTCTTGCCTGAGGATCAAGCCCGGTTGTTGGTTCATCTAGGTATAGAATTTTGGGATCATTGATTAAGGCAAGCCCTATAGATAGGCGCTGCTGTTGACCACCCGAAATATCTTCTACAAAAGAATCTTTTTTATCCTCCAGAGCAATTTTTTTGAGAATATCAGCTGTTGAAAGTGATTTTTTGTAAAACGAGCTGAACATTTTAATTATCTCTTTAACCTTAATTTTTTCTATATAGTTATTTTTCTGCAGCAGAACCCCAATTTCTTCTTTTTCTTTTCTCGAAATCTTAGCTACTGTTTCTCCAAAAAATTTAATTTTCCCAGCATCTTTTTCTTTTAAACCTTCAAGTATTTCTATTATGGTAGTTTTTCCAGCCCCATTTGGCCCTAAAAGTGTAAATATCTGGCCTTTTTTAACATAAAAAGATATTCCAGCAACAGCTTTGAGAGACCCATATGATTTTTCTAAATTAATAATTTCTACTGCTTTATTATTTTCAACCATTATTCTGATTCTCCTTTGTATTAATTTTGCGTTTGTATGTTTATATATAAATATATGATATTGTAAGTTTTTGTCAATGGAAAAATAAAAAACTCTCAAACCAGAAATCTGGCTCAAGAGCTTTAATATCATATTAAATATATTTAATTATTGAATCTATTCAGTTTGAAATAATAATTTCTAATTCTGAGTCAGCAGATAAATAAAATAAGGAGCACCGATCAGAGCATCAATATTGAATATTTCTTTTAATACTTCAGAAGCAATTACTTCTTCCGGATCACCGGCTTTAACGACTTTTCCATCTTTCATTGCAATAATATAGTCTGCAAATCTAGCTGCCTGGTTTAAATCATGCAGCACCATAATAATTGTTCTTTCCTGCCTTCTATTTAAATCATCCAGCAGTTTTAGTACTTCTAATTGGTGGGCCAGATCAAGATAGGTAGTAGGTTCATCTAAAAATATGGTATCAGTTTCCTGGGCCAGGGCCATAGCAATCCAGACCCGCTGTCTCTGGCCTCCAGAAAGAGCATCTACAGAACGATACTTAAACTCATCTGTTCCGGTAACCTCCAGCGCCCAGTTGATCACTTCATAATCCTTTTTAGTTAATCTTCCTAACCCACTCTGATAGGGAAAAAGACCATAGGAAACTAATTCTCCTACTGTCATTCCAGTAGCCATTTCCTGAGTCTGGGCCAGATTGATAAAATACTAATTAAATCTAATTGAAAATGAAATCGATTCTCATTTGATTGCAAAAAAATAGACTACTGCAAAAATCAAGTAGTCTACTATAATATAAGATATGCCTGAAAATATATCAAATCTAATATAATCCCATATTTAAAAATATAAGTAAATTAATATAATTTAATAAATAATACTCTTATTTCCTCAGGTAATTGACTTTTCGCTTCAGTTACTCGCTTTAAATTTTCACTACCAGATTTTCGGGAGCAATTTTTTTGTTTCCTCCATATATTCTTTATACTCCGGTAGTTTATCAATCAAAATTTCTTCTTCAACTTTTATTCGCCATAAAAAACCAGCTATCGTTATTAATGAAAAAAAGAGACTAAAATATGAATTCAAGACTAGAGGGAAGGCTATGATCTGAATTATATTACCTGTATAAGCAGGATGCCTGACATATTTATAAATTCCAGATTTGATAATTTTCTGTTCTTCCCAGTTTTCTATATCTCTTGAAAAAAACTTACCCAGTCTTTTAATTGCCAGACCCCGAATTATTATACCCGAAATAATTAATATACTTCCAGAGACTGTAAATAATAAATTATCTCTCTGCAGGTAAACATATTCTATTACTGGAACTATCAATGTAACAAACCAGGTTAATGATAAATAATGACTGGTTGCAAGGTGTGATTTGTTATTTTCAGTCTTTTGTCCCTTATAAAAATATTTATCAGATAATAAACTGCAGCTAACTAGAGACAAATATAGATAGATGTAAAATTTGTTTACAGCTGATCCATTAGCCTCAATTAATCTCCAGGTATAAATTAATAAGATAATAATTACTATTTTAACTATAATATTAATTTTTTTATTCATATTAATCACCGATTTTTTTAAAAAAATTTGTCTATTTTTAATTACTTATTTGTATTCTTTATTTTTTACTCCTTTAGTCTAGTTATTTCAGTCCCATACTTGTTTTAACTTTATCCATTGTTTCAGCTGCAATTCCACCTGCTTTTTCTTCTCCCTCTTTTAATACATTATTCAAATAAGTTTCTTCATTAATTATTTGTTTGTATTTTTGCTGGATAGGCTTTAATGTTTCAATAACCACTTCTGCCAGTTCTTTTTTCAATTTACCATACTTTCCATCCGAAAAATGATTTTCAATTTCAGCTTGAGTTTGATTTGTTAAAGCCTGATATAAAGTTAACATATTTTTAATTCCAGGTGAAGCATAATCAAATCTAGTTTCTCGATTGGAGTCAGTAGTGGCACTCATTATTGTTTCTCTTATAACATCAGGTGAATCAAGCAGTCCAATAGCATGTCTTTTTTTGCTTTCACCAGTGCTTTTACTCATTTTAGCTTCCGGATCATCAAAGCCCATTATTCTGGCACCACTTTTTCTAATCAATTCTTCAGGAACTTTTAGAACATCTCCATATAAATGATTAAAGCGTTGAGCAATATCTCTTGTAATTTCTATATGCTGTTTTTGATCTTCACCTACCGGCACTAAATCTGTGTTATACAACAAAATATCTGATGCCATCAAGACCGGATAATCAAATAAACCTGTCCCAACTGATTCTAGCTTTTTTGATTTAGACTTAAACTGAGTCATTCGCTCTAACCAGCCAACAGGAGTCACACAGTTTAAAAGCCAGGTCAATTCGCTGTGCTCTGGTACATCAGACTGTACGAAAATTGTAGATTCTTCAGGATCAATTCCGCAGGCCAGATACAGAGCAGCAACTTCTTTCACCTTTTTTCGCAGGTATTCTGGCTTAATACTCTCAGGAATTGTCAGGGCGTGTAAGTCAACAATACAAAAGATGTTATCATACTTCTTCTGATTTTCTACCCATAAACTTAAAGCTCCTACATAATTTCCAATATGCATTTGGCCAGTGGGCTGAACCCCAGAAAAAACTCGCTTTTTATTTTCCATATTAAAACCTCCAGAATATCATTATAGTAATTTGCTTCTTAATTCTATTATCTCTAAATATTTATCTTAATTAGTTAAAAATAAAAACCTTAGCTTATCCTGTTACATGATAGCCACCATCTACATGAATAATTTCCCCGGTGACCATAGTTGAAAGATCACTGAGCAAATAAAGTGCACTGGCAGCAACTTCTTCCTGTTTAACCAATCTTCCTAAAGGTGATTTCTCCTTAAAACTCTTCATTAAGCCTCTGAAATCAGAAATACCGCTGGCAGCTCTGGTTAAAATTGGCCCGGGCGAAAGAGCATTAACTCTAATTTCATCCTGACCAAGGTCAGCAGCCAAATATTGAACTGAAGACTCAAGAGCCGCCTTAGCAACCCCCATAATATTATAATTTGGAATAACTTTCTCCCCTCCATAATAAGTAAGAGTAACTGCTGAGCCACCACTCTTTTTCATAAAAGGATAGGCCAGTTGAAGAGCTTTAACATAAGAATAAACACTTATTTCCATACTGCGGAGAAAACTATCCCGGGCAGTATTTACAAATTTCCCACTTAAATCTTCTTTCCGGGGTCCGCCAGCAATTGCATGAACAATAAAATCAAATTCTCCCCCAAACTCTTCTCCAATTTGTCTAAAAACTGCTTCAAATTCCTGATCGTCTGTAATATCTAATTTATGATAGTTTTTTGCCCCTAATTCTTTAAATAAAGGGATAACCTTTTCACCAATTTTTTCATTTTGATATGTAAATGCAGTTTCTGCACCTTCTTCATTTAACCTTTCTGCAATTTTCCAGGCCAATGATTTTTCATTAGCAACTCCCATAATTATACCTTTTTTACCTTCCATCAATTTAGACATCATAATTACCTCCCAATTTTAATAAATCAAAATTATTTGTTGTGTAAGTTTAAGTTAATAATATCACTAATGTTTTTTAATTTATAATTTTTAAAGCCTGTTCCAACTGGGGATCTCTCTTATTTAAAATATCACTAATCTCCTCTTTGACAGTTATATCTGGCTCAATTCCTTTATTTTTAGGCAGCCCCTCTACTGCAAGTTCGTATATCAGAGTAGAATAATGAAGCCTCATCCGGGTATTACTTAAGACTATATCTTTTGAGCTATCACTGCACACATATGATCCACCAGTTCTTCTTCCTAATATGGTACCAAGTTCATGGTATTTAAAGAAGGCAACAAAATGAGCAGCAGTTGAAAAATTCGCTCCATCTGTTAAAAGAATAATTTTGCCCTCGAAATTGTTTTCGGAAGTCTTAATTGGATCTGTAAAACCTAAAACCCGCTGGAGAAAAGGAAGATCAGCAGTAAAGTAGTCAGTTTCTTTATTAACTAGATAGGAAAGTAATGTTTTTGACATAAATGGATTAGCTCCAAAATTTCCTCTGAGATCAATAATTAAATTAGAAACTTCTTTCTCTTTTAAATTCAAGAAGAAATCCTCTAAAAAAGAATCAAATTTCTCTACTTTTTCCTGCATAAAAACATTTAGATCCAGCAGAGCATAATCATCAAATATTTTCTGCTCATAATAATTTCCATCCCTGTATGCTGCAAAATGAAGGCTCCAGGAGTTTAAGTTGAAATTACTATTGTGCTCTGCATTTAAATTAACAGTTATTTTATTTCCCTCCTGGTCAAGATACTCAACTGTAAACTGATCTGAATTATCAATAAAATCGTAGAATCTGCTGTTAAAATATTTGCTGAGTATATATCTCTGTTTTGCTTCACCTTTTCCGTCGCCACTGATGTTTTTAATTAACTCTTCTATAATTTTTTTGCTGCTCAAACCATTAATTGATTCAATTTTATTCCCGGGCTTAATTCCACTCTCCCTATCACCTTCTAAAAGAAAAAGTTCATCATTTAATAAAGTTACTTTCAATGGGAAAAACTTTGCATTTTCTTCTCTATTTTTTTCTAATGCCTCTGAAATATATAAGTTGGTATGACCGCAGTTAACACCAGTAATTAAAGGATTAATCAATCTATAAAATTCCAGCTCTGTCATTCCATTTTCAATCAAATCATAGGTGTTAAGAAAATCTGATTTCAAATCTTCTTTTTTGACAAATAGAAGAGGATTTTCATCCAGAATAGTAGTCTCAACCTGCTTTAGATCCTGAACTAATTCCTCTCTGGTATATTTTTTGCTTTTAGCAGCTTCCACATCAATATAGCTGCCAAAAAAGCCGGTGTTATATAACATTAAAACTGCCAGTAAACTGATAATGGTCCAGGCAGCAAAAATTTTAATTCTTTTCCCCTGCAGCCTCCTTCTTAATAAAATAAATGAAAATAGTAATATTAATGAGATAAGAACAAAAAATAAAGCAAATAAAATAATTGTATTAACCGGTAAAAAACCGGATTGATTCACTGAAAATATCATAAATACCCCCTCCTCCAGATTTATTATAAATTAATAGTAGATTATTGAAGTCAATAAAGAGCCCAACTTAAGTTAGGGTTTTTAGATAAATCAATAAAAAATTAAGAAGATACAGAATATGCATCAATATAATTATAACACATAGTGAAACAAAGATTAATAGTATAACTATATTCAATTAATAAAATGTAACTTTATTAATTAATTCCTACTTTATTGCTCCTTCTTTCTAGTAAAACCACATCCCGCCACTCACCATTTTTCATTTTTCCAATCTTCTCTCTTATCCCAACTTCTCTAAAACCATACTTTTTATGTAATAATAAACTAGCTTTATTTTCCGGAAAAACACCTGCCTGTAATGTCCAGAATCCATTTCTTTCTGATATCTTAACTAATTTTTTTAATAAATTAGTTCCAATATTATTCTTTCTATATTTTTCTCCTACATAAATACTCACTTCAGCAACACCAGAATAGACACACCTATCAGAAACCGGGCTTAATGCTGCCCAACCTAAAACTTCATCTCTTTTTTTAGCTACTAAACGGCATTCCGAACTATGTCCCGTATCCCACTCTTTCCAATCTGGAGCTTGAGCCTGAAAAGTTGAATTCCCTGTTTTTATTCCTTCAAGGTAAATTTCTCTTACCCCTTCCCAATCTTCAGTTTTCATTTTTTCAATTATGTATTCCATATTCTAACTCCTTTTCAATTATAATTGTCCCTGTTCTCCATACTTCTTGTTCGATAAAATACTTTATTTTTTTAATTTTATTAAATTGCAATGTTAAATTGAACTAATTTCAAACTGTAATAATTTTAATTGTATAGAATTTGTTTTAGTTGATCTTCAAAAGCTTCATTTGGAGTTAAGTAACCCAATATTTTTCTTGGTAAAGTATTACACCAATTTTGAACTCTGGCAATAGCTTCAATGGGGAATTCGTTTATGCTTCTACCTTTAGGTATAAATCTTCTTATCAAGCCATTGTGACGTTCGTTAGTGCCTCTTTCCCAGGATGAATACGGATGGGTATAATAAATTTTTGTATCAACTACTGCTTCTATACTGGCTATCTCTGAGAATTCAGAACCATTGTCACTTGTAATGCTTTTAAAAACTGTAGAAAATAGGTTTCCCGTTTCTTTAATCAGCATTGTCATAGCCTCCTGAACAGAATAAGAACTTTTGCCAGCAATTTTACGAATTATTTGTGAGCGAGTGGTACGTTCTGTCATAGTAAGTAATGCTGCCTGATCTTTAGTCTTTTTGTTGTTTCTAATTCGTCTTGATTTTAAAGAACGTCTCAATTTAAGTGGCAGATCAATATTTTTAATCTCAAGTAATCCAGCATCTATATAATTATAGAGAGTTTTAGTACAAACCATCTCTGAATTTGGAAATTTATTATGCAGCTTAGCTGAACCACAAATAGAATCAATTGAATGATCTGAGTTGTAAAATTCATCTATCACATGTTCTATGAAATTGTAACATTCTAAGAGTTTAAACTTAGGTCCGCAATTTTTACGATTATTCTCATAAACTCTTTGACCAGTGTCTGGAAAGTAGATTTCAACAGTTTTATTAGCTTTGATTTGAGAAACAGTACCACGTTTCAATTCGTTTCTGACTGTATTAGAAGCTCTATTTAAGCGTTTAGCAATAGCATAAGCTGACATTCCTTCTGAGTGTAATAATGCAATTTGACCACGCTCATAAGCATTTAGGTGTTTATTTTTTCGAGAAATTGGTGTATCATTTAAGTAGTCCATAGTGTGCACCCTCCTGTAATGTTTTTGTTTGTGGTAATTCAATTATATTACAGTTTGGGCCACTATGGGCATTTTTTTATTAAATTTTTAATTAGTTCAGGTTCATTATACAATTAAGCGCTTTTTCTTTTTCTTCATGAGAAAATAACATATCTTCACCTAAGATACCATCTTCTTCTAATTTAAGTGTCCAATTTAAAATAATATTTCGTACTGTATCTATAAGCCCCTTAACACTTGATTTATCAATAAAAAATACAATTTCTGTTTTATATCTCATATTACTATTCTCATATATTTTATTTTTGGTTTGATCATCAATAGATAAAGCTAATCTTCCTGACGTATTTAAGTCATTTTCTAACTCAGAAATTTTAAGATGTATTTTCATTGATGACATAAACCCCAGTATTGTTTGCCAACCTCTTAGTGGATGTTGTCCTTTTAATTGCCCTGGAATCACTCTATAATCAGGAATATCATCAGACTCAGAATACCCATTCATTTCTTTTTCTAACCACGCTTTAAATTCAGGAATATTTAATTTTCGTGCAACTACATAAGATTTTCTTAATAAATCTGAAATATTGTTTTTATTACTTAAGGATTCTTGTTGCAACTCTAAAACTATAGATTCCATATAAAATCACCTTCTTTTATTAGAATAAGACTTATAAACTTAGTATTTCAGATAACGTCCCTGGGATTTGCGCTCGTGACTGATTCCGTCAGAAACTGGCGTAAAGCTTGCTTTTCTATATCCGTAATTTGTTAAATTGCAAGCTTTATGACAGAAGTCATGACGCCAATCCCATGTTATCTAATCGTTTGCTTCTTTTGACCTTCTCTTTATATAATTATTTATTCTTTTTCTTTTACCTGCTTTCTTTTTAGTAATACAAATGTTATAATATAGTTGAGGTGATAAACTATGAAAACTATAAAATTAAGAAAAGTTGGTAACAGCTATGGCTTTACTATTCCTAAAGAGCTTAAAGAAAAATATAATCTTAAAGAAGGGGAAGAACTTCATATCATTGAAAATGAAGATGGTTTTACAGTAACCCCTTTTAATCCAGAATTTGAAGAATGGGCTAAAGCTTTTGATAAGACTAACCAAAAATATAAAAATACTCTTAAGGAATTAGCTAAATGAATGATATTAAATTTATACCTAAAGACATAATTCTATTTTTCCATGAACAACTTGTTAAAATTTATGGTGGTAGTTTTGGTATTAGAGATGAAAATTTATTAGATTCAGCTCTTGAACAACCTAAAGCAACTTACCAGGGTGAATATTTACATGATTCATTGTTAAAAATGGCAGCAGCTTATGGCTATCATCTTTGTAATAACCATCCATTTATTGATGGAAATAAACGAATTGCTTTTGTAGCTATGGATACTTTTTTACAAAAAAATGATCTAGAAATTACAGCTTCCGAGAAAGATACCTATAAAATGATGATTCAGGTAGCTTCTGGCCAGTTATCGAAAAAAGAACTAACTTTATGGCTTGAAAATAATACAAATTCAATAAAATGATAAACCTTCTGAGTTCATTAATCAGGAGGTTTTTTGTTTCGCAATCTACTAATCGGCAAATATCAGATAATTTCCCTGGGATTTTCGCTCGTGCCTGGTTCCGATAGGAACTGGCGTGAAGCTTGCGTTTTCGTATCCGTGATTGGTTAACCTGCAAGCTTTATGACAGAAGGCATGGCACCAATCCCATGTTATACGACCGTTGGGCTTTGCTCTTATCTTTATTAATTAAGAACATTAATAATATAATTCTTTTAATAGAAAAAAACACCTGCATAAATATCAAAAACATTATACATGCATATTGCATGCGTTAGTGTTAAGTGATATAATATAAATAGAATAAAAGATTAATCATTAGACGAAAGGAGTTTTTATTATGCCATCTTTACAAGTTAGAGATTTACCAGAACATCTTTATCAAGAAATTGTCCAATTAGCTGAAGCTGACAGAAGAAGTATTACCCAGGAAACAATAGTATTATTGGAAAAAGCTTTAAATATAGAAAAAGAAAACAAAAAACGTCGTCAACAACTTCTAAAAAAAATACAAGAAGAAACCAGTCAAGAACAGAAAGATGAAGAAATATTAGATCCTGTAAAATTAGTTAGAGAGGATCGTGAAAGATGAGAATTACAATCGATGTAAGTGCAGCTGTTGTAGTAGTGATGGGCGGTAAAAGACAAGAAGAAATTATAAATATATTAAATGACGCAGACTGGGTAATTGCTCCTTCTCTTTTTATTTATGAAGCTAGTAATACATTGTGGAAATATCATGAATATCAAGATTATAGCAAAGAAGATATTATGAAAAAAATTGAGTATCTTTATAAAATGGTAGATCAGTTTATTGATGCCAAAGACATTTTTGAAGAAGCTTTGCCACTTTCATGCAAGATAAGTCATCCTGCTTATGACGCTATGTATTTAGTTACAAGCAGGCGTAAAAATGCTACTTTAGTAACTTTAGATAAAAGATTAGTTAGAGCAGCTAAAAGTATTGATGTTCCAGTAGCAGTAATTACTTAGCCCAATGTCGTAGTCACGGTAGGATTAGCAGTTGCCTGCTCACCCCCGCACAGATCTCAGCATGCAGAATTACCACACTGAGCTCTTCAGTAATATTCACATCCGTTATCAGGCAAAGTTAAATCTTACCTGTTCTCTTTGCCTTTCTTGCTATATTCTTCAGTGAGGTTTGCACTAATTGTTCTGGCCTTGCCCGTCCAGTTAGTGTTTCCTTTAAAGATTTCATATTACTGTTAACCCCTTCCTCTGTATTATCTAATTTGACTTCAGAGTACTATGAGTTAATCCGAAGTCCTGCTAATTTCTGGTTATCCTTCTTGTTTGGTTGGATTTACCTACCAGTATGATTACTGGAACTGCAGGAGTCCTCCCAGGTTCCTAATACTTCTTTCTTTTCATGCCAGGTGCTCTGACCCCGACAGACCCTCATGAGTTTCACCATTACAACTCATTTGTGCTGACTTCCATGACGTTAAACATGTTGTCATCTGCTCTTTTGTCTGTGCTACAGACATCCAGTTAACGGGGCTGAATATGCTTCAGGAGTACGGTACTCCTTCTGGCCTAAAAAGTCCTCTGTGTACACTTCATCTAATAGTTACCTATTTCGATGCAACACTCGATACAGCCTGCTGGTTAGGCTTTGACTGATAGAGACTTGATAATTAATATCTACATTACGACTATGCTTTATCTACGGACAGCGAGGTAGCAATAGTTGACCTTCTGTCTGGCTTTTATTTATATCATTACCATCTGATTTTTTCGCTGTAATATTATTTTATCTCACTCTACTAGAAGTATTAAACTTCCTGGCGTTCTAACGTCCCGCAGGTTTACGAAGTTGATGAGTCTTAGCGCGACTGCGCTTGACGAATCAATTTGGGCGAAACGATAGTGGAGCCGTAAACCTTGCTGTTAGGCGAAGTCCTAGTTGACGCTTAATTCCCACAACATCTCTTATATTTCATTCTTCTTTTGGTTTTAGGATTTATGGCTCCACAAGGACAAGGGTCATTTCTTCCAACTTCATTATCTTTTACAACAAAATCTGTATCAGTTTTTATTCGAATTGCAGGAAAAATAAATTTAAATCCTGCATATTCCATATCTATTTCTAATATTTTAAAATCTTTATTCCATTCTGGAAGAAAAGCAAGAGATTCTATTTTTTCTGTTATTATTTCTAAATTTCCATCAAATTCATTAAATAATTCTATTAAACTTTGTTCAGTTATTATTCTTATTGAATCATCTAAAGCAGAACTACCAAGGTTATTTTTGGATATTACACATCCATATATATTATGTATTTTTTTATTAAAATTATTTCCAAATATTCTTTTTGATCCATCATCTAAATTATCCTCTAAATATTCTAATATTGCATGAATCTGAGATATACCTTTACTCAAATCTTCATCTCTAGCACAAACTTCTGGAATAGAATCAGTAGGTATCAACCACTTTATTTCCCCTATAAACAAAGTATTCGTAATAGAATCAAAACAAGCCATATCTATATCAGGAAGTTCACCAGGTAGTTCTGTTTTAAAAGATAAATTAAGGCTTTCAAATTCATCACTAAGTTTATTTTTGATTGAATTAATGATAACATCTTCTTTTTGATTTGATATTCTAGAATAACTGGGTTGATCAATTTTATTTATTAAAGTAATCAAATTTCTTTCAGCACTATTATTAATAATCATATTTGGTGCTATAGCATATATATCATCCTTCAAATTGAAGAATGGTTGCCATATTGCATCAATATTTCTAATACTATGGTCATAAATTAATATATCAATAATTGATTCTATTTTGTCTCTAGATAAATCAGTTCTAGATAAAAACAACTGGCATAAATCTTCGTAAGTATAAATTAAAACTACACTTTCAACTGCCAAATTATTTTTACCCGAATATAAACATGCAGATTGATGTAATAAACATTTAGTTAATAATATATTCCAAAATTCTTTGAATTCCTTTAAAGTAAAGCCAATAAAATCCCAATCCTCTGGTAATGTAAACATCTTATCAATTTGTATCAAACTAATTCTTTCAAATATTCCCAATATTTCATCGGCTTCTGAATAACTTATTTTTTCATCAAACGAAATTGATTCTATCAATTTGTGAATATTATTTTGGTATATTTCACTATTTTCCATAATATCATCTAAAGGAACTTCAGATATTTTTGCTTGTTCACGATAAGTTAAAGCTATAGCATCAATTAAATTATCATCTTCAAGTAGATTAAATTTAACAATATTATTTGTTTTATCCACCTCTACATCATTTCTACCTCTTGACCATAAAATATATGAGTCACACAAACTTCTATAAAAACCTGCATGTTTTAAAGTATCGCCTGCACTTACATAAAATTCTCCATCTATTTCATAATCTATTTCAAAATCATCATTTTTGCAACAGTCATATGCCCAATTAATAGCCATATCGACTTTGTCCAGATGATTATGAATTAATATATCCATACTTTCTGGTGAATCAGACAATAATACTATAGGTGCCTGTAATCTACACATATCTTCAAAAACTCTAAGTAAATATAAAATTGATTTTCCTCTTGGATTTTCAAACAGGGGAAATGACTCATGCTCGACATCTATTATATTTTCAATCTCCCTAACATACTTTTCAATATCTTTTTTCACATTATCAACTCCCTTACTAGGATTTCGCCTAACTCACTTATTTGCCAATGAAAATTCATGAATACTAAAAATAGTAAATTTTCATGACTGTAGTTTCATTAAGATTATCATTCAGTAAACGTTCTTAAATTTTAAGAAGTTCCTAAATCTTAGGTCGATCTTCCTTGCCAAAAAAATTTGCATTAAGCAAATCTATACCTGCTTTCCCATTCGCTTCTCATTATAATTTTTTTATTATCAACCAAATAATCTGTAGCTAGCTTACCATAAAGATGATCAATTTCATGTTGAAACAGTTCCGATAAATCATCATTAAATTCTTTTACTACTTCTTTTCCATTTTCATTTTGATATTTTACTTTTATTTTTTTATGGCGCTTAATATTAACAAAAAAGGCAACATCAAAACTAAAGCAGCTGTCCCAGACATCAAACATTTCTTCACTTTTCCAGATAATTTTTGGATTAACCATAATTATCTCTTCCCCATTTGAATTATAGTAAATCACTTTTTTTAGATAATCTATTTGGGGAGCGGCTAGAGCTCTACCAATATTTTTTTCTTTTTGAAGATAAGATAATGTATCCTTCAAATCTTGAACAACTTCTTTTAACTGGTTATCAAAATTAGTTATATTAGCTGATTCTTCCCATAATTTAGGATTACCAATCATTAATACTTCTCTTATGGCCATTATTAATCTCTCCTAACATAAATAACTTAATTTATATATTCAACAAACATTAGTCTTATCCTTCAAATTTTACCAATATTAATAAATTACTGGATTCTGTTTACATTAATAATGTAAATAGAAATAATTTTCTGAATTATAAACATAAAATAAAATCACAGCTGTACAATTAATATCACAATCAATTAACTGACTTAGCTGAGATTTTATTCTTATATTAGAGTGATTAAACTCTAATAAATTAAATTCTATAAATTCTCTTTTTCATGCTGCAGCAGCCATTTCTTGCGCCAGACTCCTGAACCATAGCCGCCCAGATCACCATTACTTGCTGTCACCCTGTGGCAGGGAATAATTATTGGAAACCTATTTTTATTATTTGCATTTCCAACTGCTCTATAGGCTTTATTATTGCCAACTGCTTCTGCAACTTCTTTATAAGAAAAGGTATTACCATAAGGAATTTCTAACAATTGCTGCCAGACACTTTGCTGAAACTCTGTGCCTTCAATTTCCAGCGGCAGCTCAAATACTTTTCGCTCTCCTTTAAAGTATTGATCCAGTTGTTTTTTTGCAGTCAATAAAACTGGATTAGCAGCTTCCTGATAGCGCTTTTCTTCTTTAAAATCTAAGCTGACTATTTTATCCTTATCAGCCTGAACCTCAACTAAACCAACTGGGGAATCATAATATGCAACCTTATTCTCTGTAGTCAGTTCTTTTGCACTATTAAATATTTGATCTAGATTCTGAGTGGTTACCTCCCAGAGATAAAGAGAAGCTGCTGTATTAAAGGGATCAAATTGATCTTTAAATTTTTTGAACTGCTTTTCTGTAGGCTCAGATTTTAAGCCATAAAACCACTGGATTCCTTTTCTAATTCCAAGATCATTGTAGCTGATTACATTTTTTCTATTTAATGAAAAGATTAAAAACATCTCTGCAGTCCAGCTTCCAATTCCCTTGATTTTAACAAGTTGATCAATGATTGTCTGAGCTTCAATTTGTTCAAGCTTTGAAAGTTCCAGCTGATTTTGATTAACTGCGGCAGCTAAATTTTTAAGATAATCAATTTTTCTTTTAGAAAGCCCACACTTTTTTAAATCACTGTCTGCAGCAGCAGCTATATTTTCTGGAGTTAATTTTGGAATCAGATTCTTTAATTTATTCCAGATAGAATCTGCAGCCTTTGCAGAAAGCTGCTGGTAAACTATACTGTTGGCCAGGGCAGTAAAAGGTTCTGGTATATATTCTCTTTCAATTTCTCCAATATAATTGATTAAATCATTCATCCTTTGATCCTTGTTTTTTAAGTAATCAATTTCAGACTGGGAAATCACAATTTTATTCTTCATCTGCTTTAGCTCCTTAGTTCATCGACTAAAAACTAATTATTTTTTTAAAGACTCTTCGATATCTTCTTTCTTGGTGGCAATAGAGTCAGCCAGGTGCAGCAGTCTTACATCAGGATATAGTTGTTCTGCTTTAGACCGCTTACGTTCATCAAAAGGGCCATAAGGTCCCATATGATAGGTAATCGCAAGTATATCTCTCTCTTCCAGTTCAATAAACCTGGTTGCCTCCAGAATTGAACGCATCGAATGATTTAAAGGCAAATTATTTTCATTATAGTTCCAATCACTATTCACATCCGGAGGAGCTATATTTCTGCCATCTTTAAACCATTTAATGAGATCACTGGCATATTCTTTGGAAATAATAAATTCCTTGTCTTCTACATATTTATCCAGGCCATAAGAATTGTAAAGATCCATATTATCTCTGACCAGGCTTCTCAAAAAGTTGTTCTGACCTGGAGTTATGGTGTGCTGCATCTCTGAGGTATAGGCAAAACATTTTTCCAGATCATGAAGTGAAGCCTGGAGAATAATATTTTCCCGGGGTATACCTGCATTAATTTCTTGATTAAGCTTTAAATACTCTCTTTTAACGTTTTCTGTGTGTTCTAATAGACCACCGGTAACATTTAAATGATGTCTGATACTTGCTGGTTTTTTATAAAAACCTATCTCTTCTAAATATGTTAACAGTTCTTCTATACCTTTTTTACCTGTCTTTTTTAAATCACTAATAAACCTATCCTTCATTTTTGCACCTTCCTGTATCTAAAAATTTAATTATTTTTATCTTTTTCTCATCTATCAAATTTTAACATTTCAGCTGTAATAAAACAAGCAATTTTAATAAAATACAAAAAATCCCGGTTTAACTGCAGTTAATTAAATCTTTACAGCTAACCAGGATTATTTATGATTATTCTATTTAATTAAGACTTTTATACATTCTCTATAACTCGTTCTAATCTTGTTTGGATCTCCTGAGCTATTTCATTAATCCTTTTATTTTCTGACATTCCCAGTGCCTTTTTGGGATCAACTGCTGCTACTTTAACTTCCTCAGTTTCAGTTTTATAAACAATTACATTACAGGGAAGCAGTAAACCGAGTTCAGGCTCCTCTGCTATTCCCTCAAAGGCAAAAGCAGGATTACAGGCTTCCAGTATAATATATTCATTCATTTCTTTATCCAGCTTTTCTTTAAATATTTTTTTCATATCCAGTTCTGTCAGAACCCCAAATCCTTCTTTTTTTAACTCAGCTTTGACCTTTTTGATTGTTTCCTGATAAGAAAGTTTAACTGTTTTTTGAATACCGTAATTACTCATAATTTTCCCCCTTAGAATTTTAAATCGCAATTTCTTGTGGACTTAATTGTTTAAATTATTCAAGATTTCTCTCAATTCTTCTTTTGAAATTTCGCCTTTTGCATAGCGCTGTCTTGCTATTTCTTCAGCACTGTCTGCATTTTTTTGATGTTCAATTACTTTTCCATTATTAAAATGGTTTCGATCATTATAACCCGGGCCACCATGTCTCTGATCATCATGTCTGCGCTTATCATCTCTGTGGTGATTATTTCTATTATATTCTTTAAAAAAGTAGTAAACAACTCCAACAATTACTATCCAGAAAATAAACGAAAATCCTCCACCCATCATTCCAGGGCCAAAACCCATCATAATTATTCCCCCTATTTTAAAAAGTTTTACTGATATTGTCAGTATTTACTAATACCAGTTATTTAACCAGTCTCTCATCATAAAGATTTCTTCGCGCTGACTGTCTCTGATACTTCTGGCAAGCAGATATACTTCTCGATGTTCATCTAAATTACGCATTATTAACTGCTGTGACATCATTACTGCTCCCATGTGATGAAAAATCATATCTTCTAAAAAAGCACGGTCCAATTCTTCTCCAGCTAAACCTTCGTAATTCCCCATCATTGGCTCATACTGATAATTATTGCTCCTATCTGGATACCACTTAGCCAGGTATTTTTCCATCTCTTCAATTTCCTGAGTCTGAACTTCTATAATATCTTCAGCAAACTCTCTCATTCTATCTCTATTGGTATTTTCTCTTAAAATTTTTGCCTTAGCAACTGCTTCCTCATGGTGTGGTATCATTTTAATTAAGAATTCATACTCACTGTCAACTGATTCCATCATTCCAGGACCCATCATCCAGGGTCCCATCATTCCTGGGCCAGGTTGAGCAAAAGTTAAATTAGCACCTGCTGCAATAATTGTTAAAATAATCAAAGTAGTAATTAAATATTTTTTCATTAAATTGGCCTCCTTTGAAACTCAAATTCGTCCCCAAATATACCCCTGTTAGGTATCCTAAACATAGTATAACACTCAGGATTGTTCCTGTCAATAATAATATCGTAATTGTTGGATATTAAACAATTACTGTTCTTTCAACTTTAGTCTAAGTTTATTATAGAATATAAATATGAAGAGAATATGAATTTTCTAAAAAAATTAGCTAGTTCTTTCAGATAGTTCTTCAGGATAAAAAAAGAGCAGCTGCAGATCAGCCACTCTTCAGAAATTAATTATGGAGTTTATTTTTATTTATAATTTAACAAGAATTCTTCCCTTAGAATTTCCTGCCAGCATTTTTTCAATCTGCTCATCTAAGGCTTCTAAAACAATTTCTTTCGAAAATTTATCAATTTGATCAAGCTTCCAGTCAGAAGCTATTTTTTGCCAGATTTCTTCCCTCAAATTTCTCTTACACTGAACAGAATCTATACCGAGCAGACTGACCCCTCTTAAGATAAAGGGATAAACATTTAGATCTAATTTTGCAGAGGCTACATTTCCACAGCAGGTTACAGCTCCACCGTAACTGGTTGATTTAATGGCAGTAGACAGCATATTTCCGCCTACAGTATCAATGACTCCATCCCATTCTTCTTTTAAGAGCATTTTCCCAGAATCATCATCAACCTCTCTGCGGTCTATTATGTTCTGAACTCCTAAGCTATTAAAATAAGCTTTTGCATCAGTTTTACCGGTAGCTGCTGTAACATTATAACCTAACTTTGCTAAAATAGCAGAGGCAAAGCTGCCAACTCCTCCCGAAGCACCAGTAACTAAAATATTACCTTGATCAATATCTGCCTCCCCGATTTTATAAACTGAAAGTGCAGCTGTAAAACCAGCTGTACCATAAATCATACTTTCTCTTAAAGATAAATTATCCGGTAATTTCACTGCCCATTCTGCCGGTATTCGAATATATTCTTCTAATCCACCATCAGTATTCATTCCCAAATCATAACCGGTGACTATAACCTTATCACCTCTGCTGTAAGTTCCACTCTGATCTTCCACAACTATACCCGCCGCATCAATACCTGGAGTATGGGGATATTCTCTGGTAACCCCTTTATTCCCATTTGCAGAAAGAGCATCCTTATAATTTAAAGAAGAATATTTAACATTGATTATCAGATCACCTTCGGGTAAATCACTAATTTCTTTTTCTATAATTTTTCTTTTAAATTTGCCTTCAACTTCGCTAACTTCGAATGCTTTAAATTTTATATTTTCCATATTAATAATCACTTCCTTTAACTTAAGCTTAACATATAGACTGCTAAAATTAAATGTTTAAAACTGACCGATAAATAGCTGGACCATAAAGGAAACTATTACTACGAGTGCTGAAATTATAAAACCGTGTAATAATGGTTTGATACCAGAATCAGTAACTTCCTTAAAATTTGTTTTTAAGCCAATTGCACCCAGGGCCATTACCATCATAAATTTTGAAACAGCAGCAATATTACTGCTTAAATCTGCTGAAACAACACCTGTGCTTTTAACCGCAACCATTATTAAAAATAGTAAAATAAAATAGGGAAAAATAGTTTTAATCTTAATTTCTTTAGCTGATTTATTAGATTTTTTACCCAGCTTCTTATTTTCTCGGGCATTTATATAAGAAAAAATCATTACTATTGGAACAATTGATAAAGTTCTGGTCAGTTTTACAATTACTGCAAAGGCACCTGCTGCATCAGAAAATGTATAAGCTGCAGCAACTACAGAAGATGTATCGTTAACTGCTGTACCTGCCCAGAGTCCAAAACCTAGATCACTCATCCCAAAATATCTACCTGCTATCGGAAAAAGAATAACCATTAATATATCAAAAATAAAAGTTGCAGAAATCGCATATGCAATATCACTATTATGAGCTTCAATTGTTGGGGCCACTGCAGCTATTGCTGAACCTCCACAAACACCGGTACCTGCAGAAATTAAACTGGAGAGTTTCCAGTTCATCTTAAACAGACGTCCAAAGATATAACCACCCCCAAAGGCAGTCAATAAGGTAAAAGTCATTACAATTATAGAATAACCTCCAACTGATAAAACCTGAGAAAAACTTAAAGTAAGGCCCATCAGTACAATTGCTGTTTTTAGAATTTTTTTGGACACAAACTGAATACCGCTGTTGAAAAAAGTTAGTTCTTTAATAATCGGATTTAACAACATCCCCAGCAGCAGTGCAAAAACACTGGCACTAATCAAATCCATTGGTATATATGTACTTACTGCTTTGGCAGTTAAAGCTACTAAAATTGTAAGGATAATTCCAGCTATATAATCCTTAGCCTCTGTCATTTTATCTCCCCCTTTTTGATTTCATTCTTGATTTTATAATAGAATAACGATAAAATAAAATTATAATATTTTATAAATCAATAAAATAAAATTATAGGTGATAAAATGATAGATTTCAGACATCAGACTTTTCTGCAGCTCTGCAGAATTAAAAATTATACTAAGACTGCATCTAAACTTCATATTACCCAGCCCACCGTAACTCAGCACATCCAATATTTAGAAAACCATTATGGTGTTAAATTATTTAATTACAGCGGCAAAAATTTAGAGATTACCGGAGCTGGAAAAAAGTTATATAAATATACAGAAAGAATGGTCGCAGATAGTCAGGAAATAAAAAAGTTAATCAGAGAAAAATCAGATATCCAAAAAATTAAATTTGGAGCTACTCTTTCAATTGGTGAGTTTGTAATGCCCGAAATTTTAAATCAGGTTATGCAAGAGAAGCCAGTGCTTAACTTTGATATGCTGGTTGAAAATACAGAAACTCTGCTCAATAAATTAAAAGCAGGGGAAATAAATTTTGCTCTTTTAGAAGGCTTTTTTGATAAGTCTAAATTTGGTTATCAGCTTTTCAGTAAAGAGGAGTTTATCGGAATCTGTTCTCCCGGCTTTAAACACAGCCAGCAGAAAATCAAACTGGAAGATCTATTAGATTCTCGTCTAATTTTAAGAGAATATGGATCAGGAACCCGTGAAATATTAGAACAGATTCTTTATACCAATAATTTAAGTAAAAAAAGTTTTGCTAATACATTAGAAATTGGTAATCTTAATGCTATCAAAGAATTGGTTGCAAAGAATAGAGGTATTTCTTTTATCTATCGGGCAGCAGTAAAAAGGGAATTAGAAAATAATATCATCTCAGATTTGAAGATTAACAACTTCAATATCAAAAGAGAATTCAATTTTGTTTACTTAAAAAATAGTGTTTTTGAAGATCAATATTACAAATACTTTAAGTTATTTAACAGCTATAGAAAATAATTAAAGCTGTTCTGTTAATTTCTAAATTAAGCAGAACAGCTCTCTAAAATACCATTATCTAATCCATTTTGTGTAATCTGTTAAAATTGATAATTTATCTGCTATAATTTTTCTGCCAGTTGATCACTTAGAGCAAGCAGTTCATCTTTTTGCTGCAGTCCCTCTATAAATCTTCTGGGAATTTTAGAAAATCCAACCTGAGCTCCAATCAAAGCACCTGTCAGCATAGTTCTTACCTGATTCTGACCTCCACCATTTAAAGCATGCAGAACTCCGGCTTCAAAATCATCCTTAAATCTTGCAGATAAATAATAGACAGCCGGCAGCATATGATAAATAGCACAGGGCATCCCATAAACTATAGAGGCTTTCCAGGCTGGTTCAATTACTATCTCTTCAGCCTCAGCTGCTCGAGCCATGTAAGACGGAGAAAGCAGACCATCAGGAGATGCAAACATTCCTTCACCATAAAGATCTGACTCCTTAACCACATTATTTTTGGGAGGTTGACTTAAATCATCAGAAGTCACCTTATGAAAGGGCAGCTTGCCCTGATCAACAGCCTGCATTAATTTAGTGGAAATTTCTGGATCAAGGCTTTCTCCCTGAACTAAAAGTGCCAACACTGAACTGAAGGCCACTGTTAAAGAAGCAATTAAATTATCTGATTGGATCAGAGCAGTATTTGCCGTTATCTTTAAACTTAATGACTCAAGATCATCAGCATAGAAAATAGCCTGAGCAATATTTCTTTCAATTGATTCAGTTGTATCTGCATTACCTGCTACCTGATCCCAGGGCAGTTCTTTTTCAACTCTGGCCCGCCAGAGATGCCGCATTGACTGACTTGTATAACCTCCTGGACCAGCCATCGCCTGGCCGGAAATTTCAGGCAAAAAATCTTCATCCATCATCCTGCAGAAATCATCCTGATCATAACCATCGTTTTCAATTAAGTGTTCAGCCATCATTTTTAGTAAAATTCCTGCCTGCGAAATTTCTCCTGCTTCCAGACCACCGTGATATCTATCAGATTTTGGGTCTGTATAATCATCAATCCATTCCCCATATTCCTCCCGCATTTCTTCTAAATCATAATACCAGTGAGGACCAACTCCCAGAGCTTCTCCGATAAACGCACCCATTAAAGCACCTTTTGCTCTTTCATGTTTACTAATCGCCATAATTTACCCCCTCACATTTTATATTGCCAGCTAAAATCTATTCATCAATTTTATTAGCTTCTATAAGTTTTGATTTTAAGTCAAATAATTTATCTGATAAATCTACTTTCATAATATGGGGATTTGTTAATCTCTTATATTCCTCTCCCAGACTATCCTTTTCTTGCTCTGCATACTCTTTAATTTCCACTACGGAAGGAGAATCATAGACCAGTTCTCCATTTTTAAAAATTGGTTCCATCATTTCTCTAATTCTATAATTACCTTTTTTTAGAGTGGTAGTTTTCCAGGTATCTCTGGCATCAAAAAGAGTTAAATCCTGATTTTCACTAATCTCTTCCTGCTGCAGACTAATTAAATCTGCTCTAATTTCACCTGAGTCTTTATCATAAATTCTTAATAATTTTTTGTCACCAGGATTAGTCATCTTTTTAATATTATCAGAAAGTTTTATTTTAGGCTGACCATTATATTCGCTCATCTTATAAACTGCCCCAAAGGCTGGACAATCATAGGAAGTAATAAGTTTAGTTCCAACTCCGTAAAGATCAATTTGAGCTCCCTGTAGATTAAGAGAAGTTATAATATTTTCATCAAGATTATTAGAAGCAACTATCACAGCCTCTTCCAGACCTGCCTGATCAAGCATTCTTCTGGCCTCTTTAGAAAGATAGGCTAAATCTCCGCTGTCCAGTCTAATTCCAAAAAGATCTGATTCGATTCCTTTCGCCTTCATCTCCTTAAAAACCTTAATCGCATTGGGAACACCAGATTTTAAAGTATCATATGTATCTACTAAGAGTATATCACTATTGGGAAAATTATCAGCATAGGTCCGAAAAGCTTCTAATTCACTTTCAAAACTCATTACCCAGCTGTGAGCATGAGTACCACTTACCTTAACTCCAAATTTCTTACCGGTTAAAACATTGGAAGTACCAGCACAGCCACCTATTACCGCAGCGCGCGCTCCGTAGACACCAGCATCAGGTCCATGAGCCCGACGCAGACCAAACTCCAGCACATCTTTTCCCTGAGCTGCCTCAGTTATTCTGGCGGCTTTAGTAGCAATTAATGCCTGGTGGTTAATAAAATTTAAAAGGGGAGTTTCTAATAACTGAGCCTGTAAAATTGGGGCTTCTACTTTAAGCAGTGGTTCATTTGGAAAAACAACACTACCTTCCGGAACTGAATGAATATCCCCTGTGAATTCAAAATCTCTCAAATAATCTAAAAAAGTTTCATTAAATCCCTGACTTCTTAAATATTCAATATCATCTTCTTTAAATTTAAAATTCTCTACAAATTCAATAATCTGTTCCAGACCTGAATATATAGCATACCCATTATTACAGGGGTTTTCTCGATAAAAAAGATCAAAAATTGCCTTTTCGGTTTTACCTTTATTACAGTATCCCTGAGCCATAGTCAATTGATAAAAATCAGTTAAAAGACTTAAATCTCTCATCATAATAAACACCAGCCTTATTTTATATTTTATGTATTGTTGTTTATAAAAATTTTAACATTTCAGATTTATTAAAACAAGTAATTTTGCACTATCTATTTCTAAACTTCATCATTAATCCTCCTGAACTTACAATAATTAAAGCAACTATTATTAATCGAAAGCAGGTTATTCAAAAAAGACTGGAGTTTTAACTCCAGCCTGATTAAAAATAATTTTGATTATCTAAAAATATATGTGGTTAACTTATCATCTATTTATTCAAGAAACTTATTTCCCAGACCCCATAATGTTAAATAACTCCAGACATTAGGCATTCTCGGATTACCAACACCAGTTGTCCCGTGCATATAAACATTTGTTCCGTCACCACCAAAAAACTAATGATGAGGACCTACCAGTATTAACTTCTGAAGTTTAATCTGATAGGTGTTTTCGCCTGAAGGGTCAGTAAATTCAGCGGGGAGTTAAGTCATAAAAAATATGTTATCATTCACTAAAATGTCATTACCTTACTTTCACTTTTAAGATAATCAGTTAAAGGCTCTCCCATATATTTAACCTCGATACCCAATTCTGCTAAATCATCTGCTACATTATACCGGTCAGCACAGGCTTTACAGGCCTCAACTTTAATTCCTGCTTCAATAAAATCTTTAACCTGTTTCTGTAATTCCTGATTCTCACTTAATAATTTTGAGGATGGCCCCCAGACAATAAATTTAACATCCTGCCACCATCCCTGTTTTTTAGCGTTGATAGTGTACATAAACACCATGTTTTCTGCAACTTCTTGATCACCACTTGTCCATAAAATAACTAAGCTATTGTCTTCTGTCATTTTATTCAACTCCTGTTAATTACTCAAACTCCGCACATTAATTATTCTTTTACAAATGCGGAGTTTGAGTAGTTATATTTAAATTAGATTAATTTCTAACTTATTCCTGTACTTCCATTTCGCCGGTAACTTCACTATCTTCAGTAATCTCTGCAGACTCCTGATATTCTTCACTGGCAAAATAGATGTTTCCTTCAACTGTGGCATCATAGAGTGTAAAACCATTAGCTTCTATAACCATATCTCCTTCAAAAACGCCGCCCTGAAATCTTGTATTTGGGCTACTTATAGTCATCTGGGGAGCTGTAATTGTATATCTGTCTGTTACATTACGTTCATCATCCTGAGCATAAGCTGCTATTTTACGATAAACCTCATTCTCTGAGTCACCACCATTATAGAAAGTTCCCTCAACAACAAGTTCCTCTTCAAAAGTCAAATCATTTAAAGTAGCAATGATCCAGGTTCCATCCTCACTAATAGCCTGTCTGAACTCCTCTTCTTCACTTACTATTGAAGCAGTTGTAACCGTATCAGCCGCTTCTTCCTGATTTTGATCGGTTCCATTACCTCCACCACATGCTGCCAGTAAAAAAAGTCCCAGAACAATAACTGCTGCTAAACCTAATTTTCTTTTCATTTTACTCCTCCTTTTTAATCCAAAAACAATTATCATTGGTGTATTTTTATAATCATCTAAAATACCACTTAATATTTTTTCTGCCTGCTCATCATCTCTGATCAACTTTTGGAGCGCCGCTCCATGATTAGTTATTCAGCAGCGACATTCATTGACCTCAGAAACCACTGTTGCTATCATTTCTCTCTGCCTGCGGGAAATATTTGAGCTGGCAAACATAATTGTTTTATAGATTTTTAGACTGATATTATAATTTAACTCAAATACTCATTTGCTCTCAGAGCCGCTTTTGCTCCCTCGGCAGCCGAAATTACAATCTGTTTATCTTTGATATCTGTTACATCTCCTGCAGCAAAAATCCCTTCTATACTTGTCTGATTATTCTCATCTATAATAATCTCGTTTTTCTGGTTTGTCTCCAGTCGATCACAGACAAAACCTGTATTTGGTATTAAACCAATTTCAATAAAAATTGCCTTGACAGCAAGATCAAGTTCTTTTCCCGTATTTGAATTTTTAATTTTAACAGATTCAACCTCGTGGTCACCATTTATTTCAGTTGTCTCATAGGATTTACAGATTTCTATTTTATCTGAGCTATTTACTTTATCCTGCAGACTTTTATCTCCAGATGGCTGCTCTCCTCTAATGATTAAATAGACCTTAGTTGCAATTTTGGCCATATCTAGAGCTGATTCCAGACCAGAATTACCGCCGCCAACAACAGCAACCGGCTGATCTTCATATAAAAATCCGTCACAGGTAGCACAGTAACTTACTCCCTTATCTTTTAATTGATGTTCTCCTGCAACTCCAAGGTGTCTCTTTTTGGTTCCAGCAGCAATAATCACAGCTTTAGTTTCAATTTCTTTTTCACTTTTGGTAATTAGAGTATGTCCCTTTTCTTCGTGTTTGATATCCAGTATTTCTTCTCCAAAAAGGGTATCTATATTATAATTTCGAAGATGACTTAAAAAATCCTGTACCAGATCCGGGCCGGTGGTTCCATATTCAGGTAGATAATTATCAATGGTATCAGTTTCTAAAACCTGACCACCGATATCTCTGGCTACCAGGAGAACCTTTAAACCTTTTCGAGCTGCATAAACCGCTGCAGTCATACCGGCTGGTCCAGCACCAATCACTGCCACATCCCAGTCTTTTTCACTGCAGTTTGGCCTTTCAAATTCAGTCATCTCATCAAGTCCACCCGAACTGACAAGTTCAATTAAATCATCATAGCCGCCAATTTTTTGATCACTGATAAATATTTGCGGAATAGTTTCTTTGCCACTTCGTTCTACCATTTCCTGCTGGAGTTCCTCGTTATCAGTTATGTCATAATCAGTATATTCAAGCCCCAGACTTTTCAGCATTGACTTTGCACGTCTACAATAAGGACACCATTCTTTTGTATAAATTTCGATCTTCGGGTTTTCCATCATATCAAATCCTTTCTTTTAATTAATTTCAGGATTAATAATATCTTTAATAGTTGTCTGTTCAAGTTCAGCCAGCATTTTTTGATAGGCCTTTCCAAATACACGGTGAATTTTACATCTATCTTTAATTTTACAGCTGCGGATTTCATCTACACATTCAAACACATTTTCTTTTGCTTCAAAAAGCTCCACTATCTGAGCCAGGTTGATCTCTTCAGCACCTCTACTTAAATTATATCCACCTTTTTTCCCTTCAGCTGAACTTACAATTCCATCTGCTGACAACCTCTGCATTACTTTTGCCAGATAAGATGAAGATACATTTCCCATCTCTGCCAGTTCTTTGACAGAAAGCTCTTCCTTTTTATTTCTTGCCAGAATCATTAAAGCAGGGACGGCATAATCAGTTTTTCTTGAAGTTTTCATTAATTAATAATCTCCTCATTTAATACCTTTCTCTGTTAAAAAATTATTTTTTTGATTTATCCTAATTATATAAGTGACAGGAGGTTAAATGACCTGCCTCTACTGCTTCGAGTTCAGGTTCTATCTTTTGACATTTATCAAAACTATATTTACAGCGGGGATGAAAACTGCAGCCGGAAGGTGGATTGATCGGGCTCGGAACTTCACCCTTTATTATATCCCGCTCTTTATAATTCCAGTCATCATTAACTCCTCTTAAGGAAGAAAACAGGGCTTCTGTATAGGGATGGACTGAATTATTGAAAATTGTGTCAGTATCTGTAATCTCAACTATTTTACCTAAATACATTACTGCCACTTTATTGCTGATATATCTTACCTCATGTAAATTATGGGAAATCCAGAGATAGGTCAGCTGATATTCCTGCTGCAGTTTTTTCATCAGATTTAAAATAGCAGACATTATTGAAATATCAAGGCCGGAAGTTGGTTCATCACAGACTATAAACTCAGGCTGTAAAGCGAGTGCCCGTGCAATTCCCACTCTTCTCGCCTGACCACCACTTAATTCGTGGGGAAAAAGTTCCGAATATCGTTTAGCAAGTCCCACCATATCGAGCAGTTCCCAGACTCGATCCAGCAAATTATAATCATCCTTAATCTGATCATGGATATATAATGGTTCAGAAACAATCTCTTCTACAATAAAGCGCGGATTTAAGGAAGACCTGGGATCCTGTAGAATCATCTGGGCATCTGATCTAAAATTTTTTAATTCCTTTTTATTAAAACCATTGATTGATTTTCCCTTATACAGAATCTCTCCTGCAGTTGGTTCGATTAATCTCAAAACAGATCGAGCCACAAACGATCGTTTAAAAAACAGGCTGAAAAGTGACCTGGTTCTATTTCTTCAAGCCGGGGCTCTTCTTTCCGACAGCGATCAAAACTGTAGCTGCAGCGGGGATGAAATTTACAGCCATCTGGATAATTGCCGGGATCAGGGACTTCTCCGGGAATAGTCTCCAGCTCTTCTGTTTTCTGATAGGGTGCAGATATCTTGACCCTTAAATATAATGCTACCTTTTTTTATTCTGGCTGAATCCGGCAGTAATCTCAAGATTGTTTTTCCTAAAGTCGACTTTCCGGAACCACTTTCCCCGACCAGAGCCAGAATCTCACCACTCTCGAGTTCCAGATTTATATCTTCCAGCACCCTTAAATAGCTGCCCTTATTTTTATATTCAACTGCTAAATCATTTATCTTTAAAATTTTATCCGGCATCAGACTTTATACCTCCTGATTCAATTTTGGATTTAAAGCCACCCTCAGACTCTCAGCAAAGGTTGAAAACCCAAGCATGGTCAGCATTATTGCCAGAGACGGCCAGACAATCATTAACGGCGCAGTCTGAATATACTGATATGACTGCTGCAGCATTACTCCCCAGCTGCTCAGAGGAGGCTGTAATCCCAGTCCTAAAAAAGAGAGTCCTGCCTCCCACATAATCATTGAAGCCATATCCATTCCACTCAAAACAAGGACTGAAGCAAATATATTGGGTAGAATATGCTTAAAAATTATGCGAGAATTATCTGCTCCCAGTGATCTGGCAGCTTCAACAAAATCCTCTTCTTTTTCTGAGAGAGTATCGGCTCTGACTACCCTACCGTAGCGGGGCATAATGGTGACCCCCAGGATAACTATAACACTCAACAGGGAAGGTCCAACTATAGAAAGCAAAACTAAAATTAAAATAATTGGGGGAAAAGCACGAATTACATCAAAAATAAATAAAATTAGATTTTCCAGTACACCACCTACATAGGCTGCCAACAGTCCCAGAATCATCCCAATAATTAATGAAATAATTATACCCCCAAAAGAAACGAGGACTGCCGGCCGGGCTGCATAAATTAGACGACTCAAAATATCTCTACCCAGACTATCTGTCCCCAGTAAATTTTCAAGACTGGGACCTTCCAGCCTTTTAGTCACATTAGTTTTATAAGGGTCAGCAGGAGCAATCAGGGGTGCAAAAATAGCTGAAACTAGAATCAGCATGATAATTATTCCACCAAGATAGGCTTTATAATCATTGCCCATTATTTTAATTACTCTAATTCTCTTTTTTTTGAAGCGGAAAAATTTCTGGCTCTTAAACATGATAAACCTCCAGCTGGTTATTTTTGTTTTATTCTGGGATCAAAATAGGCATATGAGATATCTGCAATCAAATTTGCAATTACAAATAATAAAGCTGCGGCTAAAACGCCACCTCTAACCATTGGTAGATCACGCTCATTAACCGAATTAACAATTAATCTCCCCAATCCAGGGCGGTTAAAAATTACTTCCACAAAAACAGCTCCACCGAGCAGCCTGCCAATACCAAGACCAATTACAGCAATGATTGGTTTAATTGCTTTTTTTAATGCATATTTATAAAGAATATAGGAGCGGGGAATACCAAATGATTTTTCAGTCTGAATGAACTCCTGATCCAGAGTTTCGAGCATTGAACTTCTGGTTAAGCGAGCAATATAACCGGTCCAGCCAACTGAAAGTGCCAGTGCAGGTCCAATTAAATGGTGCAGCCTGCTCAAAAACCCTCCTTCACCAATCCCAATTGAAGGTATTAGATTAAGATTAACTGAAAAAATAACAATCAATAAGACTCCGGCAATATAGGTTGGAGTTGAGGCTGTGATAAAAGAAAAGAGTGTTAAAAATTTTTCTAAATAACTATTATTATAATTAGCAGCCAGCAGTCCAATAGAAATCCCATTAAAAACAGCAAGTCCCATCCCTGTAAGGGTTAAAATAACTGTATAGGGCAGAACATTCAAAATCACCTTAAGTACCGAACGATCTCTAAAAATTGAGGTCCCAAGATCTCCCCTGATAATATTCTGCAGATAAATTAAATAACTTTGATACCAGGGTTTATCAAGGCCCAGGCGCCTGTTTAGTTCCTCCGCCATTTCTGGAGTAGCCCTCGGTCCAAGTATAATATCCGCTGGATCTCCAGGCAGTAAATAACTGAGGCTGAATAAAATTAATAAGACTGTAAGAATAGTTGGAATCACCCACAAAAGTCGTTTTGTGATATAGATAAACATATGCTAATCCTCCAGCTTTCAAATTTCAGAAAATATGGGTTTGATTAAATAAAATTTAAAAAAATATTTGAATAAAACCTGAATCTGAATTAAAATATTTGGATTCAGGTTTTATAATTTTTATTTTTCGCTGCTGGTGGTTAACCAGGGTAAAACTACTCCATCTGGAGAAAAAACTGGCTCTACTTCAGTATTCCAGGCGGGAGTTTTAACTCCGTGAGTAACCCAGATGCCAATCGAATCTTCATTCATCAGCTGCTGCATTTTTCGATAGTTTTCAGCCCGTTTGTTAGTATTGAGTGAAGTTTCAGCTTCCTGCCAGAGCCTATCATATTTCTTGTTTGACCATTGAAATAGGTTCCATTTTCCAATTTGTTCACTCAAGTACCACTGAAAATTATAACCAGGATCAACAGTATTGGTAAATCTAGCATAAGTTATATCATAACTGCCTTCCTGCCAGCTTTCTATTTTGGGTCCAACTTCCATAGCCTTAACATTTAAATCAATATTAAATTGGGACAATTGATCCTGAATTAAAGCTCCAATCAGTCTTCTTTTCTGGGTGGAGTCAGTTACATATTCCAGTTCTAAACCTTCTCCCTCTGGATAACCGGCCTCTGCCAGCAAATTCCAGACATAATCTTTCCCTACTTCTTTCAGTTTAAAATCAGGAGCCTTCCAGTAACCGATCATATCCTCAAGTAAAATAGAATAGGCTTTCTCTGCCTTGCCAGCAAAAGCACCCACCAAGATTTCTTCAGGATTAATTATATATCTTAAGGCTTCTCTTAATTTCTTATTATTTAATGGCTCCTTACTGGTATTAAAGGCCACATATTGGACTGCCAAATCTGGAAAAATTTCAGCTTCAAACTCTTCCATCTGACTTATCTGATCAAAATTATCAAGAGTAAGCTGTCCAATATCAATTTCTCCTGCCTGTAAAGCCAGTTCTTGAGAAGTAGGGTCAGCCATGGGCATAAAAACAATTTCTCCATAATCCGCCTCTGCCTCAAAATAATTTTTGTTTTTCTGCAGAGTTATATTATTATTAACATCCCATTCTTTAAAGACATAAGGCCCAGTACCAATCGGATTACTGGAAAACTCTTTTCTTCCCATCTCTTCCACTGCCTTTTTGCTGACAATTAAACCCGCATTAAAAGGAAGTGTGGAAGTAAAAAGCCTTCCCATTGGCTGACTTAAAATTAATTTTACTGTATATTTATCAACAATTTCTACTCGTTCCAGATTACTGAATGATTGTGCTTCCGGAGAGTTTGCATCTTCTGCGATTATTCTCTCAAATGAAAATTTAACATCTTTAGCAGTGAATTCTCCGTAGTCCTTATGAAACTGAACTCCCTCTTTTAGCTGAAAGTTGATTTCGGTACCATTCTCAGAAATCTCCCATTTTTTCGCCAGATCAGGCACCACTTTAAATGTTCCAGGCTTATACTTAACCAGTCCATTAAAAACTGAATTCATTACCGGCCAGTCAGATAAAACCCGCTGCAGATATGCCGGATCAAGTGTCTGTGCTCGACCAGGAATAGCAATATTAAGGCTGTCATCCTGGGCTGCTGCCGGGTTAGTTAACAGACTGAACAACAAAACAGTAGTTATCAAAGTAAAAATATATTTATTTTTTAACATTTTGGCCTCCTTTTAAAACTTCTCGACAATTATCTATATTCTGGATTGGGGTGATCAAAGCTGCAGCCAGCATCCCAGGCACTGCGCTGATTGCCGTGGGCAGTAATTCCATCATTCCCTTTAAGCATTTTGGCCAGATGCATTAAATTCCAGGTCATAAAAGTTGTATTTCTCTGAGTAAAATCATTTTCCGGACCACCCGAATTATCATCTAAGTAGGAAGGTCCAGGCCCAGCCTCACCAATCCAGCCAGATTGGAGTACCCAAAATTAAAATATCAGCTGCCATCACTTTCTCAAATATCTGGGGCCAATCGTCTTTTTCCAGCCCCTTCTTTGTCATATCAGGCCAGACTCCAGGAGCAATGTCATAATCAGCTGCTCTTAGAACTTCAGCCTCCTGTTAACTCAGATATTAATTATCCGCGTTTATGTTAAACCAATTATAGTATATTGATAATGAATTTACAGGAAAAAATTCTGAATTATACAGCAATTATTCTGAGTCAGATATATAAATCCAGCTTAAATCCAGTCATTTCTTTTAAATAACCAGTATTCGATTCCGATAATTAAAATCATTATTATTGAAAAAATAGCAAAAGATAAATTGCTTTCAGTTCCCGGCATACCACCGATATTGATTCCAAATAAACCGGTCAGAAATCCCAGTGGCAAAAAGATACTACCGACAATAGAAAGAATGTACATGGTTCGATTCATCTGGTCATTTATCTTATTATTCAATTCTTCCTGAACCAGTGCTGCCCGATCCCTAATCGTATCAAGTTCTTCAATTTGTCTGATTGAACGGTTGGAAAACTCATAGATATATTCTTTGTCATCCTCATCCAGCCAGGCTATCTTTTCTCTGTAAAGACGGGCCATTGACTCCCGCTGGGGCACAATATAACGCCGAATAATAACTGCTTCTCTTCTTTTTTCGGAGATCAAAGACCGCAGTTTAGACCTTTCTGCAGTTAAAACTTCTTCTTCCATCTCATCAATCTGTTCTTCAATATCGTAAATATAATCACTAATTCTATTACTTATCCCATCAATCACTTGAATCAAAAAATCAGCAGTTGTTCTGGGACCTTTACCCTTCTGATAACTTTGATTGATGTCATCAATGGTAAAAATGCGCTCACTGCGGGTAGTAATTATTCTACCGGGTTCTATCCACATATGCAGAGAAACCATGTCTTCTTCATCTGAATCAGGATTTAAATTTAGCCCCCTCAAATTGAGAAGTATCCCGGCTTCATCTTTTAAAATACGGGGTCTGGTTTCTTCTGAGATTAATTCTTTAATTACAATATCAGATAAACCGCTCTCCTCTTTTAACCATCTTTTGGTCTCCTCTTTTAGAACATTGAGGTGATACCAGCAAAAGGAATCTTCGCGTTTTTTTGAAACATCTTCTTTTAAAGTTGCCAGCTGCTTAATATAATCTTTTTCTACATAGTAGCCTGTAATCAGTGCTGCCATTAAATACCTCCTTCAACTAAAATGTGCCTCCATCCCAGCCCCACATTGCACCTGGAGCATCTGCAAATTCAATATATATTCTGTCCTGCTCAATTTCTAATTCAGTTTCAAGAAATTGACAGAGAAACTGAGATAGTTCTTCGGTCATTGATTCTTTTAAACCGATGCTTTTTACCTGAATAAAGGCTGTCTTTTCTGTGCTGCCGCCAAAAGTCATTCTGGTTTCAGCTTCCAGAGCTGTCATAATATATGATTCCGGTTTTCCCAGCTGATCTGCCATCTCAGCCGATAACTTCTTTAATAATCCTTCTTCTTTTTCCACTTTCTGATTAGTCTGAACTTTAATATAAGGCATCAAAACCACTCCTTCTTTATATTATTAAAAATATTATACTTAAATTCTACTCGCTTAAGTTACGAACTATCCCATATTTTCTTAAAACAATTAAGTCAGCATCTATTTTACCACTTTTTTCGGCCCCATAATCAACATCTATAAGTTCAATAAATTCTGCCGTATAATCTTTTAAAACTCCATTATATTTGACCCAGTCATTACCCCGTTTTAATTCTAAAATCACTCTTTCACCAATATAATCTTCCAGCAGAGGCTCATAGGAAGTTTCAACTAAATTATAAACCTCATTTTTCATTTTATTAACCTGACTGTCATTGCTGCTGATAGCTGCTCCTACAGGGGTTGTCTTGGAAAGATTGCTGGTCATCATATTTATTATTTCAATAACAGCATCTTTGATGATTTTTAAGAAATTTAAAGTTGAGCGCCTGAACTTCCGCCAGCGTGAAGGTTGGAAGGTTTGCTTGAAATCCTCTGCTCTGAGTATTTTTCCTTCCTCAGTTAAATCTTTATGATAGCGCACTACTGCCTGAATATCAGGATATTCATTTTTATAAAGCAGAAAACTCAAAAATTTAAGCTGTCTCTCATCTTCAATAAAATCGGAATAATTAAATTTTAGCCCAGAACTTTTCAGCTTCAACTCACCTCTGTACTGCTGACCGTTTAAGAGTTCCAGAGTAACCATATCATCTCTGAAATCTTTAAGACATTTGTCTTTTTTTATCTTTCTGATGACAACGGCTATCAGAGCAGAAAGAATAATAAAAATAATTGTTATAGTTGCAGCATCCAAAATTTAACCCCCTTTTTTAATAATTTCTTTCTCGCTATATCCATATTTAAACAAAGATAAGTAAATTCCTCTATTTTAAAGCTTAATTTTCTTATCAAATTTTAATTTGTAAAGTGATAAAAAAAGACTGCGCCAGGCAAAATAAGCCGACACAGTCTTTAATAAAATAAATTCTATACAGTCAGTATTTTTTTGAGATCAGAAAATTACTGGCTCTTTTTTATTCATCTTCACTCTTATATTTATGAAGCAGTACAGAACATTGAGCAGCTTCGGCAATTTTATCAGTTGTACGGCCAAATACTGTCTGATAAACCCACCAGTCTCCAGATGGACCAATAACCAGCAGTTCAAAATCTTCTGTAGCTTTTTTGATACTGGCTGCCAGAGAATTTCCTTCCAGCATCATTGTTTCAGCATCAATTTTAAATTCAAGCGCCTTATCTTTTGCTGCTGCCAGAACTTTTTTTCCTTTCTGCCGGCTGCCATCTCTTTTATCTACATAATGAGCCAATGTCAAAGTAGCACCCGTTTCCTGTACTATATGTTTGATTAGATTCAATCTACTTTTGGAAGGTACTTTTGCTACTGGATACATTACTTTTTTGGTCTGCTCAATATCAACTCTATTTTTATAGATAATCACATCACCATGAAAATTATCCATGATATGAGAAGCCATTTTAGAAATTTTAGCCCCTGGCTTAGGACCCCAGCCCAGGATGATCGCTTCTGCTTCCATATCAAAGGCAGTCTCTAAAATACCCCTTTCTATAGTCTTAGAAGTTACAATTTCACGGTCACTGTGAATACCATATTGCATCATCTTATGATGACTTTCGGTAACTCTTTTAGCTCCCTCTCTCCATTCGCGCGGCAGGTCAATATAACTTCCCTCACGCATGACATGGATAAATTTAACCTCTCCTTTTTTACGTTCAATAATATAGGAAGCTAGATCAGTTAAATTATTAATATCTGCTTTATGGCCTAAAGGAAGTAGAATCTTCTTATATCCAGGCCAGTTCTCATGTAATTTATCATTCATTAATCTAATACCTCCTCAAGTGCCAGATTTAATTCCAGCACATTAACTCTGCTTTTTCCATATAATCCGAGCAGCTTGGACTCTGTATGTTCTTCTATTAATGAATTCAGGGTTGACTCAGAAATTCCTGTCTGATCTACCAGATATTCTACCTGAAAATAAGCTGCCTCAGGTGAGATATGTGGATCTAGAGCAGAACCAGATTCAGTAATTAAATCTACTGGTACAGCCATATTGCCAAGCTGATATTTAGCTTTAATTTTTTTTAAGTCAGCCTCAATTCTCTGCTGTAATTCAGGATTTGAAGCAGCTAAATTAGCACTACCAGAAGTTGTAGCATCATAATTAATTGAAGATGGTCTGGATATAAAATAAATGTCACTATCAAATTTTTGACCGATAAGTCTGGAACCTACAGCCTCTCCATTCTGATAAATCAAACTGCCTTCCGCTTTATTCCCAAATAACTGTCCCACACCCCCTAATAATAGTGGATAAACTATTGAGAAAATTAGAAGTGAGAGAACTATTAACTTGACTGCAGTTATTATATTCTTTTTTGCACTCATTTAAAACACCCCCAGCATTACTAATAGCATATCAATTAATTTAATAGAAATAAATGGTGCAATCAAACCGGCTCCTCCGTACATAACCAGATTCTTGCGCAGCAGCTTAGAAGAACTTTCCGCTTTATAATCCACACCCTTCATTGCCAGTGGAATTAAGAAAGGAATAATCAGTGAATTATAAATTAAAGAAGCAATTACTACACTCTGCGGTGAATATAAGTTCATAAAGTTAATCTGCTGTAAGGCCGGTATTCCTGCACTAAAAATTGCAGGAACCAGCGCAAAATATCTGGAAATATCATTGGCAATACTGAAGGTTGTTAGAGAACCTCTGGTCATTAATAACTGTTTACCAATGGCAACGACCTCAATTAATTTTGTCGGATCAGAATCAAGATCAACCATATTTCCTGCTTCTTTAGCAGCATTTGTTCCGGCCTGCATAGCAAGTCCTACATCAGCTTTGGCTAAAGCAGGAGCATCATTGGTCCCATCACCGGTCATTCCAATTAACTTTCCTGTTTTCTGTATTTTTTCAACCAGAGCAATTTTTTCTTCCGGCTTAAACTCAGAATAGTATTCTTCTATTCCAGCCTGCTCAGCCACATAGCGGGCAGTTCTCTCGTTATCACCAGTTGCCATAATACATTTAACTCCCATTTCCTGGAGTTCCTGGATTCTGGCCTTAATGCCTACTTTCAATTCATCCTGGAGTTCAATTAAACCCAGAATCTTCTTATCAACAGCAACAGCCAGAGGCGTACCTCCACTATCTGCAATTTCATGGGCTTTATCAGTTAATCCATCAGGAATCTCATCTGCATATTCCTTAACTGCTTCTACAGAACCTTTTCTGATTTCAGTTCCATCAGGTAAATCAATACCACTCATTCTGGTTTTAGCAGAAAATTCAACAAAATTTTCCTTTTTCAGCTCACTTTCATCTACATCAACATCTAAGTCATGAGCCAGGTTAACTACTGAACGGCCTTCTGGAGTTTCATCAAAATATGAAGACTGGAGGCAGGCTTTATATAATTCATTATCTTCACTGCCAACTGCAATAAATTCTTCTGCGATTCTTTCTCCAGTTGTAATTGTCCCTGTTTTATCTAAAATCAGCGCATCAAGGTCACCTGCTGATTCAACTGCTTTACCCGATTTAGCAATTATATTTTCTCTGGTTACTCTGGTCATCCCGGCTATTCTAATCGAGGCCAGTAAAGCTCCAATTGTTGTCGGCATTAAACCGATCAAAAGAGCAATCAAGTTGGCCACATCAACGTTCATATCTACATACATCCCAAAAAAACGCATGGTAACAACTGCTGCCAGATAGACAAAGGTAAAGCTGGCCAGAAGCAGGGTCATCGAGATTTCATTGGGAGTTTTCTGTCTGGATGCTGTTTCTACCAGACCAATCATCCTATCTAAAAATGACTCTCCTACAGCAGCAGTAACCTCAATTTTAAGCACATCACTTAAAACTTCAGTTCCTTCTGTAACAGAGTTTCTGTCACCACCACTTTCTCTAATTACAGGTTCTGATTCTCCTGTAATTGCTGATTCATCAATAGAAGCACTACCTGCAACAACTTCTCCATCACGGGGTATAATATCTCCTTTTTCTACAAAAACATAGTCCCCTTTTTCTATATCTGCTCCAGCTACCACCTCATAGTCGTCTTCAGTTATCTGATCTAATTCAATATCCTTATTTTTTAATCTCTTACCTTCACTTTCCACCTGTAAGGCCTTTAAGCTATCAGCATGAGCCTCCCCCTGCAGTTCAGCCAGAGATTCGGCATAATTTGCAAATAATAAGGTAAAGACTAAAATTATTGTGATTGTCAGATAATACCAGGTGGGCTGCTGACCATTAAAAAGCGGTGGATAAAGTGTCAAAATTATTGTCAGTATAGTACAGAGTTCTACTACAAACATAACCGGATTCTTAATTAAATATCCAGGATCAAGTTTGATAAATGACTGTTTGATTGCTGTCCACTGCTGTTCCCAATCTATATCGAACATCTCTACATCCCCCCACTTAGCATTTCTGCAATTGGTCCTACTGCTAATGCAGGCATAAAGATTAAACCACCAATAATAATCATTACACCAACAAATAGAACTAGAAATGACAGATTTTCTACTTTAAGTGTTCCTTCTGTTTCTGGTCTGATTTTTTTCTTCGATAAATTACCTGCTATTAAAAGCTGACCGAAAATAGGAAGATATCTTCCCATTAGAATTGCGCCACCATTGAGTAGGTTATAAAATACTGTATTATCCATTAAGCCTTCCATCCCACTGCCATTATTGGCTCCGGCGGAAAACATCTCATATAATACTTCTGAAAAACCAGTAAAACCAGGATTATGGATAGCTTCTTTTCCGGCTTCAGTAATTACTGCAATTGAAGTTGGGAATAAGACTAATACAGGCAGCAGCAGAATAATTAAAGCTGCAATTTTAACTTCTCTCCACTCAATCTGTTTACCTAAGTACTGTGGTGCCCGACCAATCATCAGACCTGCGATAAAGACACAGATAAAGATATAGGTCATTAAATTAAGTAATCCAACTCCAATACCATTATAGAGACAATTCATTGCCATAGCCAGGAATGGACCCATGAGCCCCTGTGGGCTATAACTATTATGCATACTGTTTACCGCGCCATTGGTAGTTGAAGTTGTGGATATTGCCCAGAGTGAACTTAAAAGACTGCCAAAGCGCGTCTCTTTTCCTTCCATATTGCCTGCACTCTGATCAACAGTTATATTTAAATTTTTTTCTGCCATTGTTACTGCTCGATTGGGCTGCATTTCTCCAGCTGCAGTAACCCAGAAAAGACCAAGAAAGATAACAAATAAAGCCCCAATTAAAATAACTCCATGTCTTCTCTTGCCCATCCAGATTCCAAAGGCATAAATGATTGCCATCGGGCTGGCCAGCATAATTAAGTTAAGTACTAAGTTAGATAATATTGTCGGGTTTTCAAATGGATGAGCTGCATTGGCGGCAAAAAAACCACCACCATTTGTGCCCAGGGTCTTAATCGCTTCAATTCCAGCTACAGGACCAACTCTGATTGCCTGTTTTACTCCCTCAATGGTATTGACAACAATCTCTCCACCAAACCACTGGGGTGAACCCTGAGAAATTAAAATCACTCCGATCACAAATGAAATGGGCAGTAAAAATCTGATTAAACCTTTAATTAGATTGACATAAAAATTACCCAGTCTACTATCTTCTTGATTCTGGATTCCTCGGGTAAAGGCAGGAGCAAGTGCCAGTCCAGTACCGGCAGATAAAAACATTGCCAGTCCAACAGCAAATAGCTGGGAGAAATAAGAAAGATTTTCACCACCATAATGCTGCTGGTTTGTATTACTGACAAAAGTACTGGCTGTATGAAAAGCCTGATCCCAGCTCATACCTTCTAAATTAAGAGGATTTAGTGGTAGAATATTCTGGAATTTAAAGACCAGAAAAAGAAAAACAAATAAGATTCCATTGAAAATTAAAAGCGAAAATAGATACTGCTTCCAATTCATTTCTTTGTCTGGCTTGATATTCAAAAATGAAAATATTTTCTCTTCTATCAACTTAAAAGGTCGATCCAGTTTTTTAAACAAATTTAACTTTTTAGGTAGTTCACTTTTACTATTTGTCTCTTCCTGATATATCCAGGCTATATATTCGCCGAAGACATATATTAAGGCAAATAATAGTACAAAAAAGACAATTAAAGCTGCTATATTTAACATCTTATCACCTTCCTTTTAGAACTTTGTTGGAAAAAATAAAACATACGAAAGATAAATAAATACAAAGATAGTAACTACTCCTAAAATAATATTACCCAGATCCATTTAACACCACCCCTGTCTCAAAATTTAATCATGTTTTGCTATATAAACACCATCTTTGACTAATTTAATACCGGCATAAAGAATAATGAAAAACTCTAATCTTCCTAAAAACATACCAATAGTCTGAGTCCAGATAATACCGGCTGGTGCCGCTGGAGAAATCAGACCAATAGAAAGTCCAACAGTTCCTAAAGCAGATCCAAACTCAAACATACTGTCTAAAAGAGAATATCCATAGGCAGTATGAATTGCTACCCCGGCAAAAAAGGTAAATAAATATAGAATTATATAGTTTGCCACATCTTTAATATGCTGATCTTTAACATGAAACTTATTTTCTCCCCGCCAGAGATAATTACTGCTCACACTTCTACGGGGTAAAAATTGTTCTTTAATTTCCCAGTAAATTGATTTAAAGATTAAATAAATCCTGTACTGCTTGATACCACCGGCAGTTGATCCTGTTCCTCCACCAACCAGCATAATTAAAATGATAATAAAATTAGCAAATAAGGGCCAGCCAGCAAAAGAGATGGTCGAAAATCCGGTTGTTGATAAAGCAGTTATAATCTGAAAAAACGTAACCCTAAAATTCTCACTCAATCTGGGATATAAAGTATTTAATGAAAAAAACATTAAAATTGGTGTTAAAAGCGTAAATAAAGTAATCATTAAGCGAATTTCTGCATTTTTAAAAAAAGTTCTAATTTTACCTTTAAGTAAAGTATAGTGAGTTGCAAAGTTGATTGTACCTAAAAACATTAGAACAATGGTTACTACTTCTATGGAAAGGCTGTTATAATGACCTATACTGTCCGGTTGAGTTGAAAATCCCCCGGTAGAAATTGCTGCCATCGAGTGATTGATAGAATCAAACATAGACATTCCGGAAAAATAGTATAAAAAGATACCAGCAATAGTATAAAGTGTATAAATCTTCATAATCATCATTGTTGATCTTTTAACATGAGGTAACAGTTTGTCACTTCGAGCCTCAGCCATATAGAGACCCATTCCGTGAACTGGAAGCAGTGATGATAAAGCAATAACTGCCAGACCAGCACCTCCGAAAAACTGCATAATACTGCGCCAGATTAATATTAATTTGGGAGCAGTTGTAACATCTACCAGTGATAAACCTGTAGTTGTCCAGCCACTTACAACCTCAAAAATGGAATGAGTCCAGCTCATATCCAGAATTGTAATAAAAGGAATTGCAGAGAAAAAAATTGCTCCCAACCAGGAAAAAATAACTATTATACTTCCTTCATTTAATGATAATTCGACATCTTTTTCCTGATGTTTACTACCATAAATATAAAGCGCTAACCCTGCCAGCACTGAGAGGCCTGCTGCCAGCAAAAAATGCGGAGCCAGAGCAGCCTCTTCTGGATAAGCTATTAAAAATAAAAGCGGTGAAGCAATAGCCGCTCCAGCAAACATAATTATTATTCCCGTATATTTTGAAATCAAGAAATAGCGAGAAATAAGTAGATTTTTATATTTCATTTTATTCTTCACCACCAAATACTTTAATGGCCTCTGCCTGCTCTTCCGGCAGTGAAATAATCACTATTTTATCTCCTGCCTTAATTTGAGAACCACCACGCGGAATGATAATTTCTCCATTACGAACTATTCCCCCTAAAACAATGGTCAGCGGTAAATCTATATCCTTTATTTCTTTACCCACAGCCTCCGACACAGGAGATACCTCTACCTGGAAAATACTTAACTTCCCTTCTTCAATCATTGTTAAATTACTGACATCATCTGCAGACACGCTCTGCTCAATGATCGAGCTGATTAAATCAGTGATATTGAAGATGCCTGTAATCCCTAAAGTGTTAAATAATTCCTCATTTTCTGGATTGTTGACCAGAGCTGTTGTTCTCTCCACCCCAAAATAATCCATTGCCATTTTACAGATAAAAAGGTTATTATGGTCTTTTTGAGTTAAGGAAACTAAATTATCAGCCTTATAGGCCCCTGCATCTTCTAATACAGTTTTATTAGTTGCATCACCAAAAACAACTGTAGCGTTGATTTCTCTCGCTAAATCCTCTGCCAGTTTTCTATCTTTATTGATGATTGTTAAAAAATGTCCTTTTGATATTAATTTTTTGCCAAGATGATAAATCAACTTGCCTCCACCAACTAATATGATATCCACATTTATCTCATCCCTTCTCGCTCAATTTTATTAATCATATTTTCAGCTAAAAGAGAAATTTGCGAAAAGCTTTCCACTCTATCTTCATTTTCATACATTTTCTCTACTGCCGGGTCAATTGTTCTGACCATAATCCTTGGCACATCAAAATTAACCTTTGCCATCTGTGATACCAGATAATTTATCTGGTCATTACCAGTACTCACTATAACCAGATCAGCTGACTCAATTTTTCCTTCTTTTAAAATATCATTTTCTGCGGCATCCCCCTCAATCTGAAAACCGGAAAAATCAACAGGGAGCAGAGCAAATGACTCTGGATCATGTTCAATCACAACTACTTCATGACCGGAGCGGGAGAGGTTTCCTGCCAGCAGAGAACCGGTTCTGCCACAGCCTATAATCACTATAAACATTTATTTTTCCTCCTCGTCATCCCCAAAATTAACATTGTCCAGATCAATTGAACCCATACTCTCACCAGCACGCTCAATATTATCATTAGCCGGCTTATATCCAGGTTCTAGTGCTAAAGCTGCTCTATACATTTTCATGGCCTCTGCCTGTTTATGCTGCATTTCGTAAATGATTCCCAGTAGATTAAAGGGTTCCGGTTTTTCGGAATCTAAAGAAGTAGCTTTCTGCAGCATTTCCTTCGCTTTTGAAAAATTCCTTTTATTAATTGCATTTTTAGCCAGCATAATATATTCATCAAATGTTTCTACTTCTTTTTCGCTATTTTCCACTTCATAACGATCAAAAACATCTTCTACAATTTTAATGATTTCTTCTGGCTTAAATGGTTTGCGCAGATAATCAACCGCCCCCAGCTTTAGAGTTTCCACAGCAGTTTCTACACTTCCATAACCTGTGATCATTATTACTTTAGTTTCAATTTCATCATCTGTAATTTTTTTTAAAAATTGAATTCCATCCATACCTGGCATTTTCATATCCAATAGCACAATTGGATATTCTTCTTCCTGTAGTTTACTTAAACCATCTTCACCATTAACAGCAGTTTCTACCTCATAACCAGCTTTTGATAAAGCAGTTTTTAAAGTCAGTCGAATATTTTTTTCATCATCAACGATTAATATTTTATTCTTCATAATTTTTTTCCTCCTCATTTTCCTCTTCTTTACTATTTCCTCTTTCTTCAACCCTTATATTTTCTTCTACAGCAGCCAGCAGATCACTCTGACTTATTGGTTTTACTAAAAAATCTTCAGCCCCCAGAGAAATTGCTTTCTGCACATCATCTTCCTCTGATAAAGCCGAAAGAATAATTATTGGAATATCTTCAGTTGGAGTATCACCTTTAAGAGCTTCCAACACTAAAAATCCATTCATTTTTGGCAGTCTCAGATCTAAAAGCACAAGATCAGGATTAAATTTATTTGCCTGATCAACCGCTTCCACTCCATCAACTGCATAAACTACATCAAAGCCTGCTTTTTCCAGACTTTTACCAACCACAAGCCTGATATTTTTTTCATCATCTACTACTAATATTTTACTCATTATTTTCCTCCTGATAGCCAAACCGTGGAATATAGAACGAAAATGTTGAACCTTCACCCTCTTCACTATCTACCCAGATTCTACCATTATGGGCAGTGATAATCTCCTTTGAAATAGCCAGACCAAGTCCTGTACCGCTTTTCTCATCTTTATCATTACCTGCCCGCACAAACTTATCAAATATCTTGGATTGATATTCTTTTGGAATTCCAGGCCCATTATCTGTAACTGAAACCAGCACCCTTCTTCCCTTTACTTCTGCAGAGACCTCAATTTTTCCTTCATCTGCATAGCGAAGTGCGTTGCCAACTAAATTGGAAATAACCCAGCTGATTTTGGAAGGATCTGCCCAGGCGAAAACATTATCCTCTGACTGTTTAAATTTGAGTTCAATTTCCTTTTCTTCAGCCTGTTTATAAAATGGATTAAGTGTTTTCTCTATAAGATTATTGACATCAACCTTATCAAATTCCATTTCAATTCTGCCTGATTCAATCTTTGAAAGATCAAGCAGATCATTTACCAGCTCTGTCAGCCGCTCAACATCCTCATAAGCAGCTTCCAGCAGTTCACGCTGCTCCTCATTTAGCTCTCCTGTATCTTCATTAATTACCATACTTAAGCCCATATTCATTGAAGTCAGCGGAGTTCTAAATTCGTGAGAAACAGTAGAAACAAATTCTGATTTCATATTATCAATTTCTTTTAACCTTGTAATATCTTCTAAAAGAGTAACTGTAAATTGATATTCTTCATCTTCATCTATTACCTGTTTTGTAGATATTCTATAATGTCTTTCTTTATCATCTTTCTTTAGTTTAAATGTTCTTTTTTCTTTGGCGTCAGGATTTTTAATATATTCGAAAATCTCTTCTGCCTGAATCACTTCTAAAAAGTGGGTATCAATCACATCCTGTTTGATAGAAAATAACTCTTTTGCAGTTTCATTAATTAATACAATTTTATGATCCTGATCCGTTACAATTAAAGGGCTGCTTAAATTATTAACTACTGCTTCCGACTTTTCTTTTTCCATTACCAGTTTTTTAACATTAAGTTTCTCGTATTCCTGCAGCTTTGAAATCATCTCATTAAATTCATCAGCAAGTGCTCCAATTTCATCTTCAGAGGCGACTTCTACCTGCTGTTGAAAATTTCTATCTGCAACTTTTTGGATTCCTTTTTCCAGCTCCCTAATCGGCCGCAAGATTTGCTTTGTTAGATAAACAGCAAAAATCAGAGAAACTATAATTACTGTTAGGGCGAGCACAATAGTATAGATAATTGCCTGATTGGCTCTGCTATTTGCATCACGCTGTGCTTCAACCATTGCCTGCCTATTTAATTCTCTTAGTTCACGGATATCACTTTTGATTTCATTAAATAAAGGAAGCAGTTCCTGGTTATATATCTCCCAGCGCTGATCTTCATCTGCATTATAAAACTTATCAAATTTAGAAACAAAACTAAAATATTTTTCATTTATTTGTTCTAAAATCTCGCCTTCACCCTCGATAGTAATATTATCTTCTGCTCGGGCCAGCCAGGTATAAAATTCTTTTTCATTTCTCCTGAATATCTCCTGACCCTGATCTTCTGTAGATCTTAAAAGCAGCAGCAGAGCACTATCCTGACGCTCAATTGACTCCACCATACTGTCACTGGCTTTAATACTGCGGTAATTTTCAACCATAATATCATTTATAGCATTTGATAAAGTTTCAAAATTATAGATACTCCAACCCACAACTCCTGCTATTATAATAATCATAACTGCAAAACCAAGGAGCATTTTGCCTTTTAATGTTTTTATTTTCATCTTTTTACACTCCCTAACAAAAGATTATCTTTAAGTAACCAGGTAATATTTAGTTCCCGAAATCTCTCATTTTATCTAAGTTTTCGTTTTTACCCATTAAAACTAGTTTATCTCCATCCATAATTTTATCATCAGCACCCGGAGAAATGTAGAGCTGCTCTCCTCGTTTAATTGCCATTACATTGACATCAAAATTAGCTCTTAACTCCAGTTCTTTTAATGTTCTTCCAACCATTTTCTGACTTGCCAGAATTTCAATAACTCCATACTCAGGTGCAAACTCAATATAATCTAAAACATTGGAAGAAATTAAATTTTGAGCAATTCTAACTCCCATATCTCTTTCTGGATAAACCACTCTATCTGCTCCCACTTTAGTTAAAACCTTACCATGTAAGGTATCAGGAGCTTTGACAATTACATATGGCAAATTTAATTCCTTTAAGATTAAAGTACATAAGATATTTGCCGAAACATTGTCCCCAATACTGACTACTGCTACATCAAAGTTTCTGACTCCCAGAGTTTTTAGAGCTTCCTCATCAGTGGCATCAGCCTCTACAGCATGAGTTACATCTCCACTAATTGCCTGCACTTTTTCTGGGTCGCGGTCAATAGCTAAAACATCATGTCCATTTTCTGCCAGAGTTGCAGCAACACTGGCACCAAATCTTCCCAAACCTACAACAACAAACTGTTTCATTTATTCTTCCCCCTATCGAAATTAACCAACCATTACTTTTTCTGTTGGATAGTGATATTTACCTTTTCTTACTCTTTCTCCAAATGCCAGTGCTAAAGTCAAAGGTCCAACTCTACCGGCAAACATAGTTATTGTGATTAAGACTCTGCTGATATCAGATAATTGACCTGTAATTCCAGTTGAAAGTCCCACCGTACCAAAGGCAGAAACTGTCTCAAATAAAACATCTATAAATTGAAAGTCCTCGATTATCAATAATAAAGTAGTTACTAATACAACCAGACCAGCAGCCAGCATTGTAATTGTAAAGGCCTCATAGATAATCTTTTTTTCAAACCGGCGGTTATATACTTCCATGTCTTCTTTACCTGTAATCATATTTTTTAGAGTAACAAGCATTACTCCAAAAGTAGTTGTCTTGATCCCTCCACCAGTTGAACCGGGAGAAGCACCTATAAACATTAAGATGATGATAATAAAAAGTGAAGACTGTTTTAAAGCTCCAGTTGGAACTGTATTAAAACCTGCTGTTCTGGGTGTAACAGAAAGAAACATTGCCCCCAGTGTTTTATCAAGCAGTGGTAATCCAGCAAGAGTATTATCATATTCTAAAGCAAAAAAGACAATAAAACCAAAAACTAAGAGTACCAGTGTCATCACAATTACAATTTTAGTCTGCAGAGTTGACTTTTTAAATTTAACCCGATTATAGGCTTCTACCATGACTCCAAAACCTATACCTCCCAGGATAATTAAAGCCATAATAACAAAATTTATGGTTATATCTCCGGTAAAGTTCTCTAAACTGTTACCAAAAAGATCAAAACCAGCATTATTAAAAGCAGACACTGAATGAAAAATTGCTAAATAGATTGCTCTACCGGCAGGATAATCCTGAACCAGACGGGCAAATAAGATTACAGCTGCCGTTCCTTCTATAGCAAAGGTGAAGCCTAATAAATACTGAACCAACTTCACCATACCAGAAATTTGATACTGATTTAAATCTTCCTGGATAATTAATCTTTCTTTGAGGCTTATTTTTTTGCCAATAATAAAAGCAAACAGTGTTGACATAGACATAATACCCAGCCCACCAATTTGAATCAAAAGCATAATGACCGTTGAACCAAAAATAGTAAAAGCTTCTTTGGTATTAACTACAATTAAACCTGTAACACAGGTAGCAGAAGTGGCAGTAAAAACTGCATCAACTGCATTTAAACCCTGACCATCAGTAGTGGCAATAGGCAGCATTAAAAGTAAAGCCCCCAGCATAATTATTATAAAATAGCCGCTAACTAAATATTGAGCCGGGGTTAAATTTTTCTTACTGATCTTCATTTCTGATTCCCCTATTCCATTTTCTTAAATTATGTACCTCATTAAATTATTAATAAAAAGTCTAATAAATGCAAAAAAACACTACAGATAGACTGTAGTGTCAATAGTAAATTAACGCCATGACAGGCAGTCTGTCCCTTAATAAAGTCTACGGAGTTAGCTGCCGGGCTAGAAGTAAAGGTCTTCTTCTAATATAGATTCGCCCCAAAAAAGTGGGTCCCCCGCTCTCAAATGAGATTAGACAACAGATATATTTTCTTTTTATCATTAAATCACAATTTAAATAATTTGTCAATTATAATTCACTAAAAATTAATCTATTTATAATTATACTCTTAGAATTTTAAAATATCAAATTCAGGAGTTATGTCATGTATCTTGTTTTACAATTTTAATAATTCCTTGACTTATTAATTTTAAACATATAAAGCCAGGGTTTTTATGCCCTGGCTTTATTTATGCTATTAGGATTTAAGTCTAATTAATAATCACTTTAACAAAGCTAATTCATAATTAATCAGTAAATTTGGCCAGTACCTCCATCAGTTCATTAATTACATCATCGCCTTCTTCGTCTTTAACGGCCCTCTGTACACAGCCGTGGACATGTTTATCCAGAATTTTTAAACCAACTTTTTTGAGTCCACCCTGGACTGCATTAATTTGATGTAAGATATCAACACAGTATTTATCTTCTTCCACCATCCGCTGCAGTCCACGAACCTGACCTTCTATTCTTCGTAAACGAGTTGTTAACTCTTTTTTATCTAAATCACATAAAGAATTCATCAAATCCCCCCCATTCTATTTTTCCATTTCAAATTCAATTATTCTCAATTTATCTTTAAATAATGCTAGCTTTAATTTTCTTTATAATCTGCCTGAACATTTTTGCGTCTTAAGAGATTGGCGTTTGTGACAACACTAATTGAACTTGTAGCCATTGCCATCTCAGCAATTACCGGATGCAGCAGTCCTAAAATTGCAACCGGAATCGCAATCAGGTTGTAGAAAAAGGCCCAGAATAAATTCTGTTTAATTTTTCTAAATGTTGCCCGGGAAAGTTTAACTGCTGTAATTACAGAAGATAAATCACCGCGAACAAGAGTAATATCTGATGATTCTATTGCAATATCTGTACCGGTACCAATTGCTATTCCAACATTTGCCTGAGTTAAAGCTGGTGCATCATTGATTCCATCACCAACCATTGCAATCACACCAAACTCAGACTGCAGTTCTTTTACCTTATCTACTTTACCATCGGGCATAACTTCGGCAACTACATGGTCAATTCCAACTTCTTTTGCTATTGCCTCAGCTGTACGCTGATTATCCCCCGTGATCATTGCTGTTTCTAAGCCCAATTTTTTTAGTTCAGCAATTGCCTGGATAGAATCTTCTTTTAAAGCATCTGCTACAGCAACTATTCCCAGCATTTTCCCCTCAGCTGCAGCCAGCATTGCGGTTTTAGCTTCATTTTCCAGTCTCTGTAATTCATCTTCAAAATCAGAGGTATCTATTCCAGCTGATTCCATTAATTTTCTGCTCCCAACAAGTACTTCTTTACCTTCAACATCCGCTTTAACCCCTTTACCGGTTACAGAGTTGAAGTTTTTAATTTCTTTGATTTCAATTTCTCTGTCCTTAGCTCCTCGAACTATTGCTTCTCCCAGAGGATGTTCAGAACCCGCTTCTACACTTGCAGCCAGCTGCAGCAATTCCTCTTCACTGCTGTCTGAAGCTGCAGTTATATCTGTTACCTCGGGTTTACCCTTGGTAATGGTTCCAGTTTTATCAAAAACAATTGTGTGTACATCCTTCATTGTCTGGATTGCCTCACCTTTACGGATTAGAACTCCATTTTCAGCTCCAATTCCACTTCCAACCATCAGAGCAGTTGGAGTTGCCAGTCCTAAAGCACAGGGACAGGCAATTACTAAGACAGCGATTGTTGCGAAAATTGCCAGAGTAAATGTTCCTAAAGTCGGATCAACCCAGGGAAGAAATGATTGAGCCCAGAAACCAACTTCTCTTAATGCATCAGGAAAGATCAGCCATAAGACAAAGGTTGAGGCCGCTACAACTAAAACAGTGGGGACAAAGATTCCTGTTATCTTATCAGCAAATTCCTGAATCGGAACTTTGGTTCCCTGAGCTTCTTCAACCATTTTCACTACCTGAGACAGGAAGGTATCCTTACCCACTTTGGTGGCTTTTACCTTAATCAATCCATTCTGATTAACAGTGGCACCAATTACTTCGTCTCCCTTTTTCCTCTTAACAGGCATTGATTCTCCAGTTGCCATTGACTCGTCAACAGTAGTCTCACCTTCTACAATTTCTCCATCAGTAGGGATTTTTTCTCCTGGTTTTATCAGCATGATATCTCCAGGCTGTACATCCTCAATTGCAACTTCTTTTTCATTTCCATTCTCAATAATTGTTGCAGTTTTTGCTCCCAGTTCCAGTAATTTTCGAATTGCCTGAGAAGCCCTACCCTTGGCGGTTTCTTCAATATAGCGCCCGGTTAAATGAAAAGCCATAATCATTGCTGAAACTCCAGCATAATTTGCAATCGGAGTAAAGAAAACTGCAGGTCCGGTGATAAAAGCTGCACCAGTACCCATTGCAATCAGCACATCCATATTTGCACTTCCATGAGTAACTGCTCTGTAGGCAGTTATAAAAGTTTTACGACCAAAAACAAAAAGTGGTGGAATCGCCAGCACAATCATTCCTAAATTAAAGATCTGCATATTAGGCCAGGCAACCCCAAAGAACATCTCCGGAATCATCCAGAGCATAATCGGTATTGTAAAAGCCCAGGTACCCCACATTTTCTGCTTTGCTTCTTTAACTTTTTTCATGTCATCACTGAGTTCATCTTCAGCATTCTCACTACCTTTATCTGTTTCTTCATCTTCAAAACTGAGCAGCTCATAACCAGAATTCTTTACAATCTCCCTCAAATCGTTTTTGCTTAAGACTTCTGAATTATACTCTACATGACCTTTTTCAGTTGCAATATTGACATTGGCCTGATAAACACCTTCACTTTTATTTAAAGCTTTCTCAACTGCTGAAGAACAGCTGGCACAGGTCATTCCACCTACCTTAAAAGATGTCTTTGCCTTTTCTTCTTTAACACCATAACCGCTGTTTTCAACAACCTTAATTAATTTTCCTCTGCTGTTTTGCTGTGGATCAAAAGTGACATATGCTTTTTCAGCAGCAAAATTAACCTGTGCCTCACTTACTCCATCAGCTTTGTTTAAAGCTTTTTCTACTGTCTGAGAACAGCTGGCACAGCTCATATCTGTTATTTTTAAAGTTATTTTCTTACTTGCCATTATTCTGCACCTCCATTAAATTGTAATAATTATTATCTAATTAGTTCTATCGACATAATAGGATTATTCTCACTTTCCATTTTCTTTTTTTGTTTTTCCATCTCCACAGCAGTCCGGAACATCATCTCCATACTGTTTTTCATTTGCTGAAGCTAATTTATCAACAAATTTCTGCCACCAGCCTTTTTTATCTTTACCGTGAGCCATCTTATATCCTCCCTGGAGTATATATTACTGTTTCTAAAAGTACAATTTTTTGATTTAGCTTCTAAAGCAATCATGTGTGGATCTAATATATATTTAACTTCTATTAATTATTCGTTTAATTTTCGGCTCAAAAGAAGAAGTCTTTTTCAGATGAGAATTAAATAATTTGTTTATTAAAAACGAAAGAATTAAAAAAACAAAAGTACCTGCAATACCTGCCACTTCTGCTGCCGCTATATTCAACAAGGCTGCCATCCAGACTCCGAAAAAATAGCCTGCTATCATTAAAAATATTGGAATTACGTAAACAACAATAGTAGCAAATAAGAGATTGCCTTTTTCCATTTCAACTAAAACCTGATCTCCTGGTGTAACTCCAATCCTATCTTCCACTTCTAAAACAATTTCGTCCTGATCATGGCTGTCACCAGCCAGACTGCAGCTTTTATCACACTTACTGCAGGCAGAATATCTTGTGATTTTAACCTCTGCCTTCTCGCTTTTCTTTTTAACTACAGTAGCTAATTCTTCCATTGGAGTTTACCTCCTATTTTAAAAAATGTACCCCTAGCATGTATATTTAGATTAAAATTTTTTAAATCTATGCAGTTTTAATATATTCGTAGCCAGCTTCTTCAACAGCGGCTTTTAGCTTATCTTCTGCTACCTCTTTTTCCATTTCTACTACAGCCTGACCCTGATCAGCATCAGCTTCTGCAGAAATAACACCATCAATTTTTTCTAATTCTTCTTTAGTGTGCATTTCACAGTGTCCACAGGACATTCCTTCAATGATAATTGTCTTTTTCATTTTATTAACATCTCCTTTATACATTATACATGTAGGGGGTATAAATAATAGTAACATTACTTAGTGTTTTTGTCAAGATTAAATTACTTTTTCAGCTCAATTTCTTTAACAATATCAGACATCAGATCATTAATCTCAACCAGCTCCAGCCCTGCTTTTTCTATATTTTCTATTGTTTTACGATTTATATTCGCTCCCCAGGTGTAGAGACTAACCCAGTTAAACCAATCCATCATTTTACCAACAAATTCATTTTGACTGCGCATATGCTCCAGCATTATTATCCTGCCCTCTTTTTTAAGCACTCGTTTTAATTCTTTTAACCCCTTAACCGGGTCAGGAACCGAACAGAATACACAGCTGGTCACAATCAGATCAAAATAATCATCTTCAAAATCCAGATTTTGAATATCCATTTCCAGCAAATTTACCTCTTTATTATATTTTTTTGCCTTTTTTTCTGCCTGATTAAGCATTTTAGGACTGAAATCTATGGCGTAAATTTCAAGATCTTCCGGGTAGTATTCGATATTTTTACCACTTCCGACACCTGCTTCCAGGAGCCTCATTCCGGCTTTATCAATTTTATCTTCAACCTTCTGCCAGAGATTCTGACGCCAGTCCCCCATCTTCCCCTTTTCCATGAGCAGTTCTAAAGAATCATAGACTGGAGCAATTCGATCATAACGCTTTTTGATTTTATTATTTTTACTCATAATAAAAACCCCTTAATTTGATTCTATATACCCCTATATGGTATCTTTAAACATAGTATAACACTCAAGATTCAGGCTGTCAAGAAAAAAGGTGCTGTTCTCTGAATTGAGAAAGCACCTTAATAATTTTAAATATTTATTGATAATTAATCATTTTTAATTAAAATCTTTTTCTGGCCCTGTATCGAAATAAGTCCTTCCTGCTGCAGGGCAGACAATTTGCGGCTTAATGTTTCCTGGGTTGTTCCAATTAAATTTGCCAGACCATCACGACTCAGAGGCAAATTTATTAAAATACCATTCTCCTTTTTGATTCCGCTTTCTTTTGCCAGCTCCAGCAGTAAACGCATTGTTTTCTCTTTTGCATCCTCTAAAGCCAGCGACTGTAATTTGTTTTCAGTTTTATTTAAACGGCTGGTAATCGCTGATAGAAGTTTATAAGAGAGTTCAGGTGATGACTTAATTAATTTTTCCAGTTCATCTTTGGGAAGCATGCAGATTGTGCAGTCTCCTACCGCTTCTGCACTGCTGCTCAACTGCTCTTCTTTAAATAATACCAGTTCGCCAAAGAAATCACCTTCTTTTAATAATCTTAATATATATTGATTTCCCTCTTCATTACTTCTATATAGTTTAACCAATCCGGATTCAATAATATAAATATTTTTTCCTATCTCTCCCTCCAGATAGATTAACTCTCCATTTTTAAATTTTCTCTGTTTGACTAAACTGTTCAGTTTGTTTATTTTTTCATTATCCAGATCAGAAAAAATTGGTACCTTTCTGACACATGCCTCATGCTTACAGGAATCCATACTATCACCCTTAGTTATAAAATTTTGGGCATCTGCTTTCTCCAGCTAATATGCTTTTGAGCAGTCAAACTTAAAGAGAAAAGCAAATGCCCTTTATTATTTATTTAGTCTTTTCTACTTCATATCCTGTTTTTGCTACTGCTTTTTTTAACCCGTCCGAATTAATTTTATCTGGATCATATTCTACATTAGCCCTGCTGGTTGTATAATGAACATCAGCTTTTTTGACTCCTTCTGTTTTATTTAAAACCTGTTCTACCTTATTTGCACAGTCAGGACAACTCAGTTCTTCTAAATAAAGTTTAATTTTTTTCATTATTTTCTACCTCCAAATTATATTTTTTGAATTATTCTTAATAAAAATTATTAAACTGAAATTATTTTTTTATGCTGTATCATATCTCAATAAGCGCATTGCATTAAAGATTACTATTAAAACACTCAACTCATGGACCAGCATTCCAGAAGCTAGAAATACTTTCTGACCTAAAACACCTGCCAGTAGAGCGAAAACAATCAGAACAGCAAAAACTACATTTTGTTTTATATTTCTATTAGCTGCTTTGCTGAGTCCTATTGCATATGGCAGTTTATTTAAGTTATCTGCCATTAAAGTAATATCCGCCGTATCAATTGCAGCATCTGTACCGGCTGCTCCCATTGCGATCCCAATATCAGCCGTTACCAGAGAAGGTGTATCATTGATTCCATCTCCTACCATAGCCACTTTATAACCTTCTTTTTGATATTCTTCTACCGCCTTTACCTTATCTTCGGGCAGTAATTCAGCTTTATAACCATCAAGATTTAATTCATCAGCAACTGATTCTGCTATTCGCTCATTGTCTCCAGTTAACATCACTACTTTTTTGATACCTACATTTTTTAGCTTCTCTACAATCTGATAGGCATTTTCTCGAGGTCTGTCAGCAATGGAAATTAAGGCGATAATTTGATCATTTTCTGCTGCCACAACCACTGTTTTCCCCTCTGCTTCCAGCTGGTTTTTTTGCTCTTCAATTTCCTGACTGATTTCAATTCCCTGCTCCCTAAATAATCTGCTGTTTCCGATCATAATTTTTTTACTGTCAATTTGAGCAGTTACTCCTTTTCCGGTATGAGTCTCAAAGTTTACTGGAGATTTAATTTCTGTTTCCAGTGTCTTTTCTGCTTTATTTTTGATGGCCCGGGCCAGGTGATGTTCAGAATTAAATTCAGCAGCTGCCGCCAGACTTAAAACTTCAGCTTCATTTTTGTTATAAGTTATTATCTGATTAACTTCTGCTTCTCCTTTACTTAAGGTTCCAGTTTTATCAAAGGCAACCATATCGATTTCTCCTGATTTTTCTAAGTACTCACCTCCCTTGATCAAAATTCCATTTTTGGCTCCATTACCAATTCCGGCTACAATAGATATCGGAGTTGAAATAACCAGTGCTCCCGGACAGCCAATAACAAGCAGGGTTAGAGAAAGCCGGACACTACCGCTAATAAAGTAGGAAATAAGTGAAAGCAAAATAATTCCGGGTGTATAATATTTAGAAAAACGCTCCATTAATTTTTGAGTAGGAGCTTTTTCTTCCTGGGCCTCTTCTACCAGCTCTATTATTTTACCAAAAGTAGTGTCATCTCCAACCTTTTCAGTTTTAATTTCCAGATAACCATTCTTATTTATAGTGCCGCTGAAGACTTCATCTCCTTTTTCTTTACTGACCGGTATTGATTCCCCTGTAATAGCTGCCTGGTTGACTTCACTTTTACCTTTAATTACAGTACCATCAACCGGTATTTTTTCTCCCGGCCTGACGATTACTACCTCTTCAACCTCTACTTTTTCTGCAGCAATCTCTTTTTCTTCTCCTTCCCTGATAACTGTAGCCAAATTGGGAGCCAGATCCATTAAGTCTCTAATTGCATCTCTGGCTTTACCTACTGTTCTGCTTTCTAAATAGGAACCAAAAGCAAACAAAAATGTAACTGCTGCAGCTTCCCAGTATTCCCCAATAATAACTGCCCCTACAGCAGCTATTGTTACCAGTAAATTAATACTGATCACTTTCATCTTTAAAGTATTATAGGCATTGATAGCTACCTGATACCCGGCAATAATAGCTGCCGCCACCATCGATGTATTAAAAATTAGTGGATCAAAATTTAATAAATTACTTAACCAGCCTATTGCAATTAAAATTCCTGCTATTGTGACTATTTTTAATTTCTTTTTCATCTCAAACAACCTCCCTGATTTCTTTGTACCACCAGTATAACTATTTTTAGGGAAGGCAGCTATGATATAAATCATTTTTTGCAAAAAAAGACCTCAGCCAGCTTCAAAAAAATTTAATTCTGAAGTTAGCTGAGGTTATAATCAATAAATATTTAATTTTGAAATTAGCTTCCTCAAAAAACAACTAATAAATTTATATTCAGATCAAATTTAAAACTTTAACATCTTGGCATTGATCGCCACAATCACTGTACTCATCGACATCAGTACTGCACCAACTGCTGGAGAAATCATAATTCCAACCCCTGCCAGTACACCTGCTGCCAGTGGTATTGCAAAAGCGTTATAGCCTGTAGCCCAGAATAAATTCTGAATCATCTTCTTATAAGTTAAGCTGCCAAACTCGATAAGCTTAAGCACATCAAGCGGATCACTTTCAACCAGAATTATATCTGCTGTTTCGGCAGCTACATCTGTACCTGAGCCAATTGCAATCCCTATATCAGCTTTAGCCAGGGCTGGTGCATCATTAACACCATCACCAGTCATCGCCACAAAAGCACCTTCAGCCTGCAGCTCTTCTACTTTTTTCTGCTTCTCATCAGGTAGAATTTCAGCAAAGAAATCAGTTAGACCAAGTTCATTACTTACATATTCTGCAGTTTTCTGATTATCTCCGGTCAGCATTTTGACCTTAATTCCTTTATCCTTAAGTTTTTGTACTGCCTCATAAGAGCTTTCTCTAATTTGATCGGCCAGTCTAACCATTCCAATTAAATTTCCAGCTTCTAAAATAAAGATTTCGGTAAATGGACCTTCTTTTAAAGCATCCTGTGGTACTTCTATATTATTTTCTTTCAGATAACCGGGAGAAACAGCTTTAAAATCTCCGCCTTCAATTTTTCCGATAACACCTTTACCTTTAATTATCTCAAAATCATCTACTTTCAGCAGTTCTACTTCATCTTCTTCTGCTCTTTTTACTATTCCAGCTGCAATTGGGTGTTCTGATTCCTGTTCTAAAGAAGCTGCTTTCTGCAGAATCTCTTCCATATTATATTTATCCACAAAACTTTCTACTGCTTCAACTCCAAATTCTCCTTTAGTCAGGGTACCTGTTTTATCAAATAAAACTGTATCTATTTTACGCGCATTTTCAAAAGCAGTACGATCACGGATCAGCAGTCCATTTTTAGCTGATAGAGTTGTGGAAACAGCTACCACCAGTGGTATAGCAAGCCCTAAAGCATGGGGACAGGTGATAACCATAACTGTTGCCATCCGCTCTATAGAAAAAGCTAAGTCTCCGGTAATAAAGTACCAGCTAAAAAGAGTAATTGTTCCTGCTGTAATAGCAATTAGTGTCAGCCAGAAAGCTGCTCGATCGGCAAAATTCTGAGTCTTCGATTTAGCTGCCTGAGATTCTTTAACCAGATCTATAACCTGGGACAGGTAACTCTCATCCCCAGCTTTTTCTATTCTAATTTTAATTGAGCTGTCACCATTAACAGATCCACCTATTACTTCATCATCAACTTCTCTTACAACCGGTTCTGATTCTCCGGTTAACATTGATTCATCTATATAGGAGTCTCCTTCGTAAATTACTCCATCAGCTGGTATTTTCTCACCCGGTTTAACTAAAATCTGATCTCCCTTTTTTAGCTCTTTTATTTTAATTTCTTTAACTTCTCCATCAACAATTTTATGGGCCTCATCCGGCATCAGTTTTGCCAGTTCTTCTAGAGCATTAGAGGCTCCCATAACCGAGCGCATCTCAATCCAGTGGCCTAAAAGCATAATTACAATTAAAGTTGCCAGCTCCCAGAAGAAAAATCTACCTTCCAGACCAAAGACAACTGCTGAACTGTAAAAATAGGCGACAGAAATTGCAAGAGCAATTAAAGTCATCATACCCGGAGTTTTATCAGCTAATTCATTTTTCATTCCACTTAAGAATGGCCAGCCACCATAAAAGAAAATAACTGTAGAAAGCAGAAATAGAACATACTGACTGCCTGCAAACTCAAAACTGTAGCCAAAAAAACTCTGAATCAAAGGTGAAAGTGCTAAAATTGGTACCGTTATAACTAAAGAAATTTTGAATCTCTTTTTAAAGTCCTCTAACATTTTCTGATGATCCATTATTATTCCCCCTTATTGACTATACCCCTATCATGTATTTTAAGTATAGTATAGCACTCGGAATTGTTCGAGTCAAATCAGAATTTTCTCCTATCCATAACATAAAGTTATCCAACATAAGATATTATTATTTTAGTATTATCAATAAATAGTATATAATTATTGTAGAAACTTGTGAATTATATTATAAATAACTTTTATTTCAAATTAACAGCACTTTTTTTATTTTTTTATTCTGTTTTGCGAATTTTAGAACAAAGTTATTTGATATTCAAAAAATATGAGGAGGTAATTTTTTAATGAAAAAATTTGAAAAAGTTTTAGGATTAATAGCTGTAATTATAATTTTAGTAATAGCAAAGTTCTGGCTAAAAACAGACCTTTTGTTTTTTAGATTGTTAGCCGGGTCAGGACTGGGATATGCTCTTGCAAGAGCTTACACTGGCTTTGCAGGTAGTGTAAACAGAGCTTATAGAACTGGTTCAACTAAATTAATGAGAACTCTTATGTTTATGTTTTTTATTACCGCCACTTTAATGACAGCCTTTTTATTTGGCAAAGATCCAGCAAGCTACAATCTCTGGATTAAACCAATTAATATTGGTTTAATGCTGGGAGGATTTTTATTTGGTTTTGGAATGTCTATTTCCGTCTGCTGTGCGAGTGGAGTTCTGACAGACTTACCACAGGCACTTCCCAGGGCTTTTACAACCCTCATTTTTTTTATGTTTGGAGTATTTATTGGTTTTCCGATTCAGTATACTGCAAACTGGGTTCAAGATTCATGGTTTAGCACATATATTGGCTATAGAACTATGGGAGGAGTTTTTCTACCGGATTTATTCCAGGGAGATGGTTTTGAAGGTTATTTAGGAGGTCTGCTTGCTCTCGGCGCCTTATGTCTTCTTTTCACTATCCTCTCTTACATGTATGAAAAACACAAGAAAAAAACAGGTGAATATAGGGGACTTGAAATCGAAAGAATTCAGGGAAATTTAGAACCAATGGATTTAAAAAATTTCAAATTATTCAGTGCTGATACATATTATCACTTATTTGAAAAACCCTGGACATTAAAGCAGGGTGGAATTGCATTAGCTGTAATTGTAACAATTATGATGGGAGTAACCGGATATGGTTGGGGAGTTTCACAGCCATATGGTATCTGGTTTGGGAAAATCTTAATGTTATTTGGAGTTTCTGCAGAAAGTCTGGCAGAATTCACTAAGCTATCTGCAAGTTCATTTTCTACACCTTTTTTTGAGCATCAAATTTCTGTCCAGAACTTTGGTATTTTAGTCGGAGCAATTATTTATCTTTTAACTGCAGGTAAGTTTATGGAATTCTTTAATTCTGAACTGCATATAACAAAAAAACAAGGAGTAATGTATGCCCTTGGTGGTTTAACAATGGGGTTTGGTACTCGATTAGCTCAAGGTTGTAATGTTGGAGCCTTATATACTCCAATATCTAACTTCTCACTCTCAGGCTGGATATTCCTGGTTTTCATGATTATCGGAGGAGTAATTAGTAATAAGTTCAGTGAAAAAATTTATTAGACTTAGCAAGTAATATACTGTTCCAGGCTATAGTTCCATCCTAGCTAAAGCAGTGATTTATAATACAAAATTCACAGGAGGAATAAGATATGAGTAAAAAGATTTTAGTTGTTGGAGGAGTTGCTGGTGGTGCTGGTACAGCTGCCAGAGTAAGAAGGCTGGATGAAGACGCAGAAGTAATTATGTTTGAACGCGGATCCCATGTTTCTTTTTCAAACTGTTCACTTCCTTATCACTTGAGTGGAATTGTTAGAGATTGTGATGATTTAGTTTTAATGTGCCCTTCTAAGTTTGCTGAACAGTATAATATTGACGCCAGAGTTAAAAATGAAGTTACAAGAATTAATAGATACGAAAAAACTGTTGAAGTTAAAGACTTAGAGACCGGTGAAGTATACACTGAAAATTATGATAAACTAGTTCTTTCGCCTGGGGCCAACCCAATTAGACCTCAGAGTATTAAAGGTGTAAATAACGATAATGTATTTACAATCAGAAACGTAGTCGATATTGATAAATTAAATAGATATGTTGATAATAATAATGTAGAAAATGTTGCAGTGATTGGTGCTGGATATATCGGTGTTGAAATTGCTGAAAACTTTATTAATACAAATAAAAATGTAGCTTTAATTGAAGCTCTGGAACAGGTATTACAGCCCTTTGATTTTGATATGGCTCAAATTATACAAAAAGAACTTCATGATAATGGAGTAAATGTGGTTCTATCAGATCCACTAACTGCTGTTAATGAAGATCATATTGTTTTAAAATCAGGCAAAAAAATTGATGCTGAAGCAGTTGTTTTAGCAATTGGTGTGAGTCCAGAAACAGAATTAGCTGAAGCTGCTGGACTTAAAATTGGAGAAACAGGCGGAATTGAAGTAAATCATAATTATGTAACCAGTGACCCCGATATCTATGCAGTTGGAGATGTAATTGAGGTTTATTCTAAAATTGCCCGTTCTAAGACAAGATTACCACTTGCTGGTCCAGCTCAGAGACAGGCAAGAGCTGCAGCAAATCACATCTACAATATTCCAAATAAAAATAATGGGGTAATTGGAACCTCAGTCATTAGAGCTTTTGATTACAATGCAGCAGCAACTGGACTGAACGAAAAACAGCTTAAAGATGCCGGCATTTCCTATGATTTTGTTTATATAATACCAACAGATAAAGTAAGTTTGATGCCAGAAGCTAATCCTTTACATTTTAAATTATTATATGAAGTACCAACAGGTAAGATTCTTGGTGCTCAAGCTGTAGGTAAAGGTAATGTAGACAAAAGAATTGATGTTATGGCAACTTCAATCCTAATGGATGCAACAGTTGAAGATTTAACAGAATCAGAGCTTGCTTATGCACCTCTCTTCTCAACTCCAAGAAATGCGGTTAATCAGGCATCTCTTGTAGCAACAAATATAATAAATAATCGTTATAATCAAATACCTGTAACTAAGGTTAGAGAATTAGTAGAAAATGATGCCTTTATAGTAGATGTTCGAGAAGAGGATGAATATGAAGCTGGACATTTAATCAATTCAATTAATATTCCTTTAAGTGAGTTAAGAGAAAGAACTGATGAGATTCCTAAAGATAGACCTGTTTACTTACACTGCCGTTCAGGACAGAGAAGTTATAATGCCTGTCTTGCACTTCAGGGCAGAGGTTATGATAATGTAATTAATGTTTCTGGATCTTTCTTAGGTATCTGCTTTTACGAATATTTCTTAGATCAAACCACTAATCGCAATAAAATTGTGACTGAATATAATTTCGAGTAAAAAAAAGATCTAAAACAGCAGCCAGAGTAAAATTTACGGTCGCTCACCAGTACAATATAGATTGCCTGTTTCAAATGAATTTCATAAAATATATATTCAAATAAATCAGGCCATCAGGGTTAAACTTGGTGGTCTTTTTAAACATTAATCAGGGACTTCAAATTGATAAATTACAGTAAATATGATATCTTTGATAACAGTAGATAACTTATGTTCAAAAAGATTGCGATAATTATAAGGACGTGTAAAGAATGGCTTTAAACAATAATGAGGAAGATAATAAGGTTGCTAACTCAGCGGTTCAAACTACTAATCAAAATATAAGCAGGAAAACACCTAAAAATAAAAAGAATAAAACAGAAAAAACACTAACTTTTTTAACCTGGGGTTTTATCTTTTTTTTATGGTATGTTATTACTAAATTGAATATCTTCACTCCTACTCTACTGCCAGGTCCAGCAAGAGTCTGGAGAGCATTCCTGGATATTTTAGCAAACGGTTATAATGATGTACCTTTATGGGTTCATCTGGGAGCCAGTTTTAAACGCTTATTTGTAGCACTTTTTTTTGCTATTTTTACTGCAGTTCCACTCGGACTTTTAAGTGGCTATTTTGATAAAGTAGAAGCAGTAATTGACTCTGTGGTTGAGTTTTATCGACCACTTCCACCTCTGGCGTATTATACACTTTTAGTGCTCTGGTTTGGGATTGATGATACCTCTAAACAGGTGCTTTTATTTTTAGCAGCCTTTGCTCCAATTTATATTGCCTGTGTTTCTGCTGTTAGAAAATTAAATCAAGATTTTGTTTTAAGTGCTAAATCACTGGGAGCAAACCAGAAAAATGTTTTTTTCAAAATTGTACTTCCTGCTTCGCTTCCAGAAATTTTTACCGGTGTCAGGACTGCTTTTGGGGTTGCTTATACAACACTTGTTTCTGCTGAGATGGTTGCTGCAACTTCAGGTATTGGCTGGATGGTTTTAGATGCCTCTAACTTTTTGAAGAGTGAAGTTATTTTTGTTGGAATTATAATTATGGGAATCACAGGAGTAATAATTGATGCTGTTTTAAGATTTATAGAACGAAGATTGATATTCTGGAAAGGACATATTTAATAAATAATACTTTTACAAATATAGATGGAGGCAAAAAAATGATAAAAAAACATTACAAAAAAATTGTATTTATTTTATTAATCACAGCAGCAGTTTTGACCCTTTCTGCCTGTAGTGGAGACCAGGCTCAAAATACTAATTCTACTGCAGAAAGTACTACGGATAAAAAATCACTACCTGCTGAGATTAATTTTGGTATTTTAAGAGTGCCAAATGATGAAACTATAGCAATTGCAAAAGGTTATTTTAAAAAATATTTTGGAGATAAAGGTATTAAAGTCAATACCATAGTTTTCGACTCAGGTGCTGAAGCAAATCAGGCACTTGCCTCAGGCAGTATTGACTTTGCTACCATGGGTAATACAAATGCAATCACTGCCCTGGCAAGAGAATTAAATGTTGAGCTGATCTGGATCCACGAAGTACTGGGGGAAAATGAAGCTCTGGCAGTAAAAAATGGTTCTGGATTCAAAACCATAAAAGATCTTGCAGGAGAAAGAGTTGCCGTCCCCTTTGCTTCTACAGCGCATTATATTCTTTTAAATGTACTAAAAGAAGCAGGAATTGAAGAAGAAGTTCAGCTCCTGGATATGCAGACTGCTGAGATTGTTGCAGCCTGGGAACGCGGTGACATTAAAGCAGCTTATACCTGGCAGCCGACTCTAGCACAGCTCTTAAAAAGTGGTTCTACTTTAACTGATAGTAAAGAAATGGCTGATAAAGGTTATATCACAGCAAATGTAGAAGTTGTCCGCAAAGACTTTGCAGAAGAGTATCCCCAATTAGTTGCTGATTTTATATCTGCAATGAGTGAAGCAGGAGATATTTATAGAAATAATCCTGAAAGAGCTGCTGAAATTGCCGGGAGCAAATTAGGAATTGAAGCTGGAGTAGCTCTCAATCAGATGCGGGGTACAACCTGGAAAACTAGAAAAGAACTTTTAAGTGAAGATTTCTTTGGTACAGTAGATGAGCCGGGAAACTTTGCTCAGGTAATGAAAGATACTTCTGACTTCCTTCAGGCTCAGAATTCTATTGAAGAATCTCCTTCACGGGAAGCTTTTAATGAATATGTGAATCCAGAATATATTAAAATGTCATTAAAAAATGATCAAAATAACTAATTCAATAGATATCTATAGTTAATCAGGAAAGGATATATTTTATGTCTGCTCAAGAAAAAAAAGAGAGCTTAATTAAAATTGAAAATATGAGCTTAGAATATGGAGAAAGTATCAACTCTACTCTGGCTCTAAAAAATATTGACTTAGAAATTAACAAAGGGGAATTCATCTGTGTTTTAGGGCCCTCTGGCTGTGGAAAAAGTTCTCTGCTTAAATGTATTGCCGGTTATGTTAAACCTACATCTGGCAGGGTTTTAATGCATGGTGAAGAAGTCGATGGACCTGACTGGCATAGAGGAGTAGTCTTTCAGTCTCCTACTCTTTATCCCTGGATGACGGTCAATGAAAATGTTGAATTTGGTCCTAAAATGCGTAATTTACCGAAGGCTGAAATCAAAGATATTCGAGAATATTTCTTAGATGAGGTAAATTTGAGCGGGATTGGTGGAAATTATACCTTCGAATTATCCGGTGGAATGAAACAGCGGGTTGCTATTGCCCGAGTCCTGGCAAATTATCCACAGGTTGTCTTGATGGATGAGCCCTTTGGTGCTCTGGATGCTTTAACCAGAGAAAATATGCAGAACTTAATCCGCAATATCTGGGAAGAAAATAATACTACAATCTTTTTTATTACCCACGATGTGGATGAGGCTCTTTTACTTGCCAATAGAGTTGTAGTAATGTCCAGCCAGCCAGGAGAAATAATAAAAATATTTAATGTAGATTTCACCAATCAGATTTTCGAAAAAGGAAGTAAAGAAGTAATTTATAATGAAGATTATTTCGAAGTTAAAAATGAAATTATGGACATTATTCATAACCAAATTGATTAAACTTTATATCAAAAATAATAGGTTTATTTAAATAAAATTATTAGCAAAAAGTAAAGGAGCCCAGTTGGGCTCCTTTTTTGTATATATGTCTATCACTTTTACTATTAATTATTTCAACTTAATAATCTCTTACTGAACTACTTCATAACCTTTGTTAGACCAACCATAAGGCTCATTAGCAGGAGTACCCATACCTCCATTAAGTGATACAGCATCATAACCTAACATTCTTAAACCTGCTACTGCCTGACCTGCAGTCTGGCCTGTATAACAGTAAACAACTAATTTCTGATCCTGTGGAAGTTGACCGAAATACTGCTCCATTCCAGCACCCCAGGGGATATTAACTGCTCCTTCAATATGTCCTTCAGCAAAATCTCCTGGCTGTCTGATAGATACCACCATCATATCTGCATCAGAATCCAAAGCCATTTTTAACATATCTTCAGAAATCTTATAGTTTTTATACATTGTATCACTAACATCTGCTAAACCTGCATAGTAATCCTCAATTGCAGCTTTTATGTCAGCATTGATCTCATAATCTGTTGTTCCAGTAAGTTCATTTGCTTCTGTTTCAACAGCTTCCTCATAACCATCAACTCTGGCAATACCAAGGTTCCAGCCAAATTTAACTGATTTAGCTTCAAAACCGGCAAAGTTTAATAAAGCAACTGTCTGATTTGCAGTCTGAGCTGTATAGCAGTAAACATAAATTGTTTCGTCTCCAGGTAACTTATCTAAAGCAGCTGGAATTGCTTCTGGACCCCAGGGAATATTAACTGCACCTTTAATGTGCCCTTCATTATAAACATCAGGCTGTCTAATATCTAAAACAAAAAGGTCTTCTCCAGCTTTTACCTTTTCTACAAAAGCTTCCTGTCCAATCATTGCATTATCTGAGGGAAGATTTGCAAAATAATCATTAACTGCATCCTCTACTGCATCTGTAACTGCAAAAGCTGATGTTGAAACTACCAGTAAAGCCATAACCACTAGCGCCATTGATAATAAAATTCTTCTTTTTCTCATTCTTATTCCTCCTAATTTTTTTGGTAAATAATTGAGCTTAATTAAATTATAAAAATAAAATACATAAGAATATATTTCACAAACTCTTTTAAATAAAAGTTCTCAACATTAGTCGAGAACCCTTCTACTTTTATTTAGCATAATACTGAAAATTTTTAAGAACCATCCTGAACACTAGGCTCTACAGGGGCTCCAGTTGGCACTGCCTTTGGTGTAGAACTATCTGATGACCATTCAATCCAGGCACCATCATAAAGTTTTAAACCTCTATAACCAGCATTATGTAAAGCTATATAGCTCTGAGCAGCTCTAATTGAAGTCTGACAGTACATAATAACTTCTTCATCTGGTGTTATATCATTATCAGGATAATATCTCTGAATATAACTTGGTGGATAAAATTCTCCATTTTCCTTATTATTTTCTACATAATTAATATGAATAGCTCCAGGAATAATTCCTTTACTAACTTCTCCTGCAGTTCTTACATCTAAAATTTCAACATTCTCACCAGGATCATTAACCTCGGCCAGCACTTCTTCTTTAGTAGCAATTAAATCCTCATTCTTTTCGGCCGCTATGTATTCTACAGCTTCAGCTTCATATTCACCAGAAACAAAATCTGCACCAGCATCTTTTAAAGCATTTAATCCACCACTTATAACCTTCATATTGTCAGTGTGATGCCCATAAACCAGCATTGTCCACCATAAGCGGGCTGCATCCATATTATTGTTATTATCATAGATAAGTACCTTTGATTGATTAGAGATGCCATTATCACCTAAAGAAGACTCCACTTTAGATGCATCTGCCAGCATATTGGGATAAGGTCCAAAAGTTGTGATATCATTTCTAGCAATATTTACTGCTCCATCTAAATGTTGATCTTCAAAATTTCCAGATTTTTGAGCATCCACTACAATTATCTCTTCTGCTTCAATCATTTTAAGAGCTTCATCTGCTGTGACTATATCCTGACCCACTTCTCCGGGTACAGATATATCTGCTTCACAGCCTGTGAGAATAATCGCAAAAGCTAATAAAATAAATAATATCTTTGCTGTTTTTTTCATTTTTCCACCTCCAAATTTATATTGTTAAAATTGGAACAATCTCTATTAATATTATAAAACATATTATCCCTTTATGGTTATAACATTTACTAATAGTACATTCAATTATCAAATGAGCCCAGATTTAAAATCCTTCTGGTTAAATGTATTGATGACTATTCTCTAATTTTAATGCATATATTTAAATATAACAGATATCTATGCTATAATAATCTTAATCAAAAAAATTTTAAGGAGTCTTGCTATGGATTGTTTATTAAAAAATAAATTTGAGAAAATTAAAGCCTGGCATCTAATTATAATTTTCTTTCTTATAAACCTATTTTTTCTTAATAATTTTCCTTTTATCCACTCTGATGAAGCCTGGCTCAGTGGACTTTCCAGACAGATTATGGAAACTGGAAATTTAGCCAGCACTGAAGCATTCTTTGATCTGCTTCCACGTCACCCTCATGCAGTTAAAGTTTTTTTCCATCTGCTGCAGATTATTTTTATCAAAATTTTTAATTATCGAATCTTTACTTTTCGTCTGATTTCTCTGCTGACAGGAAGCCTGAGTCTTTTTGCTTTTTATAAAATCTCTTATTTAATTACTAAAAATAAGATTTTAAGTCTGGGATCTCTAATTATCCTAGCAGTTGATATTCACTTTATATATAGCTCTCACATTGCCCGTCAGGAAATAATTTTGATTCTATTTTTGCTGAATGCTCTTTACTATTTTCTAAAAAAAGTTGATTATAAAAACACTAAGAGATCTTACTTAAATACAAAATCAGGAAATTCAATTAAAAATGATATTTTTCTGGGAGTTATTCTGGGCACAGCTATTGGATTTCATCCAAATGCATTTATTATTGCTTTACCTTTAATTATAATCTACAGCTGGAATTTGATTTTTAACAAAAAAACTACTTTCAAAAATTATATCAGCTTTGGAGGAACTTTAGCACTTATTGCAGGCCTTTTCATTTATCTAAGTTTTCAATTTGATCCTGAATTTATTAACAATTACAGCAGTTATGGAGCAGGATTAGGAGTTCTGGACTCATTTTTAATCAAGCTAGAAAATCTAAAAAATTTCTATCTAAAATTATTTTACAGAATCAGCGGCACTTATTATATTCCACCTATTAAATTTCAGCTCCTATTTTTTGCTGTAGTTACTTTTGCTTCTCTGGTGAAAACCATTTTTAAAAAAGACAGAATCAATCTTTATTTACTTTTGAGCTTGTTTGCCATAAATTTAGGCTATTTAATTATTGGAAGATATAATCAAACCTCTATTATTTTTATTTTTCCTCTTGCTTATCTTCTTTTTATAAATTTAATTAAAGATATAAAGTTAAAGCAAGGTATAACTTTACTAACAATTATAGCGATTATTTTAAGCTTGAACACTGGCATCACAGTATTTAATGACAGTCACTACAATTATCAAGAATATCTGCAGCAAATTGCGGAGGTGGTACCACAGGAGACTCGGGTACTGGCAAATTTAAACACAGATTATTATTTTAAAAACGGCAGTCTTTTTGATTACCGAAATCTGGACTACTTAGAAAAGAACAATCTTTCTTTTTCCCAATATATAGTCAAAAATGAAATTGAATATATAATTTATCCAGAAGAAATGGACTTTATATACAACAGCCGTCCTACCTGGAATATTCTCTACGGCAATCTTTATCCCTATTACTCTGAAATGCAGGAGTTTTTAGATCAAAAAACTGAGCTGATCAAAACATTCAGCAGCTCTACTTATGCAATGAGAATTGTTAGAAAAATTGGTCAGAAAAATTGGTCAGTTAAAATCTATAAAGTTAATTATAAAGCTGACCCTGGAGCTGTTCAAAAAGCTGATTAAATTCTCTGCTGCTGAGTCTACGGGGATAAGGCATCTTATTTTCTACTACCTTTATAATTTCTCCAGGTTCATTTTTCATGAGCACTATCCGTTCTGAAAGAAAAACTGCCTCTCTGATATCATGAGTCACAAAAATAATTGTTCTATCTTCTTCCTGCCAGAGCTGAGTTAAGAGCTGCTGCAGTTCCTGTCTTGTCTGGCTATCTACACTGCCAAAAGGCTCATCCATCAGCATAATTTCTCCTTCTGCAGCTAATGTCCTTGCCAGAGCTACGCGCTGTTTCATCCCACCAGAAAGCTGATGGGGATAATAGTCCTGATAATTTTCAAGCTTTACTTCACTTAAATATTTTAAAGCTTTCTTTTTTATTGCTGCTTTAGATAATTTATTCTTTTTATTTTTGGCTGCTGCCTTAACTGCAAAAGTTACATTCTCAATAACTTTCTGCCAGGGAAAAAGCTGCTCAAACTCCTGAAAAAGCATAATTCTATCCAATCCCGCCTTTTCAATCTGTGCTTTGTTTTTTAACAGCTGCCCACTGTCTGCTCTGCTAAAACCGGCAATTATTTTAAGTAAAGTTGATTTTCCACATCCAGAAGGACCTAAGATAGTAATAAACTCATTTTCTTTAATCTGAAGATTAATATTTTTTAAAGCAGCTTTTCTTCTTTTTTCTGTCTCAAAACTCTTATTTATACTTTTTAATTCCAAATAGGAGTTCATTTCAACATACCCCATTTTTTCACTGTTCTTATTTCTATTTTTTTGAAAATAAAATCTTCAACTGTAACTCCAATAACTATAATAACTATAATACCTGCAAATACACCCGGCAGATCGAAAAAGACCCGTTTCTGGAAAATAAACCAGCCCAGTCCTCCCAGACTGTTGATTGCACCAAAAAGCATTTCTGCACTAATTAAGGCCCGCCAGGATCTGGCCCAGGCTATTTTTAAACCGGAAATAAAATAAGGAAGTGAAGCTGGTATTAATATTTTAAACATGAATTCTAATTTATTTAAGCGATAATTTTCAGCAATTAAAGTGTAAATATCTGGAATAGAGTTAAAACCTGTGCTCAAATTTAAAATTAAAGGCCATAAGACGGAATGAATGATGACAATTAAAATTGCAGTTCTACCAGAACCAAACCAGATTAAAATTAAGGGCATCAATGCAATTCCCGGCAGTGGATGGGCCAGAGCAGTTAAAGTATCAATTAAACCAGCCGCACTTTCAGAAAAATATGAGGATAGTGCTAAAATCAAAGCTGCTGCTGTAGCTAGAAATAATCCCTGAATGATAATTGAAAGAGAAAATATTATCTGTTTAACTAATGTTCCATCTTTGAACGATTCAATCAAAGCCAGAAAAATGTGATCCAGCCCGGGAAATATCATTTCTGAAAAAATACCACTCAAAGCTGTCAGCTGCCAGATCAGAGCCAGAACTGTAATCCAGATCAAACGCTGATGGTATTTATTCCCCATTTTTAGCAGCTCCTCTTTTTTGTTCGGCTTCATTATTTTCTCGATCCTCTAAATCATTTTTTTCAGCAAAGATTAGTTCAGAACGCTGATAGTCTTTTTTCTCTAAATAACCTTCAGCAGTCATAAAGGCCAGAAATTCTTCCAATCCTTTAATCTCAGTAGTGAATTCCATTCCCGGCCAGGTAAGATATTCTTCCATTTCTGTTTGACTCAGATCATAATTATCCGCTAGAAGTTCTGAAACTTCAGCTGGATTTTGCTCTATAAACTCAATAGCTTCTCTTAATGCTTTCAAAAATAGTGTGTAATTTTCAGACTGCTGCTGATAAAATTCTTCGGTGCTGACTCCTATAATAAAGGTGAAGTCACCACCAAAAGCTTCACCGCCGCTTAAAATCTTTTTAATACCAGCTTCCTTACTCTCTAAAAATAAGTAGGGAGGAGAAGCAAAGTGAGCACTTACTTCTCGACCAGCCAGCAGGGCATTCATTGCATCAGGATGGTTCATTGTTAAAAGCTGATCATCAAATTTATCTGTTTCTTTAAAATTCCGCTGAGCTGCCATAGAAAGCAAGATATGCTGAATACTTCCAGGCTGCGGCAGCGCAATTTTATCTTCATCCTTAAAATCTGCAAGAGTTTTGATATATTCTCGATTAGTCATTAATCCCAGTGGACTTTCGGAAAGACCCGAAATTATTTTCCATTTCATTCCTTTGTCTTTAGCTATTAAAAAAGGCGGAATAGCCATAAAAGCAATATCAACTTCTCCAGCCAGCATCGATTCTCTAATAGACGTCGTATTACTTAACTGTTTCCATTCCACTTTTATGTCTGAATCTTCATTATTTAAAAGCCCCAGTTCTTTGACTAACTGTACCGGTGCATATGCAAGTCCATACTGTTCAGCAACTGTAATACTCTTTTGATTGCTCTGGTCAGGTCCCTCACAACCGCTTATTATAAAAAGAGTTAAACTGATAATTATAATTATTAAAATATATTTTTTCATAATTAAATTCCTGGCCCCTCCCCAAAATTCTCTCCAATTTCTCGTAAGACAAGATTATTACCATTTTGATCAATAATTTTTAAATTATTATATACTGCCTCTACCCGTTTCTGCAGCTGACTTTTATTCTCTGCCAGAACTATAAAATAACCGGCTCTAGCAGTAGCATTTTCTATCTCAGGGATTATATTTCCCATTTCATAATTAAGTCCCGCCTGTAAGACACCGGGAAGTTTTAAAATCTTGCTGATTTCTGTAATTTTTCTTATTTTTCCCGGGCCAGCAAAAAAGAGCTGTGAAGATAGATGATTTGAATTATCCTGAAGTGAATAATTGGTGAGAGCCGTTTTATCAACCTCTTGACCTGCTGCCAGTTCTACCATCATCTTTAAAATATCCACACCTGCCAGATCCGGCATAAAATCTCCTTCATAAGCACCACCAATTCTGCAGGCTATTTCATTAACTTTAATTCCCTGTTCTCCAATTAAAAATTGAAAATAGATAGGTCCATTTACTATTTCAAACTCACTCACAATTTTTTGAGTTAGTTTTTCGATTTGATCTTTATATTTTTTTAAATATTGAGATGGAAAAAGATGAGAAGAACAGATACCAATGTGAATATCTTCTTCAAAACGCAGCCGATCAGTTACAGTTAAAATTTTTGCTCTACCAGCAAAGGCCCAGCCGCTGACTGTTATTTCATTTGATTTATAATATTCTTCCACCAGAATCTGATTTTCTCTGGAAAAAGACAAAACTTCGTTAAATTTTTCTCTAATTTGAGTAATAGAATTTAATTTGAAAACTCCACGCTGTCCCTGACTGTCCAGTGGTTTAACGACAAAAGGTCTATTAAAATCTGCTAACTCCTTCTCAGAAAATTCTTGATCCAGTATTTTATATTTGACTGTAGGAATTCCTGCTGCTGAAAATTTATTTTTCATAACTTTCTTATTAGTCACAGCTTTTGCAGCCTTAACTAAAATATATTGATTTAAATCTAACTTTTCTGCCACCTGAGCAGCAGTATAAACAGGCTGATCTGTGCCGGATGTTAAGACACCATCTATTTTATGTTTTCTTGCAGTTTTAAGATTAGCTTCAAAGTCAAAGGTACTGCTTTCAGAACTAAAGTCAGCAATTTTTTTCCCGGGAGCATCACAATAATAATCAGCAACAACTACCTGATGCCCTAATTCTTTAGCCTTTTTGATTAAACTGAGCTGGCCGCTTCCTCCACCCAAAATTAATAGTTTCATATATAATCCTCTTTCTGTTTAAAAGTGCTTTCTGCAATCAGGTACTGCTCTTTTTGAGAACGAAAAAGTTTTAAAATCGGAATTTCATGATAGTAGATATAAAGTTGTAAAAATAATTTCAGCAGTTTTAAAAAATTATAATTTGACTGACCATATTTTCGCTGCTGATGTCTGGTATAAACATTTGCAATCTCAGCTTCTTCTTGAAGAATAATTGCTGAAAGATAAATGAAGGATTTGTCTGAAACTATAATTTTTTGCATTATTTCTCGAGTAATTATTCTAAAACTGCTAACCGTGATTCCATCTTTTTTAGGAGTAATTACATTGAAAAGCCAGTTAGTTAGCTTTGAGCCCAGTTTTCTATAAAAATTGTATTTTCTCTCTTCTGGAATTGCATAAACTACATCATAACCCTCTTTGATTTTTTGATAAAGCAGAAATATATCTTCCGGTCTGTGCTGCAGATCATCATCCATAGTAATTATATAGTCTCCAGTGGCATAATTTAAACCGCAAAAAATAGCATTTTGCTGGCCAAAATTTTGAGCCAGACGAATGCCTTTTACTCTGCTGTCCTGCTTGTGCAGCTTCAAAATCTCTTGATAGCTCTGATCAGGACTATGATCATCAACAAGAATTAATTCAAATTCTAATTTATTAGCAGCAGCTGTTTGATTGATGGAAGTATAAAGCTCCTCTAACGAATTTTCTCCATTATAAACAGGAACTACTATAGAAATTAAATCAGCCATTATCATCCTCCTGCCTGACTAATTTGAGAGAAAATTACTCTTAAAGTTCCAATAATAAATTCTAAATCTGACCGGGAAAGGTCAGGATAAATAGGCAGTCGGAGCATACTATCTGCAATATCATTTGTCAACCTCAGTTCCTCTTTACTATAACCAAGTTTTTTTCCCATAGGAGAAGAATGTAGAGGTAGAAAATGAAAAACAGCTTCTATACCATATCTTCGCAGTTCTTTTAAGACAAAATCTCTGATTTTTTGATTTTTAAATTTCAAATAATAAATATGATAATTACTCTTCCTGTCAGAAGGTACTGAGGGAATTACTTCCAAAAAATCTTGGGTTAAAAACTCGTTTAAATGATAATTATAATAATCAAAGACCTTTTTTCTCTGAGCAGTAATGTCATCAATCTCCTCCAGCTGGGCAAATAAAAGAGCCATCAATATATCAGATGGCAGATAACTGGAGCCTTCCCCAACCCAGCTGTATTTATCAATTTCTCCCCTCAGAAAGCGGGAGCGATTTGTTCCCTTTTCTCTTATAATCTCTGCTTTTTTAATAAGCTTCTTCTGCCTGGAATTAATAATCAGAGCTCCACCTTCACCACTAACAAAATTTTTGCTGCCGTGAAAACTATAACAGCCAAAATCTCCCATGCTGCCTGCTGCTTCTCCTCGATAAAAACTATTAACAGCATGAGCTGCATCTTCAATAATATAAATATTATTTTCTGCTGCTATCTCTCTAATCTGATCCATTTCACAGCTAATACCAGCATAATGTACCGGGATTACTGCCCTTGTTTTATCTGTGATCTTAGCTTCAAAGTCAAGAGGATCCAGATTAAAGGTATCTGGCTTAATTTCTGCAAATACTGGTTTTGCCCCTTCTTTTAATACCGCATTAGCTGTAGAACTAAAAGAAAAAGAAGGCATAATAACCTCATCATTTTCTTTTAGATTAATCAGCTGAGCAGCCATTTCTAGAGCATGGGTTGCCGAAGTAGTCATTAACACCTGCTCTAAAGCAAATTTTTCTTCTAAAAATTCATTTACCTTCCTGGTATAATGGCCATCACCACTTACATTACCTCTTATTAATGCATCAGCTATATAATCTTTTTCTTTTCCACTTAAATAAATCTTATTAAAAACTATTTTGCACATAAATTACTCCGTTCCGAATATTTATTTCTAATAATTCCACACTGCAATTTAAGTAATTTAATTAATAACAGATATGTTTACCCAGTTTTTTGAAATTTGCTATAAAATCTCTTACATCTTCTGATAGATGCTCTGCTTTTTTATTAATCATATAAATATCATAATCAAGATCATAATCTGTAATTCTAGAAACATTAATTTCCTTAGCACTAAACTCGTCTCTAACTGAGTTATAGGGAACAAAAGCAACACCATAACCTTTACGTACTAAAGTTTTAAGCGCCTCTGTAGAGTCCAGTCGAGAAATAATCTCTATTTCAGATAGATTACGCCCTATCTCTGCAAGCACCTCTTTGAAATTTTCCTTAATTATACAGTTTTCTTTCAATATCACAAATTTATGATCCAAAATTTCTTCTATCTTTACCTTTTCAGGTAGGTCAAAAGCAGGTGGTGAAATTAAAACTACCTTTTCCTTAATTACCTCTTCTGAATGTAAATTTTCTGCCCCGGCAGGGTGAGTGGTAAATCCAATTTCACAGATATCACTTAAAACATCCTGCTCAATTTTATCCGAAGAAGCTGCGGTAAGATTATATTGATGATTTGGAAACTTAAACTTCATATTTAAAATTGCACAGGGAAGGCAGTAAGTTGCAATAGTGTATTCTCCCTCTATTTTGATTTCTCTGCTCTCCTGGTCATTTAAATCAGAAAGCATTTTATTATGGGTTCGTATTATATTATCTGCATATTTTAATACTATTTCTCCTGATTCTGTCAATTTTACTCCTCTATTGCTGCGTATAAAAAGCTCTTTACCCAGAGAATCCTCCAGTTTTTGTATCTGCTGACTTAAGGCTGGCTGAGATATATGAGAATTTTTTGCCACTTTTGAAATGCTTTTTAGCTCTGCAATTTCCTGAAAATACTTAAGACTCTCTATATGCATAAATACACCCTTTCCTAGTCATAAAATATAATTTAGAGAATATTGTTTTTAACTAATGTTCTTAATTAATTATATTATTAATCAGGTAAAATAACAAGAGTTAATCTCAAAAGTCAGATATTAAAATTAAGATTTTATTTTATAAATTAAATTTGCTTTTGCCACCATTCTTTATGATCAAGATACCAGTTTAAAGTTGTTCCCATCGCCTTTTTAAAGTCATATTCTGCTTCCCAGCCCAGTTCAGCTTTAATTTTTCTGCTGTCAACTGCATATCGGTAATCATGGCCCTTACGGTCTTCTGCATGTTTAATTAAAAGTTCTGATTTTGATAAAAGAGAAAGAATTTTCTTAGTGATTTCCAGATTACTTTTTTCGTTATTAGCACCTATATTATATATTTCTCCTGTATTTCCACACCGCATTACTAAATCAACTGCCCGACAGTGATCCTGAACATAAATCCAGTCCCTCACATTACTACCATCACCATAGAGCGGTAATTTTTTATTTTTCAGAGCCTTGATAATAAAAAGTGGAATCAGTTTTTCCGGATACTGATAAGGTCCAAAATTATTTGAACACCGGGTAATATTTACCGGCAGTTGATAAGTTTTAGCATATGATTTAACTAAAAGATCAGCAGCAGCTTTAGAAGCTGAGTAAGGGCTGGAAGGATTTAAAGAGCTATCTTCTCTAAATTTTCCGCTGTCTCCCAGGCTGCCGTAAACTTCATCTGTAGAAATCTGCACAAATTTTTTGACTCCAAATTTCAAGGCCAGATCAAGCAAATTCTGAGTACCTTCAACATTAGTTTTAACAAAAATCGAAGGATCTTCGATACTCCGATCAACATGGGATTCTGCTGCAAAGTTAACTATATAATCTATCCCCTGATGTAACAGAGGATCAATTTTTTCTCTATCACAAATATCCAGCTGCTGAAATTCATAATTAGGATTTCTCTCCACATCTTTTAAGTTATCCAGATTGCCAGCATAACTTAATTTATCAACATTGATAATCTGATCATTATAATTTTTCAACTGATAATGAATAAAATTACTGCCGATAAAACCAGCTCCACCTGTAACTAATATTCTCATCTAATTCAACTCCTTACTGCTGATTATAATTATTTTTCAAATTTATTTAAGTTAAATATTCATTTTAAACAGCTAATTTTTATTAAAACAATTATACCACACTGTGCTTTGATTCTACATTAATTCTGCTATTTTTTGATCAGTTGTTGTTTATCGAACAAATGTATGGTAAAATTAATATAAACTGATTTTGGTTTTGCTGGAGCAGATCAATAATTGATTTTTAAATTTTAGATTATAATCAAAGGAGCTGAAAATATGAATTTTAAAGACAGAGGTAATAAAAAATGGAATTCCTTAATGTTAGTAGAACATCAAAAAAAGCTAAAGGAATTAAAAATGAGAGAAAAGGATGTTAAAAAGCCTGAGTTAGACGAGCAGCAGCTTCAAGAAATTAATTTTAAAATTGAAAAGGCCTTAAATAGAAATTTAATGGTCAAAATCAAGTTTTATAAAAATAAGAAACTTAAAAACATTGAAGGAAAAATTCTAAAAGTTGAAAAATATAAACAGCAAATAAAAATTAAACAGCCAGATAACAAAATTACAACTCTAAGATTCGAACAAATTTTAGAAGTTTCACTTTAACTATTTATGATGTCCACCAATGGTATTTTCAATTCTTTTTTTGATATTTCCTTTTTCCAGGTTGCGGGCATAATAAAGAACATCTTTCCCCATTTTTTGGGCCAATTGATCTCGAAGTTGATTAATTTCCGATCTCTTTAAATCATTTTCAAATAAGTTTAACTGTTGATAATCGCTTTCCACGAATTTAGCCAGATAGAGGCTTATTTTTCTAACCTTTTCTGCCTGATAATGTTTATTTAAAATTGCCAGTGCAGCCTGATAGATATCTCTTGTCATGTCTGTTCTTGTTTCCAGACTGAGCTGTCTGGAAAATCCTTTTTTATTCTCCTCTTTAGAATAACTGAGAGACAGTGAAACAGTTTTCCCTTTCAAATTATTATAACGAACTCTTTTACTCACTTCTTCTGCCAGATTAAAAATCACAGTTTTAATTTCCTCTAAATCTGTATAGTCACTGTAGAGTGTAATCCCACGTCCAACTGCTTTCTTGCGGTCATCAAAATGTCCTTCCACTTCCGAATAATCAATACCCCAGGCATGATAATAGAGCTGATTACCAATAATTCCAAATTGGTTTTCCAGATACTCCAGAGGCAGCTGGGCCAGCTCGCCCAGGGTGTAAACTCCAATTTTATTTAATTTTTTTTCAGTTCTACTGCCAATTCCCCAGCAGTCAGAAAGATTTAGCGGCCATAACTTATCTGGGATATCACTATAATCCCAGCGGCAGAGACCCTTTTTTTTACCTTCAGTATCCATTGCCACCTTGGCCATAAACATATTGGGACCTATCCCCATACTGCAGGGTAATCTATATTTATTCCAGATTTCTTTTTTTATTTTTACTGCCAGTTCAAGTGGATCACCATATTTTTTTTGACTGCCATTTAATTTAAGCCATGCCTCATCTATAGAATAAATATGTATTGCTGACAGAGGTAAATAAGAATTGAAAATTTCTGTGATTTTCATTGAGAGATCAAGATAAAGTCCCATATTGGCTTCAGCCAGTATGATTTCTTCCTTATCCGGAATTTGGAATAAGCGGTTTGCTGTTTTAATTCCATATTTATCTTTTAAAGCAGTCGATGAGGCAAGAACGACCGATCCCTTCCTTTTTTTATCTCCAATTACAGCCAGATATCCCTTAAGAGGATGAATATTTCTTTTGACTAATTCTATGCTGGCATAGAATGATTTCATATCAACACATAAAATTTGATCTGCTGGTGCTTGATTATAATCAGGCTGCATAATAAACTCTCCTTCGCTGTTAGAGAACACTTGTTTGATTATATTCTAGCATAACCTGCAGCCTTTAGCAAACATAAGTTCTATTAAATCGAGTAGGAGGGAAATAATTAGTTTATTCCCCGTCCTCTCACACCACCACAGCGTACCGTTCGGTACTGGGCGGTTCATTAAGAATTAATTA
>NZ_SNWX01000011.1 GCF_004362045.1 Halanaerobium saccharolyticum | reverse complement strand
AAGTTAGTGGATTGCAGAGAGCAATAAAGTCTCTTGCATTCTAAAATATTTAAAGGGAGTCTTAATCTATTTCCAAAAGCTACTTGACACAATCAAAAGACAGCATTAATTGAAGGGACTAAACAAATGTGTTATAATTAGTTAAAATGCAGATGGTGCAGTATTCTAGTCAGCATACTATCTTTGAAGGCGGGCCTAAAAATCCGTCAACGGGCACATCGATGAAGTTCTTTGTAATGGCTGCCGACGCCCAGTCGGGGGCCGTTGCAGAGAGATAAGGGCTTGGGGCGATCCACAACGGCATGTGGGCGTTGACCCCTTTCCCGCGGAGGCCTGGTCGAGTTATTAAAGACATAGCAAGGCCAGGTTCACCTGTTTTAACCGTAAGGTTGAACAGTGTAGCCTGCTTTGAAGTGGTACTGGAGACAGTAGCAAAACACAGGTGCCTGGATCCAGCCCTGGGTTGAACCTGCTGGAAACTTGTACTGCAAAAGAAGCTAGGAGATAGTTTAAATGCTGTTAAGGAAAACTTCTAGACTGTCCAGAAGGGATGTAATGGGGATTAAAGTGTGTTCTTAGTGGTAATCCAGCTCTGCAGAGGGAGACCCTGCAGCGGGAATTTAAAGAGAAATCACCTGAATGGCGACAGACGGGAATTGCCGGGGAAAACCTGCTGGACCAATGACACAGCATTTATCTATTATATTGCCATCTGTTATTTTATTAATTGAGGTGAATATTTTTGGCTAATTTAAAGAGCAGTATTATTATTGCTATAATGACTTTTTTTATTGCGGTAAGTGTCTCTTCTGTTTCACAGACACAGGTACAATATGTACCATTACCGATGGCAGTAATAATACTGTTAATTATTATTATAGTAGGTGTTTTAGCAGATATGGTTGGAGTTGCAGCAACTGTTGCCAGGACTGAACCTTTTAATGCAAAGGCTGCCAAGAAAATTTTTGGAGCCAAGCTCTCTCTTTATCTTGCAAAAAATGGTGATAAAGTGGCCAGTCTAATGTGTGATATTGTTGGCGATATTTGTGGGACTGTCAGTGGAGCCATCAGTGCAGTAATTGCAATTAATTTAGTTAATTATTACGGTTTTTCAAGTCTCTGGACTAATTTGATAATAATTGGTCTTGCTTCAGCTTTAACTGTTGGGGGGAAGGCGTTTTTTAAATATTATGGCATGAAAAAATCGACAGAGATTATTTTTATTGTTGGTCGCTTTTTAGAGTTTTTTCATCTTATTTATGATAAAATTTACAGCTTTCTAAAAAAGAGGTGGAATTAATGAGTGATTATTTATCAAGAATAAATGGAATAGATGATTTAAAAAGATTGAAGGGTTCTCAGCTTAAAGAACTGGCTGCTGAAATTAGAGAGTTTTTATTAGAAAATATTTCACAGACAGGTGGACATCTGGCTTCTAATCTGGGAACAGTGGAATTGACTATTGCACTCCATCATTATTTAAATAGTCCCACAGACAAAATCATCTGGGATGTTGGGCATCAGGCATACACCCATAAAATATTAACCGGACGTAAAGATTGTTTTGTTAATTTAAGGCAGAAGGGTGGGATGAGTGGTTATCCTAAGTGCAGTGAATCTCCGCATGATATTATTGGTGCTGGACACAGCAGCACTTCAATTTCAGCTGCAGTTGGACTTTCTCTTGCTCGAGAGAATCTAGATCAAATTGGTGATATCTATGCAGTTATTGGAGATGGAGCTTTAACTGGTGGTATGGCATTTGAAGCATTAAATCATGCCGGTCATATTGGTAGTGATATTAATGTGATTTTAAATGATAACGAGATGTCAATCGCTGATAATGTAGGTGCAATTTCTAATTATTTATCTAATTTACGGAATGATCCTACCCTAAAAAAAGTAAAAGAAGACATTGAGTTCTTAATCAATAAAATTCCTAAATTCGGAAAAACGGTCTCCAATACTGTTGATCGTGTAAAAGATGCTTTAAAATATAGTTTTATTCAGGGCGTATTGTTTGAAGAATTCGGTTTTAATTATCTAGGTCCTGTTGATGGTCACAATATAATTGAACTTATGAAATATTTTAAACAGGCAGAAGCAGTAGCTGGGCCTGTACTTTTACATGTAATAACCAGGAAAGGTAAAGGGTATCCACCTGCTGAAAATAATCCTGATAAATTTCATGGAGTTGGACCATTTAATATTGAAGATGGTAGTTCTAAAAAGATGAAATCCAAAGCAAGTTACAGTCAGATTTTTGGAGAAACACTAAAGAGAATGGGGGCTGTGGATAAAAGAATTGCCGGCATAACTGCTGCTATGCCTTCCGGTACAGGTATGGAGATTTTTGCTAACTCATATCCGGAGAGATATTATGATGTAGGAATTGCAGAACAGCATGCTATTACCATGAGTACCGGGCTGGCAAAAGGTGGAATGAAGCCTGTCTGTGCTATCTATTCTACTTTTTTACAGAGGGCCTATGACCAGGTTATTCATGATGCGGCAATCCAGAATATTGATCTAACTATAGCTGTGGATCGAGCAGGAATTGTGGGTAATGATGGTGAAACCCATCAGGGGTTATTTGATTATTCATTTTTGCGTCCTGTACCCAATTTAGTTATGATGGCGGTCAGAGATGCTGAGCAACTGCAGCAGATGCTTTTTACTGCTGTTAATTATCAGGGGCCGGCAGTACTGCGCTATCCCCGGGGAAGTGCCGCCGGAGAATATATTCCTCAAAAAGTCAGTGATTTAAAGGAAATAGAAATCGGAAAAGCAGAAGAATTAATTAAAATTGAATCAGAAATGGATCTTACAATATTAGCTGTGGGTTCAACTGTTGAGCCGGCACGAAAAGCCGCTGAAATTTTAAATAATAATGGACATCAAACCGCTTTAGTTGATGCCAGATTTATTAAACCTCTGGATGAAGAAATGATCATCCGGGCTCTTAAAAATTCTAAAAACATCTTAACAGTTGAAGAACAGGTTTTAGCTGGTGGATTTTCTTCCGCAGTCCTGGAGCTTGCTGCCGACAGGAATATTCCCCTTAAAAATTTCAAGAGAATCGGTATTGGTGATGAGTTTGTGACCCATGGCGGAATGGAAGAGATGAAAAAAGAATATCAGCTGGATGCCAGAGGTATTCTTAAAAAAGCCCTTTCTTTGCTTGCCCGGGCAGAGGAGGTAAATAGGTTATGGCCCGAAAAGAAAGATTAGACATTGTGGTAGCTGAACGGGGATTATTTAAAAGCCGTTCCCGGGCTAAAAGGGCTATTATGGCCGGGCTGGTTTTTGTTAATGGTCAGCGAGAAGATAAGGCTGGAACCCAGGTTGATCCAGATGCCAAAATTGAGTTTAGAGGTGACAAAAATCCATATGTGAGTCGTGGAGGTCTTAAACTGGAGAAAGCTTTAGAAGTTTTTGAGATTAATCCAGAGGCAAAAGAAGCAATAGATATCGGGGCCTCCACAGGTGGTTTTACGGATTGTTTATTACAGCATGGAGCCCAAAAGGTGTATGCAATAGATGTCGGTTATGGGCAGCTGGCCTGGAAACTGAGACAGGATGAACGAGTGGAAGTCTTTGAGAGGTGCAACTTCCGGCATTTAGAAAAAGACGAACTTCCGGTTGAAGTTCCTTTAATTGTAACTGATGTTTCTTTTATTTCACTCCGGTTAATTGCACCTGGTGTAAAAGAATTTATAGAGCAGAATGGGGATTTTGTGGCCCTAATCAAACCACAATTTGAAGCCGGTCGAGAGCGGGTTGGAAAAAATGGCGTGGTTAAGGATCCTGCTGTTCATAGAGATGTGATTGAAAGTTTAAGTGATTTTTTTCTTGAAGAAGGTTTTGAGCCACTTGCTCTTGATTATTCACCAATAACCGGTGCTTCAAGCAAAAATATTGAGTATTTAATCCATCTAAGTTTTACTGAGAGGACTGCTGGTTTTGACCGCCAGAGCTGGCAGCAGAAAATTGGTAAACTGGTTAATACTGCTCATTCAGAACTGGGAGGTTCTTAAAATGGACAAAGCTGCATTAATAGTAAATTTGGACAAAAAAGAAGCTTTTACTGTAGCAAAAAGAGCTATTGAATGGTTTGAAGCAAGGGATAAGGAATTTTTAATTGAAAAACATGCTGCTTTTCAGCTTTCTCAAAAAGATAGAGAAGCTGATTATGAGCAGATTAAAGAGGAAGCCGATTATATTATTATAATTGGTGGTGATGGAACTTTTCTGCACACCTCTCATCATTTTATCGGTAGTGATCTTCCCTTACTGGGAATTAATGTTGGTCATCTGGGTTTTTTAACTGATGTAGAGACTGATGATTTAACAAAAGCACTGGAAATGATTGATGATAATAATTACAATATCGAAAAAAGAATGATGCTGAAGACAGAACATTACCGTAATGAAGAAAAAATTAACAGCAGCTATGCTCTTAATGATTATGTAATCAATAGAGATCCTGATTCTCAAATGCTTAAAATTGAACTCTATATTAACAAGGAACTTGTCAATAACTTTCGCGGTGATGGTTTAATTATTGCCACTCCCACCGGTTCTACAGCCTATTCCCTTTCAGCAGGGGGGCCGATCATCAACCCCCGTCAAATTCAGGCAATTTTAATAACTCCAATTTGTCCTCATAATCTTCATTTGCGGCCAATGGTAATCTCAGATCAGGAAGAGATTAGAATTAAAGTTGATAGTGATGGTCGTTCTGTTAAAGGTTGTGCTGATGGCAGACAGAAAAATAAAATCATTCCCGGGGATGAAATATATATCAGTGGTGCAGACCAGGAATTATCAATCATTAAACTACCTGATAGGACTTTTTATACTATCGTTAAGGAAAAAATGAATCTTGCTTAACTGACAGGAGGAAAACTTATGCTCAGTGATTTACAGGTTAAAAACTTTGCCTTAATCAATAAGGTTAATATTAATTTTAAGCAGGGATTGAATATTTTAAGTGGGGAAACTGGTGCAGGTAAATCAATAATTATTGGCGCACTTGATTTATTACTGGGGGCCAGAGCAAATACTGATGTTATTCGAAGTGGAAAAAAGGCAGCCTATATTTCCGCTTTTTTTCAGCCTGAAGAACTAAAAATCATTAATAATATTTTAACTGAAGCAGGTATAGAAATAGAAGAAAATGGTATTTTAATTGCCCGTGAGATTAGGGAAAATGGCCGCAACCGGACTCTGATTAATGGTCAGCTGGCAACTTTAAAGATTGTAAAAAAAATAAGCCGTTATTTAATTGACATCCACGGTCAGCATGAACACCAGCTGCTTTTAGATCAGAGTTCTCATTTAATGATCCTTGATGCCTTTATTGGGAAAGAAATTAGTCCACTGAAATCAGAAATTAAGTCATTATATCAGAAATTATCTGAAGTGAGAAAAGAGCTGTCAGAGATTGAAATTGATGATTCTCAGAGGGCAAGGGAATTGGATGTTATTAATTTTCAAATTGAAGAGATTGAGAAAGCTGCATTAAAAGAAGGGGAATACGAAGAATTAAAGGAAGAATATAAAACCTTATCTCACGGAGAGGAAATTTACAGAGTTGTATCCGAACTGATGACATCTCTCAGCGGAGATGATTACAGTGAAAAAGGAATAATGGATCGTCTTTCAGTATTAAAGAATAAATTTGTTGAAATTGAAGATTATAATCAAAAATTAAAGGATTTAAATAAAAAATTTGCAGATATTTATTATGGACTGGAAGAATTCATTTTTGATTTAGGTGATTTTGAAAGTTCTTTTGCTTATGATGAGGAAAGAATATCTTTAATCAGTGATCGACTTGATCTAATTAATACCCTTTTGAGAAAATACGGAGAAGATATAGAGACAGTACTGTCTTATCTGGAAGAATTATACCAAAAGCGGGACAAATTAGAAAATGTTGAGGATAAAATTAATTCTCTAACTAAAAAGAAAGATGATTTAAAGAAAAAATTAATCAAAAAATCAAATCTATTGTCTGAAAAAAGAAAAAATCATGCCGAAAATTTAGAAGTAAATCTAAAACAGGAACTTAAGGATTTAGCTATGGAAGATGTTCGATTTAAAGTTGATTTTAAAGAAAAAGCAATATCTGCAGATGGTACTGACCAGATAGAATTTTTAATCTCACCAAATAGAGGTGAAGATTTAAAATCTCTGTCTAAAATTGCTTCTGGGGGAGAGATATCAAGAATCATGCTTTCTTTAAAAACTATTACAGCAGCTTTAGATCAGGTAGATACATTAATTTTTGATGAAGTTGACAGCGGTGTTGGAGGTAAAACAGCTGCTAAAATGGCAGCAAAATTAACACAGATTTCCAGGGATAGACAGATAATTTGTATTACTCACCTCCCACAGCTTGCAAGTGCAGCCAACCATCATTTTTTAATTCAAAAAGAAAAAGGAGAAGACAGAACTTTTACAAAGATCTACGCTTTAGATGAAGCCGAAAGAGTTAAGGAAATTGCCAGGATGATTGGTGGGACAACAATAACTGACAAAACTTTAGCTCATGCTGAAGAAATGCTGCTTCTGGCAGAGAAATAGGAGATATGATAAATCAGGGAGATATTTCATTTAATATTATAGAAGTTAAATATTTATTTTTTTCTAGAGGGGGAAAAATATTGGAGAAGACTATTGATATTTTAATTGTGGATGATAACCAGGAATTCTGTCAAATTCTGGCTGAATTTTTTGAGGTGAATGAGGAATTTAATGTTTTAGAAATTTTACATGATGGAGAACAGGTTCTTGAATTTTTAAAAAATAATGAAAATCCAGATGTTTTAATTTTAGATTTAATTATGCCTCACCTTGACGGAATTGGGGTTTTAGAAGAACTAAACTCCCAGGATTTAATTGAAGAGATGAAAATTATTGCTTTAACAGCTATGGGACATGATAAAATAATGAAGACAGTTATTGAATTAGGGGTTCATTACTATATTATGAAACCTTTTGACCTTGATAAATTGAAGCAGAGGATTAAGCAGTTAATGGAAAAAAGTCCAGGTGTTTCAGAAAATATACGTTTTCAGGATCCACAATTGGAGCTGGAAAATGGAAATTATATACCTTACATAACTCAAATTATTCAGGAACTGGGTGTTCCAGCCCATATTAAAGGTTATCGTTATATACGCCAGGCTGTGAAGATGGTAATTAAGGATATGGATTTATTAGGTGCAGTAACTAAAGAATTATATCCGCGGGTAGCAGAGGAATTTGATTCTACTTCCAGTAGAGTTGAAAGAGCAATCAGACATGCAATTGATGTTGCCTGGCAGCGGGGAAATCAAAAAGCTTTAAAAAAATATTTTAAGAACAATATAAATGAAAATGTTAAACCTACCAATTCACAATTTATTGCCAGAATTGCTGACAAAATTGTGGTTGACTTAAAAGTTTCGTAAATGGAGGCTTATAATGGAAATAAAAAAGGAAGTAAGGACAGCATCTGAAACAATATATGAAGGAAATATTTTAAAACTATATAGGGATGAAGTGGAATTTCCCAATCAACATAAATCCGCCCGGGAAGTAGTAGAACACAGCGGAGGAGTTTCTGTACTGGCTGAAAATGAGCAGGGAAAAGTATTATTAATCAAACAGTACAGATATCCTGTTGACGAAGTGATTTACGAAATTCCTGCCGGTAAATTAGAGGTAGAGGAAGAGATAGAAGAATGTGCCAGGCGTGAATTAAGAGAAGAAACTGGATATACAGCGGAAAGATTCAGTAAGTTATTCGAATTTTTCCCCACCCCTGGATATAGTACAGAAACTATTTATATATATCAGGCAGAAAACTTAAAGTATGTGGGTAGAGATTTAGAAGAAGGAGAATATATAGAAGTTGTTCCCAAGACAAAGACAGAATTAAAAGAACTTCTGCAGGCTGGTAAAATTAGAGACAGCAAAACCTTAATTGCAGTAATGTATTATCTCGGTGATTTTTAATGAAAAAAGAATATTTTGCTGATCTGCATATCCATATTGGCGGTGGTAGTGATGGCAGTCCGGTTAAAATAACTGCTTCCAGAAAATTGAATTTCCCCAATATCCTCAAAGAAGCTGCTTTTAAAAAGGGACTTGACATCATCGGAATTATTGACTGTGCCTCTCCTGTAGTTCTTAAAGATATAGATCAAATGCTGGCTGCAGGAGAAATGAAAGAATTAAAGCAGGGGGGGATACTTTATTCTGATCAGCTGCTTGTACTGCCAGGAGCAGAAATCGAAAGCAGAGAGGAAAATGGGGGCCAGGTTCATTATTTAGCTTTTTTTCCGAAAATCAAACAGATCAAAAAATTTAGCAGAACAATGGAAAATTATATTTCTAATATTACTTTAAGTTCTCAGGCTGCAAAATTGACAGGGAAAGAGCTTTTAAAAATTGTAGATTATCACGGGGGGATAATGATTCCTGCCCATATCTTTACACCTCATAAAAGTTTTTACGGCAGGGCTTTTAAAACTTACACTGAAGTTTTTACAGCAGCTGAATGGGAGAAAATACCGGCAATAGAGCTGGGACTTAGTGCTGATACAGAAATGGCTGATTTACTGCCGGAATTAAGAAAAAAAACTTTTTTGAGTAATTCTGATGCTCATTCTCTACCTAAAATCGCCAGGGAATATAATATTATGGAACTTGAGTCTCTAAATTTTAATTCAGTACTTAAAACCTTAAAAAGAGAATCAGGCAGCAGAATTAAAAAAAATTATGGTTTAAATCCGGAGTTAGGCAAGTACTATCGTTCTCATTGTGAAGACTGTGACAGTATTTTTTCCGGAAAAGAAGCTGTTTTGCAGTGTCCTGAATGTGGTTCAAAAAAGGTAGTAGTTGGGGTTAAGGACAGGATTTTAGAAATTGCGGAGGTCAAAAAACCAGAGCATCCTGTTCACCGTCCAGAATATGTTTACCAGGTACCACTTTTAGATATTCCTGGAATTGGCAAAAAAACTGCGGCTAAACTATTCGAAAATTGTGGAACTGAAATGGATGTAATTCATAATTTATCGACTGCTGAATTAAAAGAATGTATGAGCAGTAGAATCTTTAAAAAAATAATAAAAGCCCGTCAGCAGAATTTCAGCTTTCAGTCAGGTGGAGGTGGAACATACGGTAAGGTAATATTTTAATTGGAAAGAAATATTTTTAAATAAACGAAATAATTCGAAATAGAAAGAAGGTTAAGTTATGGCAGATCTTAAATTAAATAAATATGCAGAATTACTGGTTAACTATTCTCTGGAAGTTGAAAAGGGAGATCAGGTTTTAATTCAGGGAGAAGATGTCAGTAAAGATTTAATTAAAGAAGTTTACAAAGAGGTACTTAAAAACGGTGGTCATCCGCTGATAATAACAAAATTTGAGGAACAGGAAGAACTCTTTTATAAATATGCGTCAGAAGAACAGTTAAATTACAGTGCGCCATTTACTAAACATTTAATGGAAAATGTAGATGCCTCATTGAGGATTCTGGGCCATAACAATACTAAAAACTTGGCTGGAGTTGATCCAGAAAAAATAAAGAAGCATTCAATTGCCCAAAAAGAAATTAGCGAAATTGTGATGAACAGAGCTGCTGAGGGAAGTTTGAACTGGAATATCTGTCAGTTTCCCACTCATGCTGATGCACAGGAAGCAGGGATGTCTTTAGGAGATTACAGAGAATTTGTTTATCAAGCCTGTCATCTTAACAAAAAGGATCCTGTTGCTTACTGGACTGAATTCGGCAAAGAACTTGAAAGAATTGCAAAGCTTTTAAATCAGAAAAATGAGCTGCATTTTATTTCCCAGGATACAGATTTAAAATGTAAGGTTGGAGGTAGAACCTGGATTGCTGATAAAGGTAAGGAAAACTATCCAGGAGGAGAAGTTTTTACCGGTCCAATTGAAGATAGTGTTGAAGGAAGAATTAGATTTTCTTTTCCGGGGATCTACAGTGGTAAGGAAATTGAAGATATCAGACTGGAATTTAAAAATGGTAAGGTAATTAATGCTTCTGCAGCAAAAGGTGAGGAATTATTACACTCATTATTAGATACTGACGAGGGATCTCGTTATGTAGGGGAAGTAGCGGTTGGTTGTAATAAAGGAATAACAGAATTTACCCAAAATATGCTGTTTGATGAAAAAATCGGAGGCACAATTCATTTAGCTTTAGGTCGCAGTTATCCAGAAACAGGGGGAGAAAACATTTCTACAATCCACTGGGATATGCTCTGTGATATGAAAAACGGTGGAGAAATTTATGCTGATGGTGAATTGATCTATCGTGATGGTAAATTTATAATTTAGTATCGTTTTGAATAATTATTTCTAAGCAGAGCAAAAATTCAATCCAAATCAACTTTTAAAAAAGACTAAGATTCACAATAGAATTCAATCAGATAGCTTTGGAAGAAACTTTAATTAAAATTTTTATCATTGATTTTTATTGGAAGATTTATTTGAAAATAATTTATTGGAGGTTTTAAGTTATGATTAAGGATATTAAAAAAAATGCTCAGATTATTTCTGAACAGCTTGATTATAAGCCTGAGATTGGACTCGTTTTGGGTTCTGGACTCGGGGTAATGGCAGAAGAAATTGAAAATCCTGTTTTTATAGATTATGGTGAACTTAAACATTTTCCTGTTTCAACAGTAGAAGGTCATGCTGGTCGTTTTGTAATTGGTGAACTGGAAGGAAAAAAAGTTATTGCAATGCAGGGAAGGACCCACTATTATGAAGGTTATTCCATGCAGGAGCTGGTAATGCCGGTTAGAATTATGAAGCAAGTTGGAATAGAAAAATTGATTTTAACTAATGCAGCCGGGGGAGTTAATGAAGAATTTAGTGCTGGTGAATTTATGATTATTTCTGATCATATAAATTTAATGGGAGATAATCCTTTAATTGGTGAGAATTTTGCTGAATTTGGTCCTCGTTTTCCCGATATGTCTGAGGCGTATAACAAAGAGCTGATTGAGGTGGCAGAAAATGTGGCTCGAGATAATGGAATATTAACCCGGAAGGGTGTTTATGCTGCTGAGTCAGGACCAAGTTATGAAACACCTGCAGAAATTAAATATTTAAGAACAATTGGTGCTGATGCAGTTGGAATGTCAACTGTTCCAGAAGTAATTGCGGCCAATCATATGGGGCTTGGAATTGTTGGAGTTTCCTGTATAACAAATATGGCAGCTGGAGTATTAAATCAGCCCCTGGACCATCAAGAAGTTGTTGAAATAGCAGAAAAGGTAAGACCGGATTTTATTAAATTAATGAGAGGTATTATTAAAAATATATAGCTGGAGGGTTTAATAATGCGTGCATATGATATAATATATAAAAAGCGAGAAGGTCAAAATTTAAATAAGGACGAACTGGAATTTTTAATTAATGGTTATGTTGAAGGAGATATTCCGGATTATCAGATGTCAGCCTGGGCAATGGCAGTTTATTTTCAGGGGATGGATGCTGAAGAAACCGCAAATTTAACTATGCTGATGGCTGAATCAGGAGATATGATAGATTTAAGCCCAATTGAGGGCATTAAGGTTGATAAGCACAGTACAGGTGGTGTAGGAGATACTACAACTCTTGTTCTGGCTCCACTTGTTGCTTCTGCAGGAATACCGGTGGCCAAAATGTCAGGTCGGGGCCTTGGCCATACCGGAGGTACAATTGATAAATTAGAATCTATACCCAGTTTTAATACATCTTTAGCTAGAGATAAATTTTTTGATAATGTAAATCAGCATGGAATAGCAGTAGTTGGACAGACTGGTAATTTAACTCCTGCTGACAAAAAATTATATGCTTTACGAGATGTAACAGCTACAGTTGAGTCTATCCCGCTGATTGCCAGCAGTATCATGAGTAAAAAACTTGCTGGGGGAGCAGATGCAATTGTACTTGATGTTAAAGTTGGTAATGGTGCTTTTATGAAAAATTTTGATAGTGCTAAAAAATTGGCAGAAGCAATGGTTGCTATTGGTAAAGAGGTAGGTCGGGATACTAGAGCTTATATTACTGATATGAATCAGCCTCTGGGTAATGCTGTTGGTAATGCACTTGAAGTTAAGGAAGCAATTAAAACTCTTAAAGGAGAAGGTCCTGAAGATTTAACAGAACTCTGTATAGAACTGGGAGCTGGAATGCTGCAGCTTGCTGGAAAAATCACAGATATAGAAGAAGGTAAAAAGATTTTAAGGGAAAATCTCCAAAATGGAAAAGCTCTGGATAAGTTTTCAGAAATGATTTCTGCTCAGGGTGGTAATGCAAAAGTTATTGAAGATTTATCACTGCTTCCAATTGCTGAATCAACTTTTGAAGTAAAAGCAGAAAAGGATGGTTATATATCTGAAATTAAGGCTTTAGATGTTGGACTATCTGCGATGATTTTAGGGGCGGGTAGAGAAAATAAAGAGTCGGTAATTGATCTTGCTGCTGGTTTAGAAATCAAGAAAAAATTTGCTGCTCCGGTAAACAAAGGAGACACACTGGCTGTGCTTCACTACAATGAATGTGATAATATAGAAGAAGCAAAGGAAAAGCTTTTAAGAGCTTTTACAATTACTGAAGAAAAGAAAGATAAAAATCAACTAATTTATGAAATAATTAAATAAAGTAATTTTGAGGTGAGTTTATGACTATTTTTAATGGTGAGCGTCTGGAAACTGAACTGTTTCAATTAGATAGAGAAAGAATGGCAGATGGCTGGTATTCAGATGTTTATTTTCGCAATATAGCGGGTATTTTAACTAAGTTATCTGAAGAAGGTTATCAGTTTAAAGAACAGGACATTGGAAATATAGAAGTAGAAATGCAGATTTTTCCCAGACGTCAGCCATTCTGTATTTTAGGTGGGATTGATGAAGCACTATCTATTCTGAAAACAGCTGCTGGATATCAGGATGAGGAAGGTAATTTTGTTAACACCTCTTCTAACTTAGAAGTTGAAGCCTGTCATGATGGAGAAAAGGCATTTTATAAAGGTAATCCCCATAATGTTGATCCAGTGATCAAAATTAGAGGTCGCTATCGTGATTTTTCAATTCTGGAAACTCCAATCCTGGGATCACTAACAGAGGCCTCCCGGATAGCCACTAATGTTTATCAGGTAATGGTAGCTGGAAGAGGCAAAGATATTTTGTTTTTTCCTGCCAGATTTACCCATTATAAATCTCAGGCAATGCACGGTTATGCTTATTCTTTAGGAGTAAATGCTTATAATAATGAATATGGTACTAATACCCAGCGCTATATTTCAACTGATGAACAGGGAGCCTGGTGGGGTGGTAAAGGTGGAGGAACTATCAGTCATTCCTATGTAGCTTCATTTTTGGGTGAGACAGCAGAAGCAATGCTGCAGTTCTGCCGTTTAATGCCGCTGGATGTTAATAGAATTGCCCTGGTGGATTTTAAAAATGATTGTGTAACTACCAGTAAAAATGTTTTAAAAGCAATGTTTGATAAATATCTCCAATTATTAAAAGCTGGTAAAGAAAAGGAAGCAAAAAAGTATAAGTTATTTGGGGTAAGACCAGACAATTCTTCTGATTTAAGAGATAAAAGTGTTGAGCCTCTGGGTAAAAAAGAGCTTGATAATGGGGTCAATGCTCGTCTTATTTTTAATTTACGCAGGGCTCTAGATAATGCTTACAAAGACTGGGATGTACGACCTGAAGATTTAGAGCTTGCAAAAAAATTCTGTCAGGAAGTAAAAATTATTGCAACCGGAGGCTTTAATCCCGAAAAAATTGATCGTTTTGAATCATCTCAGGTTCCTGTCGATATTTATGGGGTGGGCAGCTGGCTTTTATCCAATTGTTCCTGTGAGGGGACCAAAAATGATTTTACAGGTGATGTAGTACGGGTTAAAGTTGATGGTGAATGGATTGATCTGGCTAAAGTTGGACGGTCAGCAGCTGATAATCCTAATTTAAAAGAAATTGATCTGGAGAACATCAATTAGATAATATTAATTTTGATTATAAATCGGGCTGTCTCAATTGAGGCAGTCTTTTAAAGTGGTGACTATATAATGAAAAAGAGAAAAGATTTATTAAATAAATTACTTAATTCTATGGCGGAAGAATATTTTACTTATGATAATAAAATTATAAAAATCAACAATTTAAAAGAAGCTGATTTTAAAAAAATAGCCTTAAAAGTTGATGCTGAAGATCAGAGATATTATGTAGAAAACAATTATTTGATTGATCAGGATAATGTTTATTTTAATAAAGAGAGTGTTAATCTTTTAAAATATAAAATCAGATTTCTGGGTAAAATCAAGTCAGGTCAGCATAATGTTCCCTATCATAATAATGCAGCATATAAAAGTTTGAGTATTGACCTTGATAAAGGGCTTGATTTATTAAAAAAATATCAGAAAAATAATCATGAGCAGGCTTCATTTCTGCACTATAAATCAGACTTACTCGATTATCTACCTGCAGAAAGACGAAACTTGCTTTTAAAACTTGCTGCAGAGGCCGCAGAGTTAGGATATAATCTTTATCTAGTTGGCGGTCAGGTTAGAGATTTATTGATTAACCTTCCCTTAAATAAAGATTTAGATATTCTGCTTGATGGAGATTTAAAAAAGTTTTTTGTTCATCTATCAGAAAAATATAATTATCAATATGATTATAATAATAAATTTTCCACCGGATTCCTGCACAATAAATATGGTTATTCAATTGATATAGCAAGCTGTAGAGAGGAAAAATACCATTTTCCAGGTTCTTTACCTCTTGTGGAAAAAGCTGATCTCTTTTCTGATTTGTTTCGTCGCGATTTTACAATTAACACACTGGTTATTGATTTACACCCTGACCGCAAGGGTGTTTTATATGATTTTTTTGGTGCTCTTAATGATTTAAATAATGGAATTCTCAAAGTACTTCATAATTATAGTTTTAGAGATGATCCTTTAAGAATTCTGCGGGGAATTCGTTTTCAAATATTAAAGGATTTTAAGTTGAGCGCTGAAACTGTTGAACTAAGTAGAAAATCTTTAAAAAATTATGATTATCATAAACTGGCTCTGGAAAGAGTTTTTACTGAACTATCATATTTATTTAAGGCCCAGAAAGACATTTCTCAATTCTCATCTATTTTGTTGAATCAGATTCCTGTTCTAAAATTAATAAAGGATGATTTTGATTTTGACAGCAGCAGAGATGCTAAATTTTTAAAAGGAGAGAAAATGCTTGCTCTCAGCAGAGAAAATAAGCTTGAAATAAATCATTTTCTTGTCAGACTAATGATTTTGTTTTATAATAGTAAAGAAAGCCTGATTAAATCCTGGCCGCTTTCAGTTCCAGAAAAAAAGACATTTATCCAAAAAAGCTGGGAAAACATTGATACTGCGATTTTTGAAATCAAAGATCCAGCCTTAAGATATAGAGAACTGGAGTTTTATCAGGCAGAAGAATTAATTATGTTTGCTGTTAATAACTTTAAGCAGCAGTATGCAGAAAAACTTTTTCAGCACCTGCAGCTGAGAAATGAGATTGAAATTCCAATTTCGGGTCATGATTTAATTGAAATGGGGATTAAGCAGGGGCCAGAAATTAAGAAATTTTTATTGGAAATCAGGGACCAGATACTGCGCGAACAAATCAGCAGTCGTGAGGAAGCTTTAGAATATTTAAAAGAGATTATCTAAAAATATTAGAAGATATTAAATAGATTTAATAGCTTTTAACAAGAGGTGAAATAATGAGTACAATATATGAACTTTTATTATTAATTCCAGTACTTTTACTGTCTTTATCTTTACATGAATTTATGCATGGTTATGTATCATATAAATTAGGAGATCCAACTCCAAAGTCTCAGGGGAGATTAACTTTAAATCCCCTGGCCCATCTGGATCCAATTGGAAGTCTGGTGCTGATTTTAACCCGACGTTTTGGTTGGGCCAAACCAGTACCAATTAATCCGAATTATTATAAAAATCCAAGGCAGGGGATGATGTTTGTCAGTCTTGCCGGACCGGGGGCAAACTTTTTCCTGGCTATCTTATTTGCACTGACAGCAAGAATTATTCTTTTTTTTAGTTCTGCCAGTTTATATCAGCTGCAGATGGCCGGTTATGGTAGTCTTGTTCAGACATTTTTTGTTTTCTTTCAGTTGGCAGTAATTATAAATTTAAGTTTAGGCTTTTTTAATCTTCTACCGGTGCCGCCCCTGGATGGTTCCAAGATTTTAATGGGCTTTTTACCACCTAAATTTGATAAGTATATCCGTAAACTGGAAGGACCCTATGGAATGATTTTACTATTGATCCTTGCCTATACAGGAATTTTATGGAGTATAATTGGACCACTTGTAAATACAATGTACGGGTTATTACTCTAAGAGAAAGAGGTTAAGTTATGGATTATAAGCTGATACTTGATGATTTTGAGGGTCCCCTGGAACTTTTATACCAGCTGGTTAAGAAAAACGAAATTAATATCAGTGAAGTCTCACTTGCAAAGATAACTGATCAATATCTTAAACATTTAGAGCAGATGCGGGAATTTGATATTAATCTGGCAAGTGAGTTCTTAATTATTGCAGCTGAGCTGATTGAAATTAAAATTAAAGCTCTGCTGCCCAAGGAAGATGAGCTGGAAGAAGAGGAGACTGAACATGAATTAATTACCAGACTTAGAGAATATGAATTATTCAAAAACATTGCTCAAATGTTAAAAGAATGGGAAGAAAAGGCCGGAAATCGCTATCAGGCTAAGGTGGATATAGAAGAGCTGATGCCGGAGATGCTGCAGGTTGACTTAGAAATCTCGGCTTCAGAACTTTATGAGCTGGTGGTTAAGGCTTTAACTGCTGAGAAGGAAGAAGAAACAGAGGTCTTAAAAAATCCAAAACTAGAATATCTTAAAGAAGAAAAGTTTAATATCAGTAATAAAATTAGAGATATTTTAAAAGATATCAGACAGGTTAACCACGAAGTTTCATTTTTTCATTTAATAAAAGAAGAAAATAATCAGCTCGAAATTGTGGTCAGCTTACTGGCATTATTAGAGTTGATGAAGCGTAAACGAATAAAGGTAGTCCAGGATAACAATTTTTCTGATATCAGGATTAGTATGGAAAGGTGATTTGATGAGTGAGGATAAAATAAGCTATCTCAGTAATAAGAGAAGGGAAAAAGAGCAGAAAATACTTGATAACCTTGGTTTTGAAGATTTAAAACCAAAGGAGATTGCTTTAGTTGAGGCTCTTATTTTTAGCAGCAAAAAAAAGTTGCCCCGGGCTGTAATTAAAGAAATCACTGCTTTTTCGGAAGAAAAACTGGAAAGAATAATTATCTATCTGGAACAGAAATATCAGGGGGTTGAATTCGGCATTCAGCTTAAGGAATATAATGATCGTTATTTGTTTCAAACAAAAAAAGAATTTGCAGCTGAGATAGAACAATTATTTGACATCACAAAGGTTTCTTCTCTTTCTACTGCTTCAATGGAAACCCTGGCCATTATAGCTTACAGACAGCCGGTAACCCGATCCGAAATAGAAGAAATTAGGGGAGTTAGTGTAGAAAGAACTTTAACTACCTTAAGTAAATATGATTTAATAGAAGAAGTAGGCAGAAAAGAAACTATTGGTAATCCAATTATTTATGGAACAACTGATCAATTTCTGGAATATCTAGACATTGAAGATTTAGCTGAGCTGCCGGAGATTGAAAGAGTAGAAAAATTATTTGCTGAAGAAATTGAAGAAGCTGCAGAACAGGCCGCAGAACAGAAAAAAGAAACAGCCAAGAATGAGGAATCTAATTAATAAGTCATACTAATTTTATTAAAATTTATAATTATAATATTGAGGTGAAAAAATGGAGAGACTGCAGAAAGTCATGGCTCACGCCGGGGTTGCTTCTCGCAGAAAATCAGAGGAAATCATAACAGAAGGTAGAGTTAAAGTTAATGGAGAAATTGTTGAAGAAATGGGATTTAAGGTTGATCCGGAACAGGATGAAATTGTAGTTGATGGTAAAGTAATAAGTGAAGAGAAAAAAAGATATATTTTATTAAATAAACCGGAAGGGTATATTACAACAGTCTCAGATCCGGAAGGTCGGCCAACAGTGATGGATTTAATTCCTGATTTAAAGCAGAGATTGTATCCTGCAGGTAGACTTGATTATGACAGTTCTGGTCTGCTTTTAATGACCAACGATGGAGATTTGACCTATAAATTGACTCATCCAAAGAAAGAAGTAGATAAAAAATATAGAGTTCTGGTACAGGGAAAACTGAGCCAGGAAGATTTCGAAAAATTTGAAGAGGGCATGATTATTGATGGCCAGAAAACAGCCCCCGCAAAAATATCAAATGTGAATTATAAAGATGAGCAGACTCAATTTGAGATAGTAATTCACGAAGGCAGGAACCGCCAGGTTAGAAGAATGGTAAAAATAGTTGGATTTTCTGTTATTTCCTTAAAGAGAATTGCCTTTGCTTTTTTAACACTTAAGGGTGTTAAAGAAGGAGAATTTAGGTATTTAAGTGATCAAGAAGTAGATAAATTAAAAAATATTCTTTAATTTTTGCCATAAAGAAGGAATAAGTCTCTTAATCAAGAATTAATTAACTAGCTGTTTAAATATTCTCAAGGTTATTTTATATAATCCTGAAGATTCTCCACCTATTTTATAGAAAAAATATTATTATTAATTTTGAGGGGGAGTTAAATTATTTATGGAACAATTAAAGGTTTCATCAAAATCAGATCCAAAAGCTGTTGCCGGTGCTTTAGCAGCAGTCTTAAGAGATGAAAAAGAAGTTGAATTACAGGCGGTAGGAGCCGGGGCAGTTAATCAGACAATTAAAGCAATTGCTATATCCCGGGGTTATGTTGCTCCCAATGGGATGGACTTAATTATGATTCCTGCATTTGTTGAAATTGAAATCGATGGAGAAGAAAGAACAGCTATTAAATTTTTAGTAGAGCCGAGATAAATCACGATTTTTAAAACCTATCCGTGAGGGTAGGTTTTTAAATGTAAAATCAGGCTAATTGTGAGGTTGGTGGTTAAAATTTTTTTAAAAAAAATAAGACTCAAAGGGTTTAAATCCTTTGCCAATAAAACTGATATAGAGATTGAAGAAAATATAACTGCTGTGGTTGGACCAAATGGTAGTGGTAAAAGTAATATTGTAGATGCCATCCGCTGGGTTTTAGGTGAGCAGAGTGCTAAAAACCTCCGGGGCAGCAGAATGGCAGACATCATATTTTCTGGAAGTGAAGAATTAAATGCCAAAAAGAAAGCCAGTGTGACTCTCTTTTTTGATAATTCTAATGGAGATTTGCCGGTTGAAGGTAAAGAGCTGACTCTGGGACGTCAGGTTAGTGATGATGGCCGCAGCGACTATCTGATCAACGGTGCTTCCTGCCGTTTAAAGGATATAGAAATGCTGTTAATGGACAGTGGTCTGGGAAGTGATGGTTATTCAATAGTTGGCCAGGGCAGAATTGATTCCATTATTAAATCCAAGCCAGATAAGATGCGCCTCTTTTTTGAAGAGGCTGCCGGCATTATGAAGCATAAATCGCGGAAAGAAGATGCCGAAAAAAGACTTGATAATACTAATAATGATTTAAACAGAATTCATGATCTTGTTGATGAGCTGGAAAAAAGACACGATCCTTTAGAAAAGGCAGCTGAAAAAGCAAAAAAATATAAGGGCTATAAAAATCAACTTTCGGATTTAGAAATCAGTTTATTAAATAAACAGTGGAAAGAACATTCAGAAGAATTTAATCGATTGAGCCAGAAAAGAGAGACTGTAGAGAAAAAATTAAATGAAAAAGAAAGCAGCTATAATGCTCTCTCCTATCAGCTTGATAATGCTAAAGATAAGTTAAAATCTCTCAAAAACAAAAAAGAAGAAGTCAGCAATAATTATTTTCAGAATCAAAATAAAGTTAATGAACTCAATAATAATCTTAATGTAATGGAAGAGAGAAAAAACAATTATCTGGAAAATAAAGAAAATTCAACTCAGAAAATTGCTGAGTTAAAAGAAGCTCGTAAGCTGCAGCAGGAAAAGGTTAAACAGGCTCAAGAAAATTTTGAACTGTTAAATTCTGATCAGCAGAATATTCAGGTTGAAATAGATAAGTTGAAAAAAAATATTAATCAGAATCAAGAACAGATAGAATCGCTCAGCCAGCAAATAGAAGCTAAGGAAAATGCAATAGAAGCAAATAAGAAAAAAATTCAGGATGAGAATTCTGTTTTAGAAAGATTGAAAGAAAGAGTCGAGATTTCAAATGACCGGCTGCAGGAAATATCTGCAGATCAAAATCAAATTGATGCTAAAATAAAAATTGAATCAGAAAAAACGGCTCAGATCAGGGAAGAATTAACTGCAATTAGAGAGCAGATCACTCAAAAAGAATTAGATTTAGATAGTTTGAAAGAAAAAATCAGTAAAGAAAGCCAGGCTTTAGAAGCCGGCAAAGATGAGCTTTTAAAAACAAAAGAAGATTATCAGCATTATAATTCTCGGCTGCAGCTAATGGAAGAAATGCAGGAAAGTTATGAAGGTTATTATAATGGTGTGCGCAGTCTCTTAGAGCAGCGAGAAAAATTTAGTGGGATAATTGATGTTGTTGCAGAAATAGTATCGGTAAAAGCAGAATATGAAGAAGCTATAGAAACTGCTCTGGGAGCAAAGATGCAGAATATTATTGTTGAAGATGATCAGACAGCCCGTGATGCTGTAAAATATTTAAAACAAAACAAAAAAGGTCGAGCTACCTTTTTACCTTTAAATATGGTTAATGGTTCCCGTCTGGGAGATCATTATTTAGAAAAATTGGCTGAGCAGAGAGGATTTATAGGCCTGGCTGTTGATCTTGTTGATTTTCCGGATCGTTTAGAGAATGTATTCAACTTTCTTCTGGGACAGATTGTGGTCAGTGATAATCTGAATCATGCTGTTCAGATGTCCAAAAATATTAAGCGTAATTTCCGGATAGTTACTACCGAGGGAGATGTAGTTTATCCCGGTGGAGCTATTTCGGGAGGGAGCAGTTCCAGCAACAGCAGAGATTTAATCGGCCGCAGTCGTAAAATAGAAGATCTTAAAACGAAAAAAAGCAGGCTGCAGCAGAAAGGAAAAGCACTGGTTAAAAAATTAGAAACTAATAAAAAAGAACTGGACCAGAAACGAGAAAAATTGGAAGCTTTAAAATCTGCGGTGCAATCTTTAAAAATGGAAGAAAATAATATTCTTAACCGTAAAAATAGAGTTGAAGAAACTCTGGTAGAATTAAAATCAGATAAAGATTTAAGACAGAACAATTTTTCAGAACTTGATAACAGCCTAAAAAATAACAAAGATTCAATTGAAGCTAAAGAAAATAAAATTAAGCAATTAAAAGAAAAAAATAAAAGCTTAAAGTCGGAAATTAATGATTTAAAAGCTGCTTTAAATATTAAGAAAGAAAATTTAACTGAGCTCGAACCTCAGTTAAAGGAATTGGAGCTTGATGGTGCCAGAATTTCTGAAAAAAGAAATAATGCTCAGGAAAAATTAAAGGAAGTAAAAAGAAGTTTAGAACTTAAAATTGAAGAAATTAAGAATAGAGAAGAAGAGATAAAAGAAATAAGCAGTGATTTAGAAAGAATATCTGATCGTAGAGTAAAACTGCAGCAGAAGAAAAAAGAACTGGAGTCTGTGGGAAAAGAGTTAAAGCAGAGAAAAGAAGAATTAACTACAGAGGTTAAAAACTTAGAAAAAGAAGTTGAAGTTAAAGAAAAGCAGGCAAAAGAACTGCAGCAGCAGTTAAATAAAATTAAAGATAATTTTCATCAACTGGACTTAAAATATACTAAATTAGATGACAAACTGACTAATATTAAATCTATACTGCTGGAAGATTATAATTTAGAACCTGCAGAAATTGATGAAAGTAATTTAATTGAAATTAAGGATGAGGATGAGGCTGAGGTTGAGTCAAAAATCAAGGTTCTAAAAAAGAAGATGGACAGTTTACATCCTGTTAATGAGGCAGCAGTAGAGGAATTTGCTGAGCTAAAGGAAAGACTGGATTATTTACATGAACAGCAGGATGATTTAAAGCATGCCAGAAATTCAATAGAATTAGTGATTTCTGATATTGAAGAATCAATGGAAAAAATGTTTGCCGAAACTTTTTATCAGGTTAAAGAAGAGTTTTCTAAGGTTTTTAAAGCTCTATTTCAGGGCGGAAAGGCCGAACTTAAATTGAGTGAGCCGGAGGAATTATTAACGACCGGGGTTGAAATTCATGCTCAGCCGCCGGGTAAGACTCTTAAAAGTTTATCACTGCTTTCAGGTGGAGAAAGGGCTTTAACAGCAATTGCCTTAATCTTTGCTTTTATCCAGGTTAAACCGAGCCCTTTTTATGTGCTGGATGAGATTGATGCTCCTCTGGATGATGTTAATATCGTCCGTTTTGCCAGTTTTATTAAAAAATATGCTAAAGTAGCTCAATTTATTATTATTACTCACCGCCGCTATATGATGACTGAGGTTGATTCTCTATATGGGGTAACAATGGAAAAATCAGGGGTATCACGTCTGGTCTCTTTAAAATTGGATCAGGCAGAAGAATTTAATGATCAATATATCAAGGAGGCTTTATAAGTGGGATTTTTACAGAGATTAAAAGATGGACTAAAAAAAACAAAAGAAGGTTTTGTAAATAGGGTCAGCAGTATTTTTACCGGTAGAACAAATATTGATGATGAATTATTCGAAGAATTGGAAGAAGTACTTATTCAGGCAGATGTCGGGGTAAAAACTACCTTTGCTTTAATAGAGAAATTAAAAGAAGATGTTGAAGAAGAAGAAATAACTGAACCGGAAGAACTGATGGAATATTTTCAGAAAGAGCTTAAAAGTATGCTGCAGAATGATGAAGGCGGCTTTAATTTTGATAATAATTTAAATATAATCATGGTTGTAGGTGTTAATGGGGCCGGGAAAACAACTACTATTGCCAAAATTGCCGGCCGCCATAAGGAAGAAGGCAAAAAAGTTATGCTGGCAGCTGGAGATACTTTTAGGGCTGGAGCAATTGAGCAGCTGCAGATCTGGGGGGATCGTCTGGGAGTTAATGTGATTTCCCAGCAGGAAGGATCAGATGCAGCCGCAGTAGCTTATGATGCAGTTCAATCTGCCAGAGCTAAAGATGTTGATCTTTTGATTGTTGATACAGCAGGGCGCCTGCATACTCAGACTAACTTAATGGAAGAGCTTAAAAAAGTAAAAAGGGTGATTGATAGGGAAGCAGCAGCAATTAACGCCGGAGTTGAAGTTCTCCTGGTTTTAGATGCCACCACCGGTCAAAATGCAATTTCTCAGGCAAAACTGTTTAATGAGGCAGTAGATGTGGATGGAGTTGCTTTAACCAAACTTGATGGTACTGCTAAGGGTGGTATTGTAATTGCAGTTAAGAATGAACTTCAGATTCCGATTAAATTGATTGGAGTTGGAGAAGCAGCAGAGGATCTGCAGAATTTTGATCCAGAAGAATTTATCGAGGCACTTTTCAGTAATGAAGAGTAAAATTACTATTGATAGTTTATTATTAGCTAAATGGAAGAAAAAATTTAAACTTAAATTTGACTGGGACTTCAGAATTCCAGCTGTGCTGGCTGGAATCTATTCTCTGGCCTTACTTGCTGAAGATGTTGAATCTGAATATTATCTGGCTGAACAGGAGATTATGATTAATCAAAATCCATCTTTAGGGATGGATTTTTCTCTAAATTCAGATATAATGTCTGAAAGAGAGTTAAATAGTTTTTCTTATTTAAAATTAAAATCAACTGTTGGTTTTAAAAATAATACTCTAGTGGTTTTAAATTCAAAATTGATAAAGACCAGAAATCCAAAATTAAATAATTTACAAAATCAAAATTATAAAAAAGAATTTATTACAAAAGAAAGTTTTAGCTGGAGAAATTTTAGCACAGAAGAAATAGCAAGTTTTGCAGATTTAAGTGGTGATTTGAATTCTATTCATTTAAATTCTGATCCTGTAGTTCAGGGAATGTTGATTTTGTTAACTTTTGAAGATTTTTTAGCAGCAAGAAACAGATTTGCTAAAAAAATAAAAATTAAGTATTTTAGACCGAGCAGAGCTGATAAAAGTATATATTTAAATGAGATTGAAAAAAATAGATTTTTGGGTTTAGTAGATAATAAAGTTAATTTCGAAATAAGCATAAAGGAGAATTTAAATGCTCAAAAAAATAAGTGTTAAAAATTTGACTTATTCGGCATTATTTACGGCATTGATTAGTGTTTTAAGCTATATAACTATACCTTTACCCTTTAGTCCGGTTCCAATTACAGCTCAGTCACTGGCTGTTATGGCAGCAGCGGTAATATTGTCGACTCAGGAGACAGCCCTGTCAATTGGTACATTTTTACTTTTAGGAATTGCTGGTATTCCAGTTTTTTCTGGTGGTAGAGCGGGTCTGGGTGTAATATTTGGCCCCTCAGGTGGCTATTTGATTGGCTTTTTGATTGGTGGTATTATCATTAGTATCCTGACAAAAAATAAAGATAATTTCTGGCAGGTTTTAGCAGGTGTGATCACAGGTGGGATTATTATAATTCATCTTCTGGGCTTTATCTGGTTAAGTCAGGCAACTGGAATGGGATTAAAAGAAGCTTTTCTTGCTGGCAGCCTACCATTTATACCGGGAGATTTATTTAAAGCAGTACTGGCTGCTTATCTGGGAATTAGAATTAATAAAAGTTTAGGAAACAGATATTAAAATGGAAAAAGTTTATATTTTAGGTGGTTTGAGGACAGCAATTGGAAAAACTGGTGGTAATTTTAAAAAAATGCTGCCAGAAGATTTAACTGCTGAAGTGCTTAATGCTTTAATAAAAAAATACAGGCTGGAGCCTGCAGAGATTGATCAGGTTATTCTGGGAAATGCTGTTGGTCCGGGAGGCAATATTGCCCGTTTATCGGTTTTAAAGGCTGGCTGGCCGCTTTCTGTCCCAGCAGCTACCATTGATTTTCAGTGTGGTTCAGCTTTAACTTCAGTTAATATGGCAGCTGCCTTAATAATGTCCGGTCAGTCTGAAATCATAGTTGCCGGAGGACTGGAGAGCACCAGTCTTGAAATAAAGAAGAAATTGAATAAAAATGATCCCAGATCTAAAGAAAACAGCGATTTTCTTGCAAGAGCATTTTTTTCACCTGCAGAAATTGGAGATCCTGAAATGGGTATTGGAGCAGAAAATGTAGCTGAATTATATGATAATATTAGTAGAGAAGAAATGGATAGGTGGGCAATTAACAGTCATCAAAAGGCTTTTCGGGCACAAGTTGAAGGAGACTTAGATGATATACTGCTGCCTGTTAAAAATACTAGAAATCAAGTAATTGATAAAGATGAGGGAATAAGAAAAAATATTTCTTATCAGCTTTTAAAAAGATTGAGGCCTGTTTTTAAAGAAGATGGGAAAATTACAGCTGGCAACTCATGTTTAACTCATGATGGAGCTGCTGCTGTTGTTCTTGTTTCAGAGTCTTTTTTAAGAAAAAATAATTTAAAAGCAGAGGCAGAATTCATTATGGGAAGGGCCAGAGGTGTAGACCCAAATCTTTCACCAATGGGACCAGTTCCGGTTGTTAGAGATATTCTTGCCGAAAAAAATCTAAATATTTCTGAGCTTGACGCTGTAGAAATAAATGAGGCTTTTGCAGTAAAAATACTGGCCTGCAGCCAGGAACTTGGTCTGGACCTTGCTAAAGTGAATATTTTAGGAGGAGCTCTGGCCTATGGTCATCCTTATGGAGCTTCTGGTGCTATTATTTTACTTCATTTATTACAGTCTTTAAAAAAGATTAATGGTCAATATGGACTGGCAGCTATGGGAGCTGCAGGAGGACAGGGAGTTGGAACATTAATTAAAAAGATTGGATAAGGAGAATTTATGTTAATTTATGATAAAGTTTTAGAGTATGCAGAGAGAACTCCGGAAAAAATTGCTTTAATTAAGGATAATCAAAAAATCAATTACAGAGAATTGAGTCTAAAGATCAGAAGTATTTCTCTAAATTTATCTCAAAAATTTTCAGCAGGAGATAAAGTGATCATAAAAGCAAATAACCCAACAAATACGCTTCTTTATCTTTACGGAGCTGCCAGAGCCAATTTAGTTAGTATTTTAATTAAAGCTGATTTATCAGATAAGGAAGAGGAAAATATAATAGAAAAAGTGGGACCAGTTTCAATAATAGAAAGTAAGAGAATAACAATAAATGAGAATTTAGAATTGATGGCAGAAAATATTAATATTAAAGCTAATGATCAATTGTTAAAACCTAAAAAAGAGGATATATTTTTAGGTGCTCTCAGTTCTGGAAGTACAGGAGAAACTAAAGTTATCTGGCGAGATCATCAAAGCTGGACCTCTGCCTTTGAGATTCAAAAAGAAATATTTTCTTTCAATGAAAACAGTAAATTATTAATTACAGGATCTGTAGTTTATACTGGTAATTTAAATAATATACTACAACTACTTGCTGCTGGTGGAACTGTTGTTTTTTCTGAGTCAATTTTTCCCAGGCACTGGTTAAAAATTATTGCAGAAAAAGAAATTAATGCACTTTTTATGGTTCCTGCTCATTACCGAATTTTATTAAAAGAAATTACACAATCTATTAATAAGGTTAAAAGCATAGTAACTGCTGGCTCAAAAATGGATTTAGAAACACTTAAAAAACTAAAAACGTTTTTTCCTGAGGCAGAAATATGCGAATTTTATGGAGCAAGTGAATTGAGTTATGTTAGCTGTGCTTATTATGAGGAATTATTAAAAAACAGAGGAACTGTGGGGAGAGCTTTTCCCGGGGTAGATATTGAAATTAAAAATAATGAAGTCTGGGTTAAAAGTCCCTATCTTGCTCCAGACTATCGTCCTCAGGCTTCAGCTAATGATCTGGGTTATTTTGAAGGGCCGTATCTTTACTTATCAGGTCGAAAGGACAATATTATAAATAGAGCTGGAAATAAAATAAATCCTTATAAGCTGGAATCTGTCTTGAAAATTAATAACAAAATTGCCGAAGCAGCTGTATTTGCTGTAGATGATTATTTAAAAGACAAACTTTTAGTTGCTGTAATAGTCAAAACAAATCCTGATTTAAAGATAAAAGAAGTCTATAAATACTGCAGAGAAAATTTAAAAACTGAATATTTACCAGACAAAATCCATTTTATTAAAGAACTGCCAAAAATGAAAAGCGGAAAGTTAGACAGAAAAAAATTAACAGATATTTTGAAATTTTAGCTTGACAAAAGCTCCAAAATATCATATACTAGCACCTGTGTTAAGTAATTTAACTTTACAGGTGGTTTTTATGTTAAAGAAAACTATTAAAATTACAATGTTATTTGATTTTTATGGGTCTATGCTGACAGAAAAACAGCAGCAGATTATTAAAAGTTACTTCTATAATGATCTTTCTCTGGCCGAAATTGCTGATAATATTGGTATCAGCCGGCAGGGTGTTTATGATCATCTGCATAGAAGTGAGGAAAGTCTCGAAAATTATGAGGCTAAGTTAGGTTTGTTAAAAAAGTATAATCGAATAAGAAAAAATATAAATGACTTAGAGAATATGATGGCGGCTAAGGGTCTCTTAGCTGAAGACCAAAATGAAGATTTACGTAAAAAACTGGAATCGATTAAATCGATCCTCTAGAGGAGGTATATTATGATTTTTTCCAATCTGGCTGAAAAACTGCAGGATACCTTTGATAAGTTACGAGGAAAGGGTAAACTGTCAGAAAAAGATGTTAAGGCTGCTCTAAAAGAGGTTAAAATGGCCCTCTTAGAAGCAGATGTTAACTATAAAGTTGTAAAAGACTTTATTTCTAGAATTGAAGATAGAGCTGTTGGTAAGGAAGTGATGGAAAGTTTAACTCCCGGCCAGCATGTTATAAAAATTGTAAACGAAGAAATGCAGAATTTAATGGGGGGCAGTAAAGAAGATATTGCTATCTCACCTGAACCTCCAACAATTATTATGATGGTGGGACTTCAGGGTTCTGGTAAAACTACCAGTGCAGGTAAACTGGCCCGCAAGTTATCAAAAGATGGTAAAAATCCACTTTTGGTTGCGGCAGATGTTTATCGTCCGGCAGCTATTAGACAGCTGCAGGTTCTGGGAGAAAGACTGGATTTACCGGTATTCTCCATGGGTGAAGACAGTAATCCAGTTGATATTGCTAAAGGCAGTATCAATTATGCTTCCACTCATAACTGTGACACGATTATTCTTGATACAGCAGGACGCCTGCATATTGATCAGGAAATGATGGAAGAACTGGAATCAATTAAATCTGAAGTGAGTCCAGATGAAATACTTTTAGTTGTTGATGCAATGACCGGTCAGGATGCTGTTAATGTTGCGAAAAATTTTGATCAGCGCCTTGATATAGATGGAATTGTTTTAACCAAGATGGATGGTGATGCCCGCGGTGGTGCTGCTTTATCAATTAAAGCAATCACAGGGAAGCCAATTAAGTTTGCCGGTACAGGAGAAAAACTTGCTGATTTAGAAACATTTCATCCCGATCGAATGGCTTCGCGTATTTTAGGGATGGGTGATGTTTTAAGTTTAATCGAAAAGGCAGAAAAAAGTATTGACAAAGAGAAGGCAAAAGCCCTGGAAGAAAAACTGCGAAAAAATGAATTTACTTTAGAAGATTTTATGGAGCAGATGGAACAGGTAAGAAATATGGGTCCTATGGAAGATATTTTAGGTATGATACCTGGTCTTGGTGGAGCAAAACAGCTTAAAAATATGCAGGTTGATGATAAACAGCTTGACTATATTGAAGCAATTATTTCTTCAATGACTCCAGAAGAACGCAGAGACCCAGAGGTAATCAATGGTTCCCGCCGCAAAAGAATTGCTCAGGGTAGTGGTACCAGTATTCAGGAAGTAAATCGTCTTCTCAAGCAGTTCAGACAGACTAAAAAAATGATGAAACAATTAAACAATGGTAAAATGAAAAAAGGTGGAGGCTTTAATCTACCATTTTTCAATTAAAATGATTGCACTGCGAAAAGTCTAAAATAATTCAAAAAATAAAAATCTTAAAAATTAAATATTGGTATTAGGACATTTGTCCGGTGATATCTGATGATATCTGAAAAGATATTATCTTAAAAGCATATATTTGACCCTGGAGTGCACCTTTTAGGTGCAGACTTCCTGTTTTGATTCCATTTTCAATGCCCTGACCAGCTGTTTTAAGTTGTAGCCGATCATTTTATACAGACTGCTGCATTTAGCTTTAACCAGTCCTGTTACTTTGAATTTATCAAGACCCTGTGATCTTTTCAGGGCAGAAAAGGTGCCTTCAACTGCAGCTCTTGAATTTTTGATTTCTTGATATTCTTCACCGGCCAGTTTAGCTCTGAGTTTATCTCTGTCATGCCTTGTTTGAGTAAAACGAACAGTCATTGATTTTTTCTGTTCATTAACAGGACACTCTGATCTAAATTCACATTCTTCACAGTCCTCTTTTTCAAACCAGGCCGCATAGGTATCGCTGTTTTCTAGATATTTATCTTTATCTGGTACTTTACCCATAGGACAGGAGATGACTCCCTGCTTTTTAGAAAGAGTAAATCCAGCAGTAGAATATTTGGGGTTGCTACCGGTCAGTTCAGTTGGAATAATTTCAGTATCAGTTTTTGAAGCTGAATTAACAGTATCAGATCCGTAATAAGCTCCATCAACAACAAGTTTATTAACCGGAGCTTTAATATTAATTTCTTCCAGTCTATCATTTAAAAAATTAACATCACTGTTAATGTTGGGTTCTACAGATACATCGATAATCATTTGAACAGAATTATCAGGAGATGCTGTCTCACTAATATTACAGGAGTATCCCTGATGAGATTTCATACCCTTTTTACGAAATGTCGCATCTTCATCATTTGGATTTTGCAGACTTGAAGATTCTATATCAGCATCATCTTTTGCTTTAAGCTGAGAGGCAGTTTCTATTGACTGTTCTTCTACAACTCTGACGAGGTGGTGATAGACTTTAGTATCATTGATACTTTCATCATTTTTGAATAGATCTTTAACAGAATTTAATTTACCGAGAAGATTATTTAATATATCTTCTTTATCATGGTTACTTAAATACTCAGAAAAGTTGTCATCAAGAATCTGAAGAATATTTTTATGAATTCTATTTTTTTGAGAATCGGATAACTCTCTAACAAAATTCTCGAAAACCTTACGCATTAACTGAATCCTGGAAAGATGCTTTATATTAGCCTTTACCATAGTGGAATCCATACGCTGAATATCAGTATCGAGATCTGCAGCTGCAATAAATTCAGCCAGCAGTTCATCAAAAATTTCATCCAAAGGATTTTCACCTGTTTCATTCATGTAGTCAACCAGATTTTCTCTAAAATCATAGATAGTCCTTAAACCAAGTGTTAATTGTCCCGCTCTTTTTAAGCCAACCGCCTTCATAAAGCGGATATCACAGTGAAATGACTCTAAGAGTTCTTTATCACTGATATCAAAAAGATGTTTTAGTATTTCCAGTGAAACGATAATTTTAACAGGAAAGTTTGGCCTACCATTATCTTCAGAATACATGTCGGCAAATTTATATTCATCAATATTATCAAAAATATGTGTTTTAAATTTACCAGCCCAGCCCTGTTCAAGTTCTTCGACCAGACTCTGAGGTAAATTGAAGTCAAAATCACCAAAAGCAACGTTTTCATCTTCTTCAAAGGGTTTAAACACGATTATCACTCCATAGCTTTATGATACTTTAATTATATCATATTTAAGCATGGATGCCCAGGTTTAAAGGCTTTGTTTTAGTAATATTTTTGTAAATTAGGTTCGTTTTAAACTATTTTAGACTTTTCGCAGTGCAATCATTAAAATATAGTTTACAACTTTTATTATCAATGGAGGGAGGTGTTTGATAGATGGCAGTTAAGATTCGTTTAAAAAGAATTGGAAGTAAGCGTAATGCATCATACAGAGTTATTGTTTCTGATTCAAAGAGAGCTCCTCAGGGCTACTTTGTTGAAGAATTAGGTTTTTATGATCCTACAACTGAGCCAGAAACATACAATATTGACGAAGAAAAAGCACTCAAGTGGTTAAATAATGGTGCAAAACCTTCAGATACAGTTAAGACTTTATTAAAAAAGTCAGGTGTTATGGCTAAGTACCACGGTAATGAGTAATTAAAAGGAGGTTTTCTCCATGGAAGAACTGATAAAATTTATTGCCGAATCTATTGTAGACAATCCTTCTGAAGTTTCGGTTAATAGAGTTGAAAATAATAATTCTATTACTGTCGAGCTTTCTGTTGCAGATGAGGATATGGGTAAGGTCATTGGTAAAAGAGGCCGGATAGCAAAAGCTATTAGAACCGTTGTTAATGCTGCAGCAGCAAAAGAAGGAACAAATGTAAAGGTTGATATTAAATAATTTTTCAGGCTGGTGAAATAATTGAGTGATAATTATTTAGAAATTGGAGTAATAACTCGTTTTCAGGGGAATAAAGGTGAGGTTAGAGTTAAAGCCACAACTGATATCCCTGAGCGCTTTTTAGATATTGATACTGTTTATCTAAAAAGAGATGACGATTTTAAAGAGCTGGAAATTGAATATATTCGATTCCACAAACAATTTATAATAATTAAGTTTTTTGCTGTTAATTCTATTGATGAAGCAGAGGAACTTAAAAATTATCAGATCTTAATTGATGAGTCTGAAAAATATTTACTTCCAGAAGACAACTTTTATGTCAGTGATCTGATAGACTGTGAGGTTTATTTAGAATCTGGCAGATATCTGGGAAAATTAATAGATGTAGTTGATACTTCAGGCACAGATATTTTTCTGGTTCAGGGCCAGGAAAAAGAATATATGCTGCCTGCCAGTCGTGATATGATTTTAGAAATTGATCTTGAGAACCAAAAAATTATTGTAGACCCAATTCCGGGAATCTTAGATCTTTAGGAGCTGAATTTATGTTTTTTGATATTTTAACTCTTTTTCCCGAAATGTTTGAGGGACCTTTTAGTGAGAGTATTTTAAAAATAGCCAGAGAAAAAGATTTGATAGATATTAAAACAGTTAACATCCGTGATTTTGCTGATGATAAACATCATACAACAGATGAACCTCCATATGGTGGAGGAGCTGGAATGGTGATGAAGGCTGAACCGATCTTTAAGGCCTGGCAGCATACTCAAAATAAAAGAGGCACTGAATCAAAAACAATTCTGATGAGTCCTCAGGGTGAGGAATTAACTCAGGATTTAGTAAAAGATTTGAGTCAGGAACAAGGTTTAACAATAATTTGTGGTCGTTATGAAGGTGTGGATGAGCGAGTAAGAGATACTATTGTAGATCAGGAAATTTCTATTGGTGATTATGTACTTACCGGTGGAGAATTACCAGCAATGGTGCTTGTTGACTCAATATCCAGACTCTTAAGTGGTGTTCTGGGTGCTGAAGACTCTTCTAAAAAAGACTCATTTTATAATGGTCTTTTAGAACATCCTCATTATACCAGACCCCAGAAATATAATGGTCTTAAAGTTCCTGATGTTTTACTTAGCGGTAATCATCAGTTAATTGAACGCTGGCGAAAAAAAGAGTCTTTAAGAAGGACTTTTTTAAGAAGAAAAGATCTGCTGGAAGATAAAAAACTTAGTGATCAAGAAAAAGAATTACTTAAAGAAATAAAGCTGGAACTAAAGGGTGAAGTTGATGAGTAAAATTGAGGCAGATGTTTATCTTGGATTAGTCCATAATCCTATCTATAATAAACTGGGCGAAGTTATTACAACAACTGTAACAAATTATGATTTACATGATATAGCAAGAGCTGCAAAGACCTATGATATTAAAAAATACTATATAATAAATAATTTAAAATCACAGCAGGAATTAGTAGAGAGAGTAAGGGATTACTGGACAGGTGGTAGGGGTGCAGATTATGTTTATAATCGGCATCAGGCCTTTTCTGTACTTGAAATCGCCTCTGAATTAGAGGAAGTTAAAAGTAAAATAGAAGAAGAGACCGGTCAAAAACCACTGTTAATAGCTACTGATGCCCGCGAATATCCAAATACTATATCTTATAAAAATATGCGAAAAGAATTGCAGCAAATCGATCGTCCCTTTTTGATTATCTATGGAACAGGTTATGGATTGACCAAAGAGATGATTGCAGACTGTGATTATATGCTCTATCCAATCTGGGGTAGAGGAGATTTTAATCATCTGTCAGTTAGAAGTGCTGCTTCAATAATTATGGACCGTTTGTTATCTGATCCCTGGTGGGAAGCATAAATTTAAATTTTTTTGAGAGGAGGTTTATAGATGAACATTATCAATGAAATAGAAAAAGAACAAATTCGTGATGATATTCCCGAGTTTGCTGTTGGAGATACATTAGATCTTAAGGTTTTAATTTCCGAAGGTGGAAAAGAAAGACTGCAGCCATTTAGAGGTGTTGTAATTAGAAGAAATGGTGGTGGTTTAAGCGAAACCTTCACTATTCGTAAAATTGCTCACGGTGTAGGTGTGGAAAGAACTTTCCCACTACATACTTCAAAGTTAGATACAATTACTGTAGTACGCCGTGGTGATGTGAGAAGATCTCGCCTTTATTATCTGCGGGATAGAAGAGGTAAGGCTTCCAGAATTAAAGAGAAAAGAGAAGAAAGAAAATAATTATTTGATTTTAAGGTGGGGACTTTCTCCACCTTTTTTCAATATTTAAATATATTATTATTTAAATAAAATATGATCCAGAAAAAAGTTTTAAGGAGTTTTTATAATGATACAGTGGTATCCCGGCCATATGGCCAAAGCAAAGAGAATATTAAAGGAAGACTTAAAATTAGTCGATATTGTAATTGAGGTTGCTGATGCAAGAGTGCCCTTAAGCAGTCAGAATCCTGATCTCAGAAAATTAATTAATGAGCAGGTCAAGGTGACTGTTTTAAACAAAAAAGATCTGGCTGACCCGAAATATAATAAAAAGTGGATAAGCTACTTTGAAAATGAAACAGATGAGGATGCAGTGCTGCTCAATTCTCTGACTGGAGAGGGAGTTAGTGAATTGAAAAGTATTTTAAACAATACTTATGATCAGATTGCTGCTAAACTGGCTAAAAAAGGAAGAAACCCCCGTCGACTGCGGGCAATGATTATTGGTATTCCCAATGTTGGTAAATCTGCTCTGATTAATCTGCTAGCCGGTTCTAATATCACTACTATTGGTAATAAACCAGGAGTAACCAGAGGCAGACAGTGGGTTAATGTAAGTAAAAAGATAAGATTGCTTGATACACCGGGAATTTTATGGCCTAAATTTTCGAATGAAGATATGGCCTATAAATTAGCATTAACAGGTGCTGTTGATAATGATATTTTTGATTTTGAACTTGCTGCCTATAAATTAATCCAATTTATATTAAATATTGATGAGAAAATTTTGCTAGTTGCTTATGACCTTGATTTCTTAGAAGCCCATCCGTATGATATCCTTGCTGATATTGGTCGTAAAAGAGGCTGCTTGATGACAGGTGGCAGGGTAGATCGCAACCGGGCAGCGGGAATAATAATCAATGATTTTCGTGATGGTAAGCTGGGTGAAATAACTCTGGAAAAACCAGCAGAGGCAGCTAAATTAAAGGTGGAAAATCAAGATGAATAAGAACTTAAACTTACCGAATTTTTCTCAGCTGACTATTAAAGAAGTTAAGTCATTTACTTCTGAGCTGGAAATAGATAAGCAGCTGCCGGCGATAATTAAAATTTTAAATCAGGACTCACGTAAGGGTGTTCAAAAAATCGCAGCCCGACTGGAGCGGAAAATTACAAAAAAGAAAGCTGTGATAGAAAAGTGGAATAAAATGAATGAAGTTGAAGCTGAGCTGCAGGCAAATGGTTATCAGATGATAGTTGGTCTGGATGAAGCAGGTAGAGGTCCTCTGGCTGGACCTGTAGTAGCTGCTGCTGTTGTGCTGAATCCTGAAGTTAAAATTTATGGCCTTGACGATTCTAAAAAACTATCGCGTCAGAAAAGAGAAAACTTATTTGCTCAAATTCAAGCAAAGGCAAAGGTAGGAGTCGGTCAGGCTTCAAGTGGTGAAATAGATAAATATAATATCCGGGAAGCTACTTTTGTCGCCATGAAAAGAGCAGTTAAAGATTTATTGCCTGAATTAGAAAGTAATCCAGATATTTTACTGGTTGATGGTAATGCCGTTATTCCGGATTTAACTGTTGAACAAAGATCAATAATTGATGGAGATGCGGATGTTAATGCTATTGCTGCAGCTTCTATAATTGCTAAAGTAACAAGAGATAATATTATTTTTAAATATGCTGAAAAATTTCCTCAATATAATTTTAAGTCAAATAAAGGATATGGAACTGCAGAGCATATAGCGGCTCTGGAAAAGCATGGTTCCTCTCCAATTCACCGCAAATCATTTGGCAGAGTTCCAGAATGACTATAGCTTTTTCTGAAAGATAATTCAATTTAAGTTTGAAATTCCAAAAATCAATTTATTGAACAGTTTTGTTTCATTTAAAATTTACCCCTTATATGATTAAGAAAGGAGAATAGAAAATGGATACAAAAAAATTAGCCAGAGGTGCTGCAATTACTGCCTTATATGTTGTTATTACATATTTTCTGGCTCCTGTAAGTTTTGGCCCAATTCAATTTAGAGCTGCAGAAGCACTGACGGTTCTTCCAATATTATTTCCAGAAGCCATACCGGCTTTATTTTTAGGTGTACTGCTGGCTAATATTATAGGTGGACTGGGTTTAGTAGATATTGTTGGCGGTAGTCTGGTTACTTTATTAGCTGCCTATGTGACATATAAAAATCGGGATAATATTTTAGCTTATTTAAGTCCAATTTTGTTCAATGCTTTTTTAATCAGTATTTATCTGCATGTTTTATTTGGTCTTCCGTACTGGTTAAGCGTTATTCAAATTGGATTAAGTGAAGCAGCAGTTGTTTTAATCCTGGGTGTACCCTTAATTAAATATCTAAAGAAGCATTTCTGATTTTTCTGCATACCAGCGAAAGTCCACTGCTTCTATTAAGTCAGATTTTTTAATCTGAGGGTTATTATTTAAATCAGCAATTGTCCGGGCAACCCGCATCAGCCTAATATAACCTCTGACACTTAATTGAAGACGTTGATAGGTCTGACTAAGGACTTTATCGCTGTTGCTACCCAGCTGACAGTATTTTTCTATATCTTTTAACTGCAGTTCAGAATTATTTTTGATTTTCGCATTTTGGTACCTTTCAGCCTGCATTTTGCGGGCTTTTTTTATCTGTTCACTATAGTTAACATTTTTAGCTGTAGATTCCTTTAATAATATTTCATCTTTTTTTAAAGGCAAAACCTCAATCTGCAGATCAATTCTATCTTTTAAAGGTCCCGATAGTTTTTGCTGGTAACGAACAATATCTCGCTCCGAACACTTACATTTCCTATCTTGAACACCTGCAAAACCACAGGGGCAGGGATTCATTGCGGCCAGAAATTGAAAATTTGCCGGAAAATAATAACTACCCTGCTGACGAACAATTTTAATTTTTTTTCTTTCCAGAGGCTCTCTCAAATTTGCCAGGACACTATTTTTAAATTCCGGCAGTTCATCTAAAAAAAGTACACCGTTATGGGCCAGAGATATTTCTCCAGGCACGGGTATCTGACCTCCTCCAATTAAAGCAGCAGAAGTAATCGAGTGATGAGGAGCCACAAAGGGTCGATATTTCATTTTAAGATTTAGTTCTTCTAAATTATTATTGATACTGTAAATTGAAGCAGTCTCCAGTAATTCTTTTTTATTTAAAGGTGCCAGCAGTTTAACTATCGACTCTGCCAGTACTGTTTTACCACAACCCGGGGGGCCAATCAATAGGAGGTTGTGACCTCCGGCGGCTGCAGTTACTAGTGCTTTTTTTGCATTTTTTTGACCTCTAATTTCGCTGAGATCTGGATAATTCAAAGCTGCTTGTTTATTAAAGTTAAAATTATTACTGACTGCCGCAGTGCTATTTTCTAAATTATCAAGTTCCCTTAAATGTTTTATTAAATATGAATTTAAATTTTTTACTAAATAGGATTCTTTTTGATTAGCAGCCGGCAGTACGGCTTCCAGATAATTATTTTCTCCAGCTGCCAGCAGCATGGAGAGAACTCCTTTTACATGATTGAGGTTACCATTTAAATTTAATTCTCCGGCAAAAAATCTTTTGTTTTTATTCTTAATCTTAATTTGCCCGGAACATTCGAGTAAGACAGCTGCAATTGCAAGATCAAAATGAGAACCATATTTATTAATATTACCTGGAGCCAGATTTACAGTGATTTTTTTAACTGGCCATTCAAAGCCAGAATTTATGATAGCTGATCGAACTCTTTTCGCCGATTCTCGAACAGTTTTTCCTGCCAGTCCAACAATATTAAAACCTGGTAAACCTCTGGAGATATCTACTTCTACCTTCACCATTTCTGCTTTTACTCCATGTATAACAGCTGAGTACAAATATGAATACATTTTATTCTCCTTTCAGACTTATAATTAGTAGTTATCAAATTTAAAGTACTATAACAAAATTTAATTAATGATATTTTTAAAATGCTTAAGCTTATCTATTTTTCTGGCAGCAGGATCAATTTTTAGGGCAATTAAGTCAAAGCGAATTGAGCTCAGATGAATATTTTTTTCAGCAAAATAGAAGATAGCAGCCCGACGCAGATGATGAATCTGTTTGTAATAGAGAGAGTGGGCCAGCTCGATATAATTTTCGGAACTTCTACTTTTTACTTCAATGAAAATAGTGTAATTATTTTTGGCTGCAATAATGTCTATTTCTCCAAATTTATTTCTGTAATTTCGTTCTACAATATAATAACCTTCTTTTCGTAGATATTTTGCTGCAATTTCCTCCCCGATTTCCCCAATCTTATTGTGCAGCGCCATTTAAAAAACCTCCTTTTTAGTATATATTATATAATTATGTAAATAAATAGAAACTACTGCATATTTTTTAAATTTTATTCTGAAATTTATAATTTATCTTTTGATATCCGGTTTAGTTATTTTGTTAGATAAAATTTAACAATATTCAAAAGAAAATTATTTTTGTTTAAAACAAATAAAATAGAGGATTTTAAACAAATTTCACGAAATTAAATATTAGAAAAGAAAATAATGTTCTCTTTTTAGGTGCTTCTATATATTAGAAGATAATAGGGAATCAGGTGAAATTCCTGAACGGGTCCGCCACTGTTAATCAGTAGGCCGATTAATTACCACTCACTCATCAATGGCGCTGGGGAAGGTAAATCGGTAGAGCTGTATAGTCAGGAGACCTGCCTAAAAAGATGACAGCCATCTTCGAGACAGGAATGGTTGTGGGCTATTTATGCGTCTTTAGACACCCTCAATTGATACCTGGGTGTCTTTTTATATTTTATAGCCTTATTTTGTCTTAGGTGGCTGTGAGCAGACAAAACACAAGGAGGAATTTTAAATGTTAAAAAAAGTAGTTTTAGTCATGCTTACAGCACTTTTGATTTTTGTGGTGCCGGTAAGTGGGGAGGAAGAAGTTATGGAACTGGATGAGCTTGTTGTAACAGCGAGCCGCTATCAGGAAAGTATTATGGAGACCCCGGTAAGTATTGAGGTTATTGATCAGGAGGAGATAGAGGAGAGTGGAGCTCAGAATGTGGCAGAGTTAATTGCTTCTGTGCCAGGAGTTAAAATTACCAATTATGGAGGGCCAGCTGGTAGTAAAACCATAAGTATTAGAGGAAGTGATTCTAATCAGGTCTTAATTTTAATAGATGGACAATCAATTAACACTAAAATGATTGGAGATGTTGATTTAGGACAGATTTTGCTTTCTAATCTAAAAAAAGTTGAGGTTTTAAAAGGACCCGCTTCTGCAGTATATGGTGCAAATGCCCTCGGTGGTGTTGTTAACATTATAACTAAAAAAGGTTCTGATATAGAAGGACTAAATTTAGAGTTTGGAATGGGATCTTTTGCGACTTATAAAACGGCACTAAATTATGGTATTACACTTGCTAATTCAGAAGTAATGATAACTGCAGAAACATTAAATTCGGATGGGTTTAGAAATGATCCTGATAATAGTGGAGTAGATCAATATAATTTTTCAACAAAAATAAATTATTACCTAAATCAAAATGATGAATTTATTTTTGATATAATCTCTAATAATTCTGATAAAGAAATCCCGGGTTCAGTAAATATGCAATCTCCAAATGCTAATCAGGAAGATAAAATGGAAAACTATAGATTAACTTATAAAAAAAATGAGGAAAATTATGATCTTAGAACTTCTATTTATTATAATAATCAGGAAACTAATTATAACAATCCTGATGTTTATGTTAATAATACTCATTTAAAAGAAAAAATTGGTTTTGAGTTAAATAATACTTTATATTATGAAAATAATACTTTAACTTATGGTCTTGAAGTTACTAATGATGAATTAGATAGTTCGCAGCTTCCAGAGATTTATGATGCTACTAATAAAGCTATCTTTTTAGAAAATAGTTATACTAAACTTGAGAATTTAAAAATAAATATTGGAATTAGATATGATAATAATGAAGATTATGGTTCAGAAACTAATCCAAGAATTAGCTTGTTATATAGAGTAAATAATAATAATAATCTATTTTTTTCATATGGAGAAGCTTATCGTGCTCCAACCTTTGATGAATTGTATTGGGACGAATTATGGTTAGAGGGTAACCCAAATTTAGTACCTGAAAAATCTAAGAATTATGAAATAGGTATTAAAAGTGAGCTAAACAATAGTAAAATGGAAGCTGTATTATTTAAAAGTGAGCTAGAAAATGAAATTGTTGGTTATCCAAATCCTGTTTACAAAAATATTAAAGAATCAGAAACAGATGGACTAGAATTAAATTTAAGTAAAAATATAACTGATAATTTAACTTTAGGCTATAGTCATACTTATCTGGACAGTAGAAATGTCAAAACTAACGAATTATTAAAAGATCAATATTATAACGATGTGTCTTTAAGTTATAGACCAGACAATTATAAATTAATATTTAAGGGGAGTCATGTTGGAGGAAGACTTGATGATTTAGACAATTATACAGTTTTTGATTTAAACTTTATAAAAAATATAAAGTTGATAAAAAGAAATTATAAACTCAAATTAACGGTTAATAATTTATTTGACCAGGATTATCAGGTAGTTGAAGATTACCCAATGCCCGGCCGCAACTTTATGCTTAATTTAAGTACTGAATTTTAAATAGAAATCAAAGGAAAGGATGATGATTATGAAGCAAAAAAAAATAATATATTTTATAGCTTTTCTCTTATCATTATCCTTTATTTTTTGGCTGGAAGCCAGTTCTTTAAAACTTTTGACAGAAGATATAAAACCTCTCAGAAGGGAAGAGGTTAAAATAGAACTATTATCTGTTTCTAAAAATTTATCAGAAGAGAATGAGGAACCTGAAACAGAAGAAAAAAAACAAACTGAAACAGCAGTAAAAACACAAAAATCTCAAGAAAAGCAGGAAGAGGATAATTTGAAAAAGATAAATGAAATAAATGAGGAAGTAGATAATAATAGCTTAGAAAAAGAGAGGAAAGCGATTACACCAGAAAAAAATAAGTCTAATGTGAAAGAAAAATCTGAGACTAAGGATCAAAAAGAACTGAATACAGAAGAAACAAATAAATTGGAAAAAGATCAGGATAAGCCACCAGCCTGGTTAAAAAATACAGAATCTGAAAACAAAAAAGATAATTCAAAAAATAAAAATCTGAAAGCCAGAGATGAAGAAAATAAAAAAGATAAATTTGATTTAGAAAAATATCTGGCTGAATTGAAAAAAGAAGATGAAAAAAATAAGGAGTCTCAAACTGAAAGTAAGCAGAATTTAGAACAGATAAATTTAAATAAAAATACAACCAGTGAAACTAAAAAAACAAAAATGGCTGAAACTATCAAAGAAAACCAGAGCATAGAGAAAGTAGAAATAAATAATAGCAATAATTCTGAGGCTGAGGAAAATAATCAAAAAATCAAGGAGAATAAAGTATATGATTTAAGAAATGGTGATTTCGGTTCAATCCAAAAACCTGGTATTAAAAATTACGCTAAGCCAGAATACCCTTCTAATTTAAGAAGAAGAAACATTGAAGGTGAAGTTATAGTCTCCTTAAGAGTAGATGAGGAGGGTCAGGTTCAAAATTTAAAAATTTACAAGAGTTCAGGTTATGATTCCTTTGATCAGTCAGCTTTGAATGCAATTTCTAACTGGAAATTTAAAGCTGCAGAAAAAGATGGTAATCAGGTTGCAGTAATTGTTAATCTTCCCATTCGCTTTAAGTTAAACTAAATGGAGGTATAAATTATGATTACAGAATTTATTGACACAGCAGGTATTGCTGCTTATCCACTGCTTTTAGCTGCATTTTTAATGATTTTTATAGTTTTTGAGAGAAGCATTATATTTCTTGTGAAATATAGAAGAATAAATAAAGATAAATATTTAAAGGGAATTATTAATTTTGATCCCGCTAATAAGCAGAATAATATTTTAAAAGATGAAAAAGGTATTGCCGCAGATATTTATCACAGTTTGTTAGCAAAAAATCCTAAAAATAGAGAAGAATTCAATTTGTATCTGGATGCAGAAGAGGTGGATAAACTACCTGAACTGGAAAAGCACTTAGGCTTTCTAAATTTTATTGCTCAGGTTTCACCAACTTTAGGTCTGCTGGGGACAGTCAGCGGTATGATTAAAACTTTTCAGGTTTTAAGTGTAGGAGGCAGTCCTGAGCAGATGGCCCTTGGTATTTCTGAAGCTCTATTTACAACTGCGGCCGGTTTAATTATTTCCCTGCCTGCTGCAGCTTTTTATCATTATTTTTACTCAAAAATAGAAAAACTTCACAATCAGATGAATAATCTGAGGCTGGAAATTGAAAGCAGGCTCTTTAGAGAAGAAATCAAGGGACTGAAAAATAATGAAATATCAGCCTAAAAAAAAGGATTCCACCTTAAATCTGGCCCCGATGATTGACATAGTATTTTTGCTTTTGATTTTCTTTTTAGTATCTTCCAGCTTACAGGGAGAGGAAGCACTATATAATATTACAGTTCCTGACAGCAGTATCGGTCAGAGTTCAACCCAGGAGGAGATAAATATTTTTTTAGATCAAAATAACAAAATATATTTTGATGGTAAAAGATATAATAGTCAAAATATTGCTGAGCTTTTTACTATCATAAATAGTGAAGAAAATAAAAAAGTTAAAATTTATTCGGATAGAAAAAGTGATTTTGAATCGGTTATATTTTTAGTTGAAGAATTCAAAAGTCAAGGATATCAAAATATTTCATTTGCCCTGAGGCAGAAAAATTAAATATTAATTTCTCAATTAATAAAATAAAAAAGGATTTTTTCAATCTTATTAGAATTATATATTTAGAGCTTAATTATTAATCTTAAATAAAAGAAATTTAATAAAAGCAAAAGGAGGGGATTTTGATGAATAAAAATTTAGGAATGTTTTTAGTTTTTATAGCTTTAATTTTATTATCTGTTTTAGTGGTAAATGGTTTGTATTTTAATGTTCCGGCTTTAGAAACAGCAGAGAGAGAAGTTCCAGCAGAGGTGAGTGAAGATTATATTACTGCTAATTTAAGTATCAGTCAGCAGGAGGAATATGACCCTAATATTGTTGATGTAGTGCTCGGTTTTGAAAACGAAAATACCGAACAGGCAGCAGCAGTGGAAGAAAATAATAGGATTGTAAGTAGGTTAATGACAATTTTGGAAGAGGCAGAGCTTCAAAATATAGAAACTCAGGGTTTTAGAGTTTATCCTCAGACTAGAACTAATGAACAAACTGGAGAGAGAGTTACTTATTACACGGTTAGTAATCAGATAAAGTTTACTTCTACTAATTTGGCTGAATTACCAGTCTTATTGGGCCGATTACTGGAGGCAGGTGCCAATAGAGTGGTTAATATCAACTATCGTCTGGAAAGCAGCAAACAGGCTTTAGAAGAAGTTACAGCTCAGGCTTTAAGCTCACTTAGAGATAGAGCTGCTTTTCTGGCTGAAAATCTGGATAAGGAAAATTACAGAATTAAAAAAATTAATTTTGGAAACCAGAATATTTATGGTAGTGATGCCCTAAAAACTATGACTAGAACTGCGGAAACTGGAGATTTTACGAAAGTTCCGCTGGCAGAACAAAAAGTTAATATCAGTGTTTCTCTATCAGCAGAAATAGAATTATATTAATTATAAAGCTAAAAAAGCTGAGCGTAGATAAAATACGCTCAGCCTTTTTTTGTACTTATTTATTCATTATTAAGTAAAAAGTTGGCTGCTCTTTCCATATCATCTTTAGAGGCTACCAGAAAGACCTGATTACCGGCAAAAATTTCTCTATTTCCCCTGGGAACAATATATCTATCCTGTTTTTTATCAAATATTCCTGCAATTACACAGTTTTCGGGGAAGTTTTTTTGACTTACAATCTCTGAGATTTTCATCCCAGAAATCCTCGAATCAGCTGGAATGGTTAAAATTGAAACCTCAGCTTTGCCATCACCAAGAGACGCCACTTTCCGGACATCAGGTTCTTCAATATCTGTAATAAAGCGGTCGACAATTAACTCCATAGTAGCAGCAATATTTGTTGCCCCTGCCATCTGATAGGCGTTTTCGTATTCCGGTTCTCTCATTCTTACCAGAATCTTTTCTACCCCAAAGTTTTTAGAAAGCAGAGAAAAAGATAAATTATCTGCGTCATCTCTCATTACTGCGATTGCAACATCACATTTTTCGATGCCGGCTTCTTTTAAAATATCAATTCTGGTTGCACTCCCCAGAACAGTTACTGCACCATAACGGCTGTATATTTTTTCAGCAACATTTTGATCTTTTTCTATTACAATTACATCATGTTTTTGAACTAAACTTTTTGTTAAGTTTCTTCCTGCAATACCTCCACCAGCAATAATTATATACATTTCTATACCTCCATTATTAGAGCTTAAACTTATTCTTTATTCTTCCCAGGCTTTTTTAGTAAATAAAATTATAATCGGCAGAATTTCTAATCTTCCAGCCAGCATTCCAATGATATAAGTCATTTTAATAACGGGGGAGAGAGAGGCCATTTTTTCTACAGAAAAGAAAAATGGACCTATATTTCCCATAGCTGAAAACATTCCTGAAAATGCCTGCCAGCCGTTAAGATCAGAAAAAATAGAAGTAATTATACCTCCAATTATAATTAAAAATAGCCAGAAAGAAAATAAGCCTGTTAATTTATTTATTTCATCACTATCTATGATACTCTTATCAAGTGTAACGGGTAAAACAGCATGATTAGGTAAATATATTTTTTTAACTTCTCGATTAAACAACCCCCCCAAAATATTCAAACGCATTACCTTAATTCCACCAGAAGTTGACCCTACACTACCGCCGATCAGCATAAACACTATAAATATCTGTCTGGCAGCAGCTGGAAAAAAGCTGGAATTAATATTATGGGTTCCAAATCCTGTGGTAGTAAGGATAGAAGTAACCTGAAAAATTGTTTTGCGAAAAATTTCTTCAGCCCCAAAATTACCAGCTGTATTTAAAACTATAATTAAAACACTAATAAAAATTGTTGAATATAAAATTAATCTAATAAAAGTTTTTAGTTCACTATTCTTTTTAATACTTTCGTAATCTTTAGTAAAAAATCTATAGTGAAGTAAAAAGTTTGCACCCCCAAGAAACATAAAAAAAGTTATTACATATTCAATCAGAATATAATTTGAATAACCACTAGCTGCATAATGAGCAATACTTGCATCATAATGCGAAAAACCACCGGTTGATAAAGTGGTAAAACTATGAGTTAAAGCATCGAAAACAGAAAGGCCAAGGAAAATTAAGATAATACTCTCCAACAGCATAAAACCTAAATAAATCATCCAGAGTATTTTTACAGTTTTAAATACATTCGGTACTGGCCTGGAAACATTAATTTTATGGCTTTCTGCACTAAAAAGCTGCCAGGTTTCGCCTTTGGCCCTGGTCGAGATCAACAGAAAAAAAGTTAAAATTCCAAGTCCACCTAAAAGCTGCATTAAACTTCTCCAGAAAATTATTGACTTGGGCATCGAATCCAGGCCAGTAAAGACAGTGATTCCAGTAGTAGTAAAGCCACTAACTGCTTCAAAAAAAGAATCAATAAAAGACTTTTCTATTCCAATTATAAAAGGAAGAGCACCTAAAACAGAAACAATGATCCAGCCTGCAGCACACAATAGCATAGCAGTTGTTAAGTCTATGTATATGTTCTCGGGATCAGTGGGCAGTTTTAAAATGGTTCCTGTAATTAGAGAAATAATAATTGTATAGTAAAATGCCTGATAAATATTATTTCCATCCTGATAGATAAAGGCAAGAACTAAGGGAATTACTATAATAAAACCCATGATAAATGCCAGTATACTTAAAAAATAGAGGATTGTATTATATTTGGTAGATTTGAGCAATAAATTTACCTCCTTAGTTGTTAAAAATAATTTATTATAAATAACTTCTATTAATTACATATTCAAGAACGAACTATCATTTCCTTTATTAGCCATAAAATTCAAGGGAATAATGTTTTTAAGATAAAATTTGATTTTAACAAAATTTGGATATATAATATAATTAAAAATAAGGAGGCAAATTATGGATATTAATGAAATGATAATAATTTTCCTGAATCAGCTGAGTGGATTTGGTCCCAGAACAATTATTGATTTAATAAATAAACTGAATAATCTAGAAGAAATGTGGTCTTTAAATAAGCAGCAGCTAAAAAATCTGGGCTTAACAGATTTTAAAATTAAAAAATTTAATGATCATAAAGAAAAATTTAAACCGCAGGAAATATTTACTGAGTTAAAAAAAGAGCAGATTAGTTATCTTACATTATATAATAATCAATATCCGGACAGGTTAAAAGAAATTTATGATCCTCCACCTGTTATTTTTTATAAAGGAGGTTTAAATTTTCAGCTGCCGGCTGTTGCTATTATAGGATCCAGAAACTCAACTCTTTATGGCCGAAAAATAGCAGGTAAAACAGCTTCAGAGCTGGCTGAAAAGGGGATAAATATTATAAGCGGCCTGGCCAGGGGAATAGACAGTACTGCTCATCAGGGGGCCTTAGCGGCTGATGGTGGAATTACTACAGCAGTTTTAGGGAATGGCTTCAATTATCTTTATCCTTCCCAGAATAAAATGCTGTCTCAAAAAATAATTGATAGAGGTCTAATGTTAACAGAATTTAACGCAGAGATTGCTCCCCGGGCCAGGAACTTTCCCAGAAGAAATAGAATTATCAGCGGACTCTCAGATTTAATTTTAGTAGTTGAGGCTGGAGAAAAGAGCGGAACTCTGATTACAGTTGATTATGCTCTGGAACAGGGAAAAGACGTTATGGCTGTACCAGGAAATATTGATCGTCCCAGTTCTGTTGGCTGTAATAGATTGCTCAAAAAAGGAGCAGCAATTTTCACAAAAGTAAGTGATATTATAGATTATTTAAGTAGATATTTACAGAATAATAAAGAGCAGAATGAATTTGTAGAAACTGATAAATTATTCAATAATATTTATCCCGAGCTTAATTCAGATGAAATTAAAATTCTAAAACTGTTTCAACATGAAATTGAAATATACTATAATGATCTGGTCAGATTAAGTAATCTGGATTCAGAAAAAGTTGATCAAATACTGGTAAAATTAGAGTTAATGAATCTTATAATTCGCCTAAAAGGGAAAAAATATCAATTTAAGGGTTTACAAAATCTCCTTAAACCAATATAATAATATACTAGTTAAAGATTTTTTATGATAGGGAGGCCTAATCGGCAGAAATGCCAGAATAATATGAATAAAAAAGTGATAGAAATTTTAAGTGTTCTTATCCATAAAATGCTGAATGATGAGGATCTCTGGCGGAAACAGGAAGATGTTATAATAGAATTAGAAGACCAGGGTTATACAATTGAAAATATTAGTGAAGCATTTGAAGTTATATTTAGTGAAGTGATTTCTGTTGAAGATCGCGATTTTTATATTGATTATGAGATGCCAAGTGGTTATAACAGAGTATTTACTAAAGTAGAAAATTTTTATTTTAGTAATGAAATTAAGTCCATAATTTATAAATTGAATGGACTTGGTATTTTATCAGCAGATGAGCTGGAAATTATTATTTATAGAATGATGCAGATTGCAAGTGTTGATGATTTAAAGGCTGATCTGGTCTGGGATATTATTAATGATGTTGTTGATGATTCAGAATTAATGCTGACAATTTCAGCTGAAATAAATGAATTTGACAGCAATCTTTTAAAACAACAGAGAGTAAACTAAAAGTTTACTGGAGGTATCAATTTAATGGCAAAGAAAAAGAAGAATTTAGTAATTGTAGAGTCACCTGCAAAGGCAAAGACAATTAAGAAGTTTTTAGGCAGGAATTATAAAGTTGAAGCATCAATGGGTCATGTACGTGATTTACCTAAAAGTAAATTAGGAATCGACTTAGAAAATGATTTTGAACCAAATTATATTACTATTCGGGGTAAGGGAAAAACTTTAAGTAAATTAAGAAAAGCAGCTAAAAAGAGTAAGGATGTATATCTTGCAACTGACCCTGATAGAGAAGGAGAAGCTATTTCCTGGCATCTGGCTTATGCCTTAAAATTATCCGATGAGGAAAATAATAGAATAGAATTTAATGAAATAACTAAAACTGCAATTCAGAATGCAATTAAAAACCCACGGACAATAAATAAAGATTTAGTAGATGCCCAACAGGCCCGGAGGTTACTAGATCGTCTGGTGGGATATCGCTTAAGTCCTCTGCTGTGGAAAAAAGTACGTAAAGGCTTAAGTGCGGGTAGAGTGCAAACTGTTGCAGTTAAAATAATCTGTGAACGAGAAGAAGAAATTAGAAATTTTGATGAGGAAGAATACTGGAGTCTGGAAGTAGAGTTAAAAAATGAGAGTGATGAAAAATTAAAGGCAGATCTATATAGAATTAATAATAAAAAGTTTAAGCTAGAAAGCAAAAAAGAAGTTGATCAGGTAATTGCTGATATCAAAGATCATGATTTTGAAATAATTAAAGTAAAAAAACGTAAAAGAAGAAGAAATCCAAAGTCTCCATTTACAACTTCCACTTTACAGCAGCGAGCTTCAAATAAACTTAACTATACTGCCAAAAAGACAATGTATCTGGCTCAGCAGCTATATGAAGGTATAGATATTGGGAGTTCAGGTACAGTTGGTCTGATTTCTTATATCAGAACCGACAGCACCAGGCTTTCTAATGAAGCAAAAAACGGTGCCAAAGATTATATTCTCAATAAATATGGAGATAAATTTTTGAAAAGTTCAAAGAAAAAATCGAAGAAAAATTCCAATGCTCAGGATGCCCATGAGGCTATCAGACCAACTGATACTCAGAGAACTCCTGAGAAGATGAAAAAACATTTATCCAAAGATCAATATAAATTATATGATCTAATCTGGAAAAGATTTGTTGCCAGTCAGATGAGTCCGGCTCTTTACGAAAGTATATCTGCCCAATTTAAGGCTGGGGAAAAATACAAGTTTAGAGTTAGCGGCTCTCGCCTCTTATTCCCTGGACATTTAATTTTAACTGGAAAAGCAAAAGAAGATGATATTGACCTTCCAGTTTTAAAAGAGGAAGATCAATACAGTTTATTAAAGACAAATCCTGAACAGCACTTTACAACTCCTCCTCCCAGATATTCGGAGGCTACACTTGTAAAAACTCTAGAAGAAGAAGGAATTGGACGTCCGAGTACCTATGCGCCAACATTATCTACCATAGAGTCCCGGGATTATGTAGAAAAAGAAGGTCGTTATTTTAAACCAACAGAACTTGGCGAAACTGTAACTGAACTATTAACTGATTATTTTCCTGATGTAACTGATGTTGAATTTACAGCAGGTTTAGAAAAACGACTGGACGAAATAGAAAAAGGAAATGAAGACTGGAAAAAAATATTGAGAGATTTTTATGAGCCGTTTTATCAGCGTCTGGAAGATGCAAGAGAAAATATGGAAAGTGTCCAGATTGTGGAAGAAACTGATGAAGTCTGCGAAAAATGTGGTAGTCCAATGGTAGTTAAATATGGCCGTTATGGTAAATTTCTGGCCTGCTCCAGTTACCCTGAATGTAAAAACACCAAGCCATATTTAATTAAAACTGGTGTTGACTGTCCGGAATGTGAAGATGGTGAGATCATAGAAAGAACTTCTAAAAAAGGGAGAACTTTTTATGGCTGCAGTAATTATCCAGACTGTAATTTTATGAACTGGAATAAACCTGTTAAAAAACCATGTCCTGAATGCGGTAGTCTGATGGTTGAAAAAACAACTAAAGCCAAAGGAAAACATTATAAATGTACCAATAAAGAATGTGGACATACTGAAAAAGCAGAATAAAATTTGATTTATCTGGCTTTCTTCAAATTTCAAGGAATAATAAATTTGGAGAAAGCCCTTAAAATCAACTCAAGAAAGCGTTTACAATAATAATTATAACTAATAAGATTAAACGCTGTGATATGTAAAAAAATTAGAATATGGTTAAAATATTGTGAAATTAAGAGCGTTAACTTGACATTTTTGATCTTTTCATGGTAATATAAACAAAATAGGTTAAAATATTTTGAATCATGTGACAATTTAAAAATATAAGATTATAAGTAAAGGAGGTTCTAAATTGTCAATTACAGATTTTGAAGCAACTACTATAGTTGCAGTAAAACATAATGGTTGTATGGCCCTGGCTGGAGACGGACAGGTAACCCTGGGTAATACAGTTATGAAAAGTACAGCCAAAAAAGTCAGAAGATTATATAATGGTGAAATTTTAGCTGGATTCGCCGGTACATCTGCAGATGCTTTTACTCTTTTTGAAAAATTTGAAGGTAAACTGGAAGAGTATCATGGAAGTCTGCAGCGGGCAGCAGTGGAGCTGGCCAAAGAATGGCGGACAGATAAAATTTTAAGAAAACTTGAAGCTTTGCTAATTGTTGCAAATCTGGAGGAAATCCTTATTATTTCAGGTAATGGTGATGTGATTGAACCTGATGGCAGGATTACTGCTATTGGTTCTGGTGGCCCTTATGCAAGAGCGGCTGCAATAGCATTATCAAATCATGGTCAAAACCTGAATGCCGGGGATATCGCCAGTGAAGCACTCAAAATAGCGGCTTCTATTTGTATTTATACTAATGAAAATATTACTTTAGAGGAGTTAAATGGAGGTGAGTCTGAAACAGGTGAATAATCAATTAACCCCAAAAGAAATCGTTGCCGAACTGGATAAATATATAATTGGACAGGAAAAAGCAAAAAAATCAGTAGCTATTGCCTTAAGAAATAGGTATAGAAGAAAACTGGTTAAAGATGAGATGAAAGATGAGATAATTCCAAAAAATATTCTGATGATTGGGCCTACTGGTGTTGGTAAAACTGAGATTGCTCGCAGACTTGCTAAAATTGCCAGAGCTCCTTTTATCAAAATAGAAGTGACTAAATTTACTGAAGTAGGTTATGTAGGTCGTGATGTAGAATCAATGATTAGAGATCTTACAGAATCTGCAATTAGAATGGTCAAAGAAGCTAAAATGGAAGAGGTTGAAATTGAGGCTGAGAAACAGGCAATTCAGCGTATTGTAAACCGCATGCTTCCTGGAAAGAAAAAAGATAAAGACAGTTATTATTCTAATCTGGTTGATGATATCAATAAAAAATCAGATGATGTAGATGATCGAATTGCTGCCAGAAAAAAGAGAATGTATCAGAGAATTAAAGATGGTAAGCTGGATGATCAAAAAATAGAAATTGAAGTAGAAGAAAATAATACTCAAATGATGGATGTTTTTTCCGGTTCCGGAGTTGAAGAAATGGGTATTAATTTTAAAGATATGCTGGGAAATATTTTTCCAAATAAAAAACAGAAGAAAAAAGTAACTATTGCTCAGGCTAAAGAAATGCTCAAAGATGAAGAGGCTCAAAAACTAATTGACATGGATCAGGTTAAGTCAGAAGCAATAAAAACTGTTGAGGAAGATGGAATAATCTTTTTAGATGAAATGGATAAGATAGCAGGTAGAGAATCAGGATCCGGCCCAGAAGTTTCAAGACAGGGTGTACAGCGAGATATTTTACCAATTGTGGAAGGCTCAACTGTAAGTACCAAACACGGTTCGGTGAAAACTGATCATATTTTATTTATCGCTGCAGGAGCGTTCCATGTTTCTTCACCAGCAGATTTAATACCAGAACTTCAGGGTAGATTTCCCTTAAGGGTCAATTTAGACAGCCTCAGCCGGGATAATTTTAAGGATATACTGCTGCTGCCTCAGAACTCTCTGGTTAAACAGTACAAGGCTTTATTAGAGACTGAAGGTATAAAGATTAACTTTAGTGAAGAAGCTATAGAAGAAATATCCAGTTTCGCTTATGATATCAACGAAGAGACTGAAAATATTGGAGCCCGAAGGCTGCATACAATAATGGAAAAATTACTGGAGGATCTTTCTTTTGAAGCACCAACTTTAGCTGAACAGGAAATTGAAATTGATGTAGATTATGTTAATGATAAATTAAAAGATGTTGTAGCAAATAAAGACTTAAGTAAATATATTTTATAATTTCAAAACAGAAAATGGAGGAGATTGATATGGGTAGTTTATTAGAAAAAAGCCGAAAGATTAATCGATTATTACAGAGAACAGGTGGAAATGCGGTAGATTTTTCCGATATGGCCTATGTTTTAAAAGAGGCTGTAAGGTGTAATGTATATGTGACAAGCAAAAAAGGCAAAATTTTAGGCTACAGTCTGCGCGATGATTTTGAGTGTGAAATTATGGAAGAAAAAGTAATTGAGCAGGGAGCATTTCCAGAGGAATATAATGATGGATTACTGAGAATTAGGGAAACTAAGTCGAATATTGAACAAAAAGATGGCAAGTGTGTTTTTGCTGATGGTGAAGATTGCTTATTTGAAGATAAATTAACAACGATAGTTCCTGTTATTGGTGGAGGAGATAGACTGGGAACTTTAGTTTTAGCTCGATATGGTTCACCATTTGATGACGAAGATTTAGTCCTTGCGGAATATGGAGCTTCAGTTGTGGGAATGGAAATTCTACGTTCCCGCAGTGAAAGAATAGAAAAAGAAGCCCGCAAAAAGGCAGCAGTTCAAATAGCGATTGATACCTTATCTTATTCCGAATTAGAGGCTATTGAACATATTTTTGAAGAATTAGATGGAGAAGAAGGTTTATTAGTAGCAAGTAAAGTAGCGGATAGAGTGGGTATAACAAGATCTGTTATTGTAAATGCTCTCCGTAAATTTGAGAGTGCTGGTGTAATTGAATCTCGTTCATTAGGAATGAAAGGAACATATATTAAAGTCCTTAATGATAATTTATTAGATGAATTAGAAAAGGTTAAAGGATAATTTTTAGTAACTAATTTGAGTTTGCAGGCTCCTCTGATTATTTGAGGAGCCTTTTAACTGCTGCCGAAAAGAATTATCTAAAAAAGCTTGATTAAATTCTGAGTCTATGGTATACTTTTTTGTGGCAAAATACACACGATAGTTGATCTAAATGCTGGTGCTGTATTTTATACAGTTGTGTTTAGAGTTGATGCTGTCGGAGGCTAAAACCAGAAAGGAGGTGCAGGAGTTATGTCAGTTGTAAACATGAAACAACTCCTCGAATCGGGTGTTCATTTTGGTCATCAGACTAAGAGATGGAACCCAAAGATGAAACAATATATTTTCACCGAAAGAAATGGAATTTATATCATTGACCTTCAGCAGACAGTTAAGTTAATTGATAAAGCTTATAACTTTGTCAAGGAACAGGCTGCTCAGGGAAAAAATGTATTGTTTGTTGGAACTAAGCGTCAGGCACAGGAAACTGTTAAAAAAGAAGCTGAAAAATGCGGAATGCCTTATGTTAATCAGCGTTGGCTAGGTGGTATGTTAACAAATTATAATACCATCAAAAAACGTATTGATCGTTTAGAAGAAATCGAGCAAATGGAAGAAGAAGGAATTTTTGAAGTTCTTCCTAAAAAAGAGGTTATCGACTTAAAGAAAGAACACGATAAGCTTGAGAGATTCCTCGGTGGAATTAGAGATATGAATGGTTTACCAGATGTAATCTTTATTACAGATGCAAGAAAAGAAGATATCGCAGTTTCTGAAGCTAGAAAACTGGATATCCCAATTGTATCAATTTTAGATACAAACTGTGATCCAGATCTGATAGATTATGTCATTCCTGGTAATGATGATGCTATTAGAGCTGTCAAATTGATTACCAGTGTTATTTCTGACGCAGTACTTGCTGGAAAGCAGGGCAGACAGGAAGCTGAAGCTAAACAAGAAGAAGCTGAAGTTGAAGTTGAAGAAAATACTGCTGAATAATTAAGACTTAATAAAAAGCGCTGGTAAAGTTTTTATGCTTTGCAGCGCTTTTTTCTAGCATAATTTTAACTATATTTAATTCAAAATAGTAAATATCAATTAATAATTGTTATTAAAACACTAAGGAATTAAAATACTAAGAAAAATGATTAATATTATTTTATAAGTTATTATAAGGAGGTTTTTAATAAATGGGAGTTACAATGAAAGATATAAAAGAGCTGCGTTCCCGTACCGGTGCAGGTGTTCTTGACTGCAAAAAAGCTCTAAATAAGGTTGACGGCGATATTGAAGCTGCTGTTGAATACTTAAGAGAAAAAGGTATGGCAGCTGCTGCTAAAAAAGCAGGTAGAGTTGCTGCCGAAGGATTAGTAAGCTTAAATATAAGTGATGATCGTAAGAAAGGTGTTCTGGTTGAGGTTAACTCTGAGACTGATTTTGTTGCTAAAAATGACAACTTCCAGTCCCTTGTTTCTGACATTTCTGAGCATTTAATGCAGAGTCAAGCTGAAGATGTAGAAACTGTCGAAAATGAAGCCTGGTTTAAAGATGAGAAAGAAACTGTTAGTGATGTTATTAAAGCAGCCATTGCTAATATTGGTGAAAATATAAATTTGAGAAGATTTAAGAGAGTCGAAACAGATGGCTATTTATTTGGATATATCCATATGGGTGGAAAAATTGGTGTTTTAGTTGAATTTGCAAATGAATTTGCAGAAGAGAAAGCTCAAGCTGCTAAAGATGTGGCAATGCATATTGCTGCAATCAATCCAGAGTTTTTAGATCGTGACTCTGTAGATTCGGAATCTATAGAAAAAGAAAAGAAAATTTATAAGGAACAGATGTTAAACGAAGGTAAACCTGAGCATATTCTTGATCAAATTGTAGAAGGTAAGATCAATAAGTATTATACACAGGTCTGTCTTTTAGAGCAGCCATTTGTTAGAGATGATGATAAAACTGTTGCTGAAGTATTGAAAGAAAATGATATGGAAGTTAAACAGTTTACACGTTTTGAAATTGGTGAAGGTATTGAAAAGAAAGAAGAGGACTTTGCTGCTGAAGTTGCTGCTATGACAAAAAATCAATAATAATTAAAAAAGGAGAGCACTGGAGAGAGTGTTCTCTTTTTTTAAGTAAATTTGCTTATAAAAAAGGAATTAGCTAAAAATTGAAGAATAATATTTAATGGAGGTTAATTATATAATGACGGAAAAACCAGTTTATTCAAGAATACTGCTGAAGATTAGTGGGGAGGCACTGGCCGGTAATAACGGTTTTGGTATTGATCCCGAAATGATTAAAAAAATTGCAGCTGAAATTAGTGATGTTGTCAAAACTACAAATGTTGAGATGGCAGTTGTAGTTGGTGGAGGTAATATATTTAGAGGGATTGCTGGTAGTGCTAAAGGAATGGATCGCGGTACAGCTGATTATATGGGGATGCTGGCAACTGTAATCAATGCTTTAGCATTACAGGATGCCATCGAAAAATTTGATATTGAAACCCGTGTTCAATCTGCAATTGAGATGCGCCAGATTGCTGAGCCCTATATTCGTCGTCGTGCAATTAGACATCTGGAAAAAGGTAGAGTTGTGATCTTTGCTGCTGGCACAGGAAATCCATTTTTCTCAACTGACACTACTGCTGCTCTAAGGGCTGCAGAAATATCTGCAGATGTAATTTTAATGGCTAAAAATGTTGATGGGATCTATGATTCTGACCCCAGTGTTAATGAAGATGCTCAAAAACATGAGTCTTTATCCTATATTGATTTATTAAATAATTCTCTTAGGGTTATGGACTTTACCGCTGTTTCTCTCTGTATGGACAATAAAATACCTTTAAAAGTTTTTGCAGTTAAAAAAGAAGGTAATATTAAACGGGTATTACTCGGCGAAAACATTGGAACTTCTGTTAGTTAATAATTAGATCTGAGGAGGACAAATTTATGTTTAGAGAAGTGATGAAAGAAACAGAAAAAAAGATGGAAAAGACACTTGAAAAAACCAAAGAAGATTTAAATACTATTAGAACTGGTAGAGCCAGACCCTCACTTGTGGAAAATATAAAAGCAAACAATTATGGAGTCGCCACTCCCATTCAGCAGATGGCCAAAGTTTTTGCTCCTGAAGCCAGACAGATAGTAATTGAACCCTGGGATAAGAATAATATTGAAACTATTGAAAAGGCTATTATGCAGGAGAATTTGGGCCTTAACCCCAGTAATGATGGTAGTGTAATTAGAATTAATATTCCTCAGTTAACAGAGGAAAGAAGAAAAGAACTTGTTAAAATTCTGCATGAAAAAGCGGAAAAAGGAAGAATTGCAATCCGGGCAATTAGAAGAGAATCCAATGAAGAACTTGAAATGTTAGAAGAAGAGGGAGAAATCTCAGAAGATAATATGCACCGCGGTCTGGAAAATGTTCAGGAATTAACTGATGAGTATATCGGTAAACTTGATAATATTGTTGAGAAAAAAGAAGAAGAGATTATGGAAGTTTAAAAATGAAATTTTCTAAACTTTTAGCTTCCCCACTGGATAAAGCAGTTGAATTTATGGAAAAACAGCAGTTTGAATACAGATTAAAAGAAATAAAACCTCCATTTCAAAATAATGATCATCTTAAAAATAAAGGACTCAAACGAGTACTAAAGATCGAAGAAGAAAAAAGTTTTTACCTAATAACCTGGTCTTTTCAATATAACAGCTAATTTATACCCCCTTTTTAGGGGGTAATTAATTAATTGGAAGGGATGATTTAATGAATACTCCCAAAAACATTGCAATAATTATGGATGGAAATGGTCGCTGGGCAGAACAAAGAAATAAAAGCCGAAGTGCCGGCCACAAAGAGGGTGTTAAAACTCTTAAAAAAATAGTAAAAGCCGCAGTAAACTTAAAAGTTGAGTCATTAACTGTGTATGCTTTTTCAACTGAAAATTGGAAAAGACCAAAAGCAGAAGTTGATTTTTTGCTAACTTTAATGAAAAGAACAATGCGCAATGAAGTAGATGAACTTTTAGAAAATGGAGTTCGAGTTCAATTTCTGGGTAGAAAAACCAATCTTTCTAATAATTTGATTAAGGAAATTAATAATATAGAAAAAAGATCTGCTGAAAACAGTAATTTGACTTTAAATATTGCTTTTAATTATGGTGGGAGAGCAGAAATTACTGATGCCGCCAAAAAAATAGCTGAAGATTATAAGAATGGTAAAATTGTGTTAAATAAGTTTGAGGAAAAAGATTTTGCCTCTTATTTATATCAGGAGGAACTGCAGAATATAGAATTATTGATCAGAACAGGTGGAGATCTGAGACTGAGTAATTTTCTACTCTGGCAGTCTGCTTATGCAGAATTATATTTTACGGACAAGTTCTGGCCTGATTTTGCTGAATCAGATTTAAAACAGGCCCTTAAAGAATTCAAAAATAGAGAAAGAAGATTCGGCGGCTTAAATGACGGTGATCATCATGCTTAAAAAAAGAATTATTAGTGCAATTATTGGTATTTTATTATTAATATTTTTAGTTTTTGCAGGTTCACTGCCTTTTTTTATTACCGTCAGCATGATCACTGTGCTTGCTGTTAGAGAATACAGCCGAATGCTTGAAATCCAATCAAAATTATTAAGAAGTATACTTGCAGCCTCTGCTGTATTGATTGTTTTTAATGTTTATCTTATTTCTAATAACTTTAATTATTTACCTTCTGGTATTATATTTTTTATTATTACTTTTGCTCTTTATCTTTATAATTTATATGATTATCAGGAAGTGGAATTCATTAAAAACTTAAGCCATCAATTATTTTCAGTTATTTACATTGGTGGTGGTCTATCTTTTGCGGTTTTTTTAAGAGATATTAATCAGGGTGTATTTGTAAATACCAGTGCTTTATGGCTGGTTTTAATCGCCACCTGGCTGACCGATTCCGGGGCTTATTTTGTCGGTAAAAGGTTTGGTAAAAAAGCAATGGCCCCGGTGATTAGCCCGAATAAAACTGTCGCTGGTGCGGTTGGGGGAATTTTTACCACAGCAATTTTTATAATATTTGCTTCTCTTTTTTTAGAAGTTTTTAATATTTATTATTTTATTTTCGCTTTTTTATTTCCAGTTGTGGCAATCATGGGAGATTTATTTGAGTCCTGTATTAAACGAAGTTTTAGAGTAAAAGATACAGGTACAATTATACCAGGTCATGGTGGGATACTTGATCGCTTTGACAGTTTCATTTTTACAGCACCATTTACCTATTATTTTATAATTTTATTATTGGGGTGAATTAGATGATAATTAACAAATGGTATATTAAATATTTTTTAATGTTCTTATCTTTATTAATTAGTTTAGTTATTTTGGAACATGTATTTATATATTTCACCCCTTTTATTATTGCGGCTGTTATCGCAAGTTTAATTAATCCTTTTGTAGATTATATAGATCAAAAGGTTCCTATACACCGGGGTTTTTCAGTGATTGGGGTTCTGATTTTGGTAATAGTAATCCTATTAACAATGATTATTATCGGTGGTGCTCAGGGGTATTTGGAATTAAACAGGCTGCTTAAAAACTTACCTGACTACCGTTCTATCGATTCGCAAATCAAATGGTTTTCAGAACAAAACCAGCAGTTTGAGACATTTATGGAAAACTGGGAAATATCTGATGCTGTCCGGGATGCGATTAACAGTAATTTGCAGTTGTTATATAATGGAATTAGAGATGCATTAATTTCTGTCATTAATTCTATCTTAGAATTTTTGACCAGACTGCCAAGCTTATTTATGATTCTTTTTATTGCTTTTATTGCTGCTTTTTTTATCAGCAGAGATCGTGATCATATTAAAGAATTTCTAATTAACATTTTTCCGGAAGAGGTGCAGCCTAAAATTGCAAATGTTTTTACTCAGCTAAACCGTTCAGCAGTTGGATATATTAGGGCGATGTTGATCTTAATTTCTATTACTGGTGTGGTTGCCGGGTTAGGAGCGAGATTAATAGGTAATCAATATGCCTTAATTGTAGGGGTGGCAGCAGCTGTACTGGATTTAATTCCAATTATTGGACCAGCTCTTTTATTTTATCCCTGGATTGTGACTTCAATTATATTTGGTAACTTTTCTCAGGCTTTTGCTATTTTTATTTTACATTTGTTTCTGTCTGCTATACGCTCAGCTTCAGAAGGTAAGATTATGGGAAAAAGTCTGGGTTTACATCCTTTAGCAACAATGATTGCTCTTTTTTCGGGATATAGAATTTTAGGAGCCATTGGTTTTGTGGTCGGCCCAACTTTTTTAGTTATAATTAAGGCAATAGTTGATTCTGATTTAATAGATATTAAAGATTAATTAAAATAGAAGTTTGAGGTGAAAATTATGAAAGAAATTACAATTCTGGGTTCTACAGGCTCAATTGGAACCCAGACTTTAGAAGTAATAGATAATTTAAATAACTGGAAGATTAAGGCTTTAAGCGCCTATCAGAATGTTGATCTTCTTTTTAAACAGATAAAAAAATATCAGCCTGAATTTGTAGTGATGGTAGAGCAGGAGGCGGCCTCCAAGCTGAAGTCTAAATTGAAAAATCAGAAAACTGAAGTCTTAGCTGGCAAAAATAATTTACAGACTGCTGCTGCAGAAGATGTCGATCTCTTACTAAATGCAATTGTTGGTTTCGCTGGCCTTGAACCGTCAGTGGCAGCTGCGAAGGCAGGTAATGATATTGCACTGGCAAACAAGGAAAGTCTAGTCAGTGGTGGACCTGTCTTAACCCGATTAGTTAAAGAAAAAGGGGTTAAGCTGCTGCCTGTTGATAGTGAACACAATGCGATTTTTCAACTTCTAATGGGGCATGAACAGGAATTAAATGAGATTATTTTAACTGCCTCTGGTGGTCCTTTCTTTTCTTATTCCAGAGAGGAATTAACTCAGGTGTCAGTAGAAGATGCACTTAATCATCCCAACTGGGAAATGGGCAGTAAAATAACTATTGACTCAGCTTCCTTAATGAATAAAGGTTTGGAAGTTATTGAGGCTCACTGGTTATTTGATTGTGCTTATGATGATATTAAAGTCCTGGTTCATCCACAGAGTATTGTTCATTCCATGATTAGATTAGTTGATGGGACAGTACTGGCTGAGATGGGACCTGCTGATATGAAAATACCAATTCAATATTGTTTAACTTATCCAGAAAGAAATAAAACTGCAGGTAATAATTTAGAGCTTGACCAAATTACAGCTTTAGAATTTTTCCCGGCAGATACTGATAAATTTCCTAATTTAAAATATGCATATACAGCTGGTAAAGCAGGAGGAACTTTTCCTGCAGTTTTAAATGCTGCTAATGAAGCAGCAGTTTACAGTTTTTTAAGGGGAGAAATCCCATTTTTAGCTATGAGTCGAGTTGTTGCTTCGGTTCTGGATCAGCATCAAAATATTTCAGATCCCGATTTGGAGGCTATCTTGACATCTGATCAGGAAGCTCGCCGCTTAGCTGTGGAGGTTATTAAAGAATGGTTTTAACTATTGTTTCTTTTATTGTTGTACTGGGTATTTTAGTTTTTATACACGAGTTTGGTCATTATATTACAGCAAAAAAATCTGATATAATGGTCTCTGAATTTGCATTAGGTTTTGGTCCAAAATTACTTTCTAAAAAAGTGGGAGAAACAGTATATTCCATTAGAGCAATTCCACTTGGCGGTTTTTGCAATATGGTGGGAGAGTTTCCTGCTGATGAGTCAATGCCGGAAGAAGAAAGAAAAATTTATGATCAGGCAAAAGAAAATGGCCGTCTTTTTACACAAAAACCAGCTTTTAAGCGTCTTGCAGTGATTTTTATGGGACCAATTATGAACTTTTTACTTGCTGCTTTAATTTTCATTCTGACTTTTGCTATCTTTGGTGTACCAACTTCTACCACAGAAAAAGCTATTTTAGGTAGAGTTATACCCGAACAACCAGCTGCCGAAGCTGGTCTAAAAGCTAATGACCGCATCCTGGCAATAAATGGCCAGGAAATTAGCAGCTGGCAGGAAATGTCTGAGTTAATCAGAAATAATGCCAATCAGAAAATAACGATTCGCTATCAGCGGAATGAAGAAATAAATACAATTAGTTTAACTCCTGTGTTGAGTGAAGAAAGCAACCAGGGTGTAATCGGTGTTTATCCTCAGTTAGTTAGAGAGAATCTCTCTATTGGCAATTCAATAACTATGGGGCTGCAGCAGACTTATCAGGTTTTTAAGATGACGATTATGGGTTTTGTACAGATGTTTAGGGAGAGTTCTGCCGAAGATATTGGTGGACCAATTATGATTGCTTCAATTATCGGCCAGGCAGCTAGAAGAGGTCTTTTGAATGTTTTAAGTTGGACCGCCATTATTAGCATTAATTTAGGGATTATCAATTTGTTTCCCTTCCCAGCATTAGATGGAGGAAGAATATTATTTATTTTTATAGAAATAATTAGAGGTAAGCCTGTAGATCCACGCAAAGAAAGTTATGTCCACCTAATCGGTTTTGCTCTGCTAATGATTCTTATGATCTTCATTATTTATAATGATCTAATGCGGACTTTCTTTTGATAATTAGGGGATTCAAAAAGATATTTACATGCAATAGTGAATTATTTTGACTAGTAATAATCTACAGAGGTGAATTATGTATAATAGAAGAAAATCAAAAATTGTTAATTTTGCTGAACAGCCTGTAGGAGGAGATGCTCCGGTTTCTGTGCAGTCAATGTGTAATACTAAAACTGAAAATGTAGAAGCTACTGTTAAGCAGATCAAAGCACTGGAAGCAGTAGGCTGTGAGATAATTAGAGTTGCAGTTCCTGATAAAAATGCAGCTCGAGCTCTATCAGAAATTAAGCAGAAAATTAAAATTCCTCTGGTAGCGGATATTCATTTTGATTATCAGCTGGCTTTAATGGCAGTTGAAAATGGTGTTGATGCTTTAAGAATTAACCCTGGAAATATCGGTAGTGATCAGAGAGTCAAGGAAGTTGCTTTAGCCTGTAAAGAAAATGATATTCCAATCAGAGTTGGCAGTAATTCTGGTTCCATTGAGGCAGAATTAATAAAAAAATATGGAGGGCCAACAGCAGAAGCAATGGTAGAAAGTGCACTCAGAAATGTCAGGGTTTTAGAAGAAAATGATTTTAGACAGATTGTGATTTCTCTTAAATCAAGTCAGATCTCTACCACCCTGAAAGCCTATAAATTAATGGCAGAAAGGGTTGATTATCCTTTCCATATTGGGATTACTGAATCTGGAACTCCCTGGAGGGGAACAATTAAATCTGCTGCCGGTATTTCTTCACTTTTAACTCAGGGACTGGGTGATACTCTGAGGGTTTCTTTAACTGGTGATCCAGTGGAAGAGGTCCGGGTAGGCTGGCAGATTTTAAAGTCTCTGGAAATCAGAAAAAAGGGAGTTGAGATTATTTCCTGTCCCACCTGCGGTCGAACCAATATTGATTTAATTGCTTTAGCAGAAAAAATAGAAAAAGAGATAATGAAAATTGATAAGGAGATTACTGTAGCTGTAATGGGCTGTGCAGTTAATGGTCCGGGAGAAGCTAAAGAAGCTGATATTGGTGTTGCAGGAGGAGTCGAATCTGGTTTAATTTTTAAATCCGGAGAAATCATCAAAAAAGTAGAAGAGGACCAGCTTTTAGAGGAATTAATGAAAGAAATAAATAAACTTTAATTTTTGAATAAGATGGTTGAGCATAAAATTATAATAATTTTTAAAGATTAGAAATAGGAGTGATTTATAAGATGCGCATGTCAAAATTATACTTACCAACTTTAAAAGAAGACCCAGCTGAAGCTGATGTAGTCAGCCATAAACTGATGCTGAGGGCAGGAATGATGAGAAAACATTCTTCAGGTATTTATTCTTATCTTCCCTTAGGTTATAGAGTCATTAAAAAGATTGAAAAAATATGCAGAAAACATATGGATAACAGTGAAGCACAGGAACTTCTGCTGCCGATTATGCAGACTTCTAAAATCTGGAAGGACTCCAAAAGATGGGATAAATTTGGTCCTTTAATGATTAAATTTAATGACCGTAAGGCACGCGAATACTGTCTGGGTCCCACTCATGAGGAAGTTGTAACTGATCTAGTTAAAGATGAAGTTCGTTCATATAAAGATTTACCATTAAATTTATATCAAATTCAGACCAAGGTTAGAGATGAAATCAGACCCCGTTTTGGTGTAATGAGGGGCCGGGAATTTATTATGAAAGATGCCTACAGCCTTGATATTGATTATGAGGGGCTGGATAAAAGTTATCAGGCTATGTATGATGCTTATGAGAGAATCTTTGCAGAATGCGGTCTAGAAGCTGTTGCAGTTGAAGCAGATACAGGTGCTATGGGTGGAAAAGACTCACACGAATTTATGGTGCTTGCTGATTCAGGTGAAGATGAAATTGCTTTCTGCAGTCACTGTGATTATGCAGCAAATGTTGAGAGAGCTACTTCCCAAAAGACCGAAATCGACTTTGAAGTGGAGGCAGAAGCTGAAAAAATACATACTCCAGAAATTAAAACAATCAGTGAACTGGAAGAATATCTGGAAGTTCCAGCTGCTAAAATGATGAAAGCAGTAGCAGTAGTAGCTGATGGAGAAGCAGTATTAGCTTTAGTTTCTGGTGAAGATGAACTAAATGAAATCAAATTAACTAATTATCTGCAGGCAAATGAGCTGCGGGCTGCAGAAGATAAAGAATTTGTAGAGCTTTTCAACAGTGTACCTGGTTTTATTGGTCCAGTTGATCTAGATGATGTCCGGATAATTGCAGATCAGAGACTTAAAAATATGTCGGGAGCCATTGTTGGGGCTAATGAAAAAGATTATCATCTTAAAAATGTAAAGAGCGGCAGAGATTTTGAGGTCGAAGCTTTTACTGATCTTCGTTCGGTTAGAGGTGGAGAAAGATGCCCCAAATGTGATCAGGGTAAATTAAATATCAAAGAGGGAATTGAAGTTGGTCATATTTTCAAGCTGGGAACTAAATACAGTGAAAACATGGGAGCAAATTATCTGGATGAAAACGGAAAAGCTCAGCCAATAGTAATGGGAAGTTATGGGATAGGGATTACCCGTCTGGTTGCTGCAGCAATTGAGCAGAATAATGATCAGTATGGAATTAAGTGGCCTCAAGCTATTGCTCCCTATCAGATTATTATTCTTCCATTAGGTAATGATGATTCAGTTCAGAAAAAATCCGAAGAAATCTATCAGAATTTAAAAGCAGAGGGCTGGGAAGTTTTAATAGATGATCGTAAAGAAAGAGCAGGTGTAAAGTTTAATGATTCCGAATTAATTGGAGTGCCCCTGCGCTTAACAATTGGTTCACGCTCTCTTGAAAATGGAGTTGTGGAAGCAATGATTAGAGAAAATAACAAAAAAATGGAAATTGAACTGGATAATCTGCGGCCGAAAGTAAAAGAGCTATTTACAGAAATCTCTTAAGTTCTATTTTTTCATCTGGAAGGAGTATTTAATGACAAAAGCAATTACCTTAAGAGAAAGTAAAAATCTATATAAATATTTAATTTGTGATCAGGAAAAAAGGACTCTCTATTGTATTACAGATAATTCTGATTCATCGGCAGTCAAAGCTGAAATTCAAAAGAAAATTAACTTTGATTTAAGTTCTTATCAATTACAAATAATTTCTGATCTAAGCCCGAAAGAGGAATTATTTTTAATCTGGCCTCAGATAATTAAAGATTTTGAGGTATATTTTTCTTTCAGTAATAACTGGCTGAAAAGAGCTCAGCTGTTTTTAGAAAATCAGGAGTTAAAAATAAAAGTTGAAACAAAGATGGCCCAGAAAAACCTGGCCCAGCCAAAAGTAATTGATTTTCTAAAAAACAATACTGGTAAATATTTAAAACAGATAAAAAAAGTTAGTGTCCATAATGGAGACTTTTTGCCTGAGATCGAAGAAAAATCAGATCCCAGCAAATTCAAACAGCGTTCCGAAAGAACTGCTCCGCCTTCTCAAAATTATTCAAATGGAGGCTCTAAGTCCTCTAAAAAGAAGAGGACAATGAATAAAGACCGTTATGGGCGAGTGATAAGGGGCAAAAAAACTCATGATCTTATAGATCTGGATATGGAAATCCCTTCAGTAATTGTAGAGGCTGATTTATTTGATATTGATGTTCGTCAGACCCGCAAGGGCAGTTATCTATATATCTTGAAGATTACTGATTATGAGAGTTCAATTTCTGCAAAAACTTTCTGTGATGAAAAAGATGATTTTCTTGACAGCTTAAATAAGGGTCAGCATCTAAAAATCAGAGGTAAAGTTGCTTTTGATCCCTATAGTAAAGAATGGGGTATTATCTTTAATGATTTAATTCCCTTAGCAAAAGAAAGCCGTCAGGATAAGGCAGAAGAAAAAAGAGTGGAACTACACCTGCATACTCAGATGAGTGCCATGGATTCGATCATCAATGTAAAAGATGTAGTTAAAAGAGCTGGAGAATGGGGCCATAAGGCAATCGCAATCACTGATCACGGTGTTGTTCAGGCATTTCCTGATGCCTATGCTGCTGGCGAGAAACATGGAGTTCAGATCATCTATGGAGTTGAAGCTTATTTAGTTGATGATGGTGAACCAATAATCCATAACCCTTATCCGGAAAATTTAGATCAAACAGAATTTGTGATATTTGATCTGGAGACTACTGGTTTAAATCCATCTCAGCATGAAATAATTGAAATCGGTGCCGTTAAATTTAAAGATGGAGAAAAAATTGATGAATTTAAATCATTTATTAATCCTGGAGTACAGATACCGGCTAAAATTACTGAAATTACTGGTATTAATGATCGGATGGTCAGGGATGCTCCTCCCCTGGAAACAGTAATAAATGATTTTATTGATTTTGCAGGTGAGGGAGTCCTGGTGGCTCATAATGCTGATTTTGATTACGGTTTTATTAGAACTGCACTTGAAAATTTAAAAATAGAAAAAGATGATTATACTGTTCTGGACACTCTGGGGCTTTCCCGGGCTGTAGTTAAAGATAGTAAAAATCATAAGTTAAACACTCTGGCAAAATATTTTGGTGTTGATCTAGAAAATCACCACAGAGCTTTAGATGATGCAGCTGCAACTGCAGAAGTTCTGACAAATTTGCTTGAGATTATTAAAGAAGATGGCTGTCAGAATTTAAATCAAATTAATAGCTATACTTCCAAAATTGACTGGAAAGATTTAAGACCATTCCACGCTGTGATACTGGCAAAAAACAAAAAAGGTTTAAAAAACCTTTATAAATTGATTTCTATCTCACATTTAAATAATTTTTATAAAAAACCCAGAATTTTAAAAAGTGTACTCCTGCAGCACCGCGAAGGTTTGATTATTGGTTCAGCCTGTGAGGCGGGTCAGATTTATAAGGCTTTTGTTAACAACAAGCCTCGGAGCGAGATCAAAAAAATAGCAAAGCTCTATGATTATCTTGAATTACAGCCTCTAGGTAATAATCAATTCTTAATTCCAGATAAGGTTAATTCTAAAGAAGATTTAAAAGAAATTAACAAAAAGATTTATCAGCTTGGTCAGGAGCTGGGTAAACCCGTGGTAGCTACAACAGATGCTCATTTTTTAGATCCTAAAGACAGTATCTTTAGAGAAATTTTACAGACCGGTCAGGGTTTTAAGGATGCCGATCAGCAGCCACCTATTTATTATAGAACTACAGAGGAAATGCTGGAGGAATTTGCTTATTTTGGTGTGGAAACTGCAAAGGAAATTGTAGTAGATAATCCAAATAAGATAGCAGCACAGATTGATAAAATAAAGCCGATTCCGGATGGCCTATTTACTCCAGAAATTGAAGGAGCAGAAGCAGAAATACGTAAAATGTCCTATGAGAGAGCCCATCAGTTTTATGGAGAAAAACTGCCACAGCTGGTAATAGACAGACTGGAAAAAGAATTATCTTCAATTATTGAAAACGGATTTGCTGTTATCTATTTAATAGCTCATAAACTGGTAAAAAAATCCCTGGAAGATGGTTATCTTGTTGGTTCCAGAGGCTCAGTTGGTTCTTCCTTTGTAGCTACAATGACTGAAATCACAGAGGTTAATCCATTACCTCCTCATTACCGCTGTCCTGAATGTTCTAAACATGAGTTTATTACTGATGGTTCAATTGGAACCGGGGTAGATTTACCAGATAAAGTCTGTCCACACTGTGGTTGTGAATACATCAAAGACGGATTTGATATACCTTTTGAAGTCTTTATGGGTTTTAAGGGAGATAAAGTACCGGATATAGATTTAAACTTTTCCGGTGAATATCAAAGTAAGATTCATAAATATACGGAAGAATTTTTTGGTAGAGATTATGTCTATAAAGCGGGTACCATTTCTACAATCGCAGACCGGACTGCTTTTGGTTTTGTCAAAAATTATCTTGATGATAAAGGAATGGAAGTTAAGAGGGCAGAAATTGACCGTCTGGTAGCTGGCTGTACAGGTGTACGCAGAACAACAGGACAGCACCCGGGTGGTTTGATGATTGTACCAAAAGCTAACAGTATCTTTGATTTTAGTCCAATTCAGCATCCAGCCAATGATCAGGATACAGATATCAGAACAACCCACTTTGATTATCATTCGATCAGTGGTAGGATTTTAAAACTTGATTTACTGGGGCATGATGATCCCACTTCACTTAGACTGCTGCAGGATATGACAGGCATTGAACCCAAAGATATTCCTCTGGATGACCCGGATACAATGAGTATTTTTTCGGGGACGGAAAATCTGAATGTTGATCCAGATTTACTGGGAACCGATATTGGAACTCTCGGAATTCCTGAGTTTGGAACATCATTTGTGCAGCAGATGCTCAGAGATACCAGGCCAACCACTTTTGCTGAACTGGTTCGAATTAGTGGACTATCTCACGGGACAGATGTCTGGCTGAACAATGCTCAGAATTTGATTAGAGATGGTAAAGCAGAGCTGGCCGAAGTTATTTCTGTTCGTGATGATATTATGAACTATCTCTTACAGCGCGGGGTTGAATCCTCAACAGCTTTCTGGATTATGGAGCATGTTCGTAAAGGTAAAGGTTTAACTGAGGAAGAAGAACAGGCAATGCGCGGAAATAATGTGCCGGACTGGTATATTGATTCCTGTAAGAAGATTAAATATATGTTTCCCAAAGCACATGCTGCAGCCTATGTAACTATGGCTTATCGAATTGCTTATTTTAAAGTTCATCATCCTGCTGCCTTTTATACCACCTATTTTTCCATTAAAGCTGGTGATTTCGATGCTCAGCTGGCCTGTAATGGCAGACAGACAGTGATTAATAAAATAGAAGAACTGGAAGCTTTAGGAAATGAGATGACAGCAAAAGAAAGTGGAACCCTAACTGTTCTGCGGATTGTACTGGAAGCAATGATGAGAGGGATTGAGTTTCTACCGGTTGATATATATGAATCTGAGACCAATCGATTTATTAAAAAAGATGATAATAAACTTTTAGCACCTCTAATCAGTCTGCAGGGATTGGGAGGTAGTGCTGCCGAAAGTGTGGTTAGCGAAAGACAAAAATCTGATTTCACCTCAATTGAGGAATTATCAAATAGAACTTCACTTACTTCTACAGTTATTGAGATCTTAAGAGAACACGGTTCTCTGGCTGGAATGCCGGAGAGAAATCAACTATCTCTGTTTTAGATTCGAGATGCTGGTACCGGGTACTTGGAAAATTCTGGGAATTAAATATTCATTTTAACTTTATTTATTAATCCAGCATTTTCCAAGTACCCGGTACCGTTAACCGTTAAAAAACTTGCAAGTCTAAATAAGCTGTGATAGAATTATAAAGGAAAGAGTTTTGATATATACTAATGTTGATTTTAGGAGTGGGGATGTCTTCCCACTCTTTTATTATAGTTTAAGTAAAATTTTATCTAATAAAATTAAATATTTAAGAAAGTGGGGTGTTTTATTTGGGAAAAGTTGCTGATACAGTAACAGATTTTGTGCTTCCTATTGCCCATAGTGAAGATTTAAGTTTAATTGATGTTGAATTCTTAAAAGAAGGTAGTGATTGGGTCTTACGTATTTTTTTAGAAAACAAAGATGGAGATCTAACTATAGAGGAATGTGAAAAAGTAAGCCGGGCTTTGAGCCTTATTCTGGATGAAGAAGATCCGATAGATAAAAGCTATATTCTTGAAGTTTCTTCTCCCGGCCTGGAAAGACCACTTAAAACAGAAGAAGATTTTGAACGTTTTAAGGGAGAATTGATTGCAGTTAAAACTTTTAAGAAAATTAACGGCCAAAAAGAATTTGTAGGAACCTTAAAGAATTTTGAAAAAGAAAAAATAATTTTAAACTTGAAAAATGAAGAAGAAATAACAATTGACTACAGTTTAGTAGCACGAGCTAATTTAACTTTTGAAATTTAAAATAAGGGGGTAAAAATATGAATGTAGAATTCATTCAGGCCCTGGATGATATCGAAAAAGATAAAGGAATATCTAAGGATGTATTATTAGAGGCCATCGAAACAGCTTTAGTTTCTGCTTATAAAAAAGATTTTGGTTCTAAAGATAATGTTCGAATTGAAATTTCTGCAGAAGCTGGAGAAGTCGAGGTATATTCTCGCAAAGAAGTTGTAGAAGAAGTAGAAAATGAAAATAGCGAGATTTCTTTAACTGAAGCAAGAAATATAGATAACAAGTATGAAATTGGTGATATTGTAGAGATTGAAGTAACTCCTGCCAATTTTGGTCGGATTGCAGCACAAACAGCCAAACAGGTTGTTATGCAGAGGATCAGAGAGGCAGAAAGGGATGTGATCTTTGATCGCTATAAAGAAAAAGAAGATGAACTGATAACAGGTACAATTCAGCGTTTTCATAATGATAATATTTTAATAGATATGGGGAAAACAGAAGCGTTATTACCACCTTCTGAACAGATTGCCGGAGAAAGATATGAAATTGGGGAAAGAATTAAACTTTATGTGGTGGAAGTTAGTACAACCAATAAAGGTCCCCGGATTTTAGTTTCCAGAACCCATCCGGGTCTTTTAAAAAGACTTTTTGAAATTGAAGTTCCAGAAATATTTCAGGGTCTTGTTGAAATCAAGGCAGTGGCCAGAGAAGCAGGTCAGCGTTCTAAAATGGCTGTAAGCAGTTCTGACAGCCAGGTTGATCCAGTTGGTGCCTGTGTTGGTCCCAAGGGGATGAGAGTTCAGGCAGTTGTTGAACAGTTAAATAATGAAAAAATTGATATTGTAAAATGGGATGAAGATCCAGAAGAATTTGTTGCAAATGCTTTAAATCCTGCTGAAGTTGTCAATGTAAAGATTAATAAATCTGATAAAATTGCCCGGGTGGTAGTTCCAGATTTTCAGCTTTCACTGGCAATTGGTAAAGAGGGACAAAATGCCAGGTTGGCTGCAAAATTAACCGGCTGGAAAGTAGATATTAAAAAAGAATCTGAAATTGAAGAAGAGCCTGAAAATATTGAAGAAATTAAGGAAAATGCTTCTGAACTTGCTGAGAGTTTAGATGAATTTGAGGAAAATGAAGCTGAATTAGCAAACACAAAAACAGCTGTTGAAGAGGCAAACAAAAGTGATTTTGAGGATGAAGATGAGGAAAAAACAGTTAAAAAAGCTAATGATAATTTAATTGATAATATGGCTGATGAAGTAGAAGAGTTGGAAAATGAGACTGAAGAAGCTGAAAAGCTTGATTAAAAATTAAGAGTTGCAGTAAAAAATTTTTTATAAAAAATCTTGAGGAGGATTGAGATTGCAGAGCAGAAGTCCTATTAGAAAATGTGTAGGTTGTGGTGCCAGAAGAGATAAGATTGAACTTTTAAGAGTGGTAAATAATAAAGGTGATATTTTGGTTGATCCAGGAGGTAGAACACCTGGACGTGGAGCTTATCTCTGTCCTAATATGGATTGTTTGGATAAAGCAGTAGAAAAAAATTCACTTAAAAATGCATTAAAGATTGAAATTTCTGATGAAATTTATGAACAAATTTCGGAGGAGATTAAACATGGTTAACTAACAGCAGAATATTTTGGAGGTGCAAGTATGGCAAAAATTAGAGTATATAATCTAGCTCATGAGCTGGATATGGATAGTAAAGAAGTGATTGAAATATTAAATGATCTTGATATTGAGGTATCAAGTCATATGAGTACAATAACAGACGAAACAGCAGAACTTGTAAAGGACATGTATGCTGGTGACAGTCAGCAGGAAAATAAAGAAGTTAAAGCGAAAACTGATCCTGAAAACAAAGTAGAAATTGAAGATGCAGAGACTGATACTGAAGCAGATGAGGAAGCAGTAGAAATAGAAACTCCGATTACTGTCAAAGAATTTGCTGAAGAAATTGGTGAAGCTCCAAACAATTTAATTGTTGAATTAATGAATATGGGAGTTATGGCCAATGTGAATCAGAGTCTGGATCAAGATACACTGGAATTGCTGTCTGAAGAGCTGGGAATAAAAATTAAATTTAAATCGGAAGCGGAAGAAGAAGTTTCCCAACGAGTTGGACCGGAAATTGAAGATAAAGAAGAGGATTTAGAAACTCGTCCACCAATAGTAACAGTTATGGGTCATGTCGACCACGGAAAAACTACTCTCCTTGATTCAATTAGAGAAAGTAGAGTTGCTGGTAGTGAAGCAGGTGGAATTACTCAGCATATTGGTGCTTATCAGGCTGAGGTAGACAATAAAAAGATTACCTTTATTGATACTCCAGGTCATGAGGCTTTTACAGCTATGAGGGCACGTGGAGCTCAGTTAACAGATATTGCAATTTTAGTAGTTGCTGCAGATGATGGTATTATGCCTCAGACAGAAGAAGCAATTAATCATGCTAAAGCTGCAGGTATTCCAATTATTGTTGCAATTAATAAGATAGATAAAGCTAACGCACAACCTGATAGAGTTAAGCAGGAATTAACTGAGTACGGTTTAGTTCCTGAAGACTGGGGTGGAAATACAATTTGTGTTAATGTTTCTGCTTTACAGCAGCAGAATATTGGTGAGCTTTTAGAAATGATTATTCTGGTTTCGGAAATGGAAGAATTAAGAGCAAATCCTAATAGATTAGCAGAAGGTATTGTTATTGAAGCAGAGCTGGATAAGGGTCGTGGTCCAGTAGCTACTGTATTAATTAAAAATGGTACACTGGAAGTAGGAGATCCTATATTAGCTGGTTTAACATCCGGTCGAGTTAGAGCTATGTTCAATGAATTTGGTGATTCTTTAGATGTGGCTGGACCATCTGCAGCTGTTGAGGTGCTTGGATTTAATGAGGTTCCTGCAGCAGGTGATTTTGTTCAGGTCCTAGAAAACGAGCGACAGGCTAGAGACGTGGCTTCTGACAGACAGGATGAAAAAAGACAATCTGAACTGAAATCTGATGCTAAGGTTTCTTTAGATGATCTTTATAAGCAGATTCAGGAAGGTGAAGTCAAAGAATTAAATATTATTATAAAAGCTGATGTTCAGGGTTCAATAGAAGCATTAAGAGCTTCACTAGAAAGATTAGGTACAGAAGAGGTAACTGTTAATGTTATTCACACCGGTGTAGGTGGAGTAAACGAAACAGATGTTAATCTGGCAAGTGCTTCTAATGCTATTATTATTGGATTTAATGTTAGACCTGATAATAATGCTCTTAAAGCAGCAGAAAAAGAAAAGGTAGATGTTAGAACTTATAGAGTTATTTATAAGGCTCTAGAAGATATTAAAGATGCCATGGCCGGACTGCTTGATCCAGAACTTAAAGAAGAGATTACTGGTAGAGCAGAAGTTAGAGATACTTTTAAGGTTCCTGATGTAGGTATCATTGCCGGTGCATATATTACTGATGGTCATGTAAATCGTAATTATGATGCCCGCTTAATAAGAGATGGAGTAGTGATTCATGAAGGAACAATTTCTTCACTCAAAAGATTTGAAAATGATGTTAGAGAAGTAAAGTCTGGTTATGAATGTGGAATTGGAATTGAAAATTATAATGATCTCAAGGTTGGCGATATCATTGAATTCTATACTTATAAGGAGATCAAAAGAACCTTATAGAGGTGAGGTAAAATGAAGAACAAACGTGCAGTACGAGTTGGAGAATTGTTGAAAGAAGAAATCAGTCAGATTGTTTTAAGAGAAATGAAAGATCCCAGAATTGGATTTGTTTCTGTTACTGATGTTGTAGTTAGTGGTGATTTGAGGCATGCTAAGGTTTTTATTAGTGTTTATGGTACTGACAAAGAAAAAGAAGAAACTCTGGCAGGTCTGCAGCAGGCTCAGGGTTTTGTCCGCAAACTTGTTGGAGAAAGAGTTAAAATTCACCATACACCGGAGATTATTTTTCGCTATGATGATTCAATAGAAAATGGAGTTCATATTTCCGAAATAATAAAAGATCTCAAAGAAACAGGAGAGATAAAGGAGTCTGACTCTGATGCAGAAAAAAATTAAAGAAATTATTGAGATTATAGAAGAAAACGATAATTTTTTAATTGTCGGCCATGTAGGTGCCGATGGAGATAGTATCGGATCAGTAACGGCTTTAACACGCCTGTTATCAAAGAAAAATAAAAAAGTCAGAGCTTATCTTAATCGTGATACTCTGGCTCCTTTTTCTTTTCTGGAGGTTAAAGAAGAGATATTTTACACTGATGCAGAAAAATTAAAGGAAGAACTTAAAGTTGAAGATTATATTTTAATCTGTCTGGACTCAGGTACCCGAGAAAGAGTAGATCTGGATCAGGAAATTATTAATTTAGCTCAATTTATAATTAATATAGATCATCATGCTGATAACACCCATTTTGGCAAAATAAACCTTGTTCAGTCTGACCGAGCAGCAGTGGGCGAAATTATTTATAATTTTGCTGCTGAGATGCTTGCTAATAAAATACCACTTACAATCGCTGAGCCGCTGGGTACAGCAATTATTACTGATACCGGAGCCCTGCGTTATGAAAATACTACTTCTAGAGTCCTGAGAATTCTTGCTGATTTAATGGATTCCGGGGTTAATATTTATAAAATTAATAAAAAAGTCTTTGGCAGCTTAAGTTATCAATCACTGATCTTAAAGGGTATGGCTCTGTCCACTTTAGAAAAAAGCAAAAATGGCAAAATTGCCTGGCTTTATGTCAGCCGCCAGATGATGCACGAAGCAGGAACAGATTATACTGAAGGTCTGGTTGGTCTGGCCAGAGATATCGAAGATGTGGAAATAGGTATTCTTTTTACTGAGGAAGAAGAAAGGGAAATTAAGGTTAGTCTCCGTTCTAATTTTTATGCAGAAGTGAATAAACTGGCTGCAGAGTTTAATGGTGGTGGTCATCCCAGAGCTTCCGGGGCAACGGTAGAGAAAACTCTGCAGGAGACAATAGATTCTGTGGTGGAGGCAGCGAAAAAATATGTTTGATGGAACTGCTAATATTTTAAAGCCACCTGGAATCTCTTCTTTTGCTTTAATAAAAAAATTACGCTGGCTTCTGGATGAAAAAAAAGCCGGTCATACTGGTACTCTAGATCCCGCTGCAGCTGGTGTTCTTGCTGTCTGTTTTGGTAAGGCAACAAAAATTATTCCTTTTTTAGATGACAGCCGTAAAGAATATATTTGTGAGATGAAACTTGGAACCCGAACTGATACACTTGATTTAGAAGGTGAGGTCATCAGAGAGGATTTAAACTGGAATCAGCTTTCCCAAACTGAAGTTGAAGCTGTAGTTTTAAGTTTTAAAGGAAAACAGAAGCAAATTCCACCAATGTATTCTGCTCTTCATTATCAGGGCAAACGTTTATATCAACTAGCCCGAAAAGGGATTGAAGTAGAAAGAGAAAGCAGAGAGATTGAAATTTTCAAGATTGATCTACTTGAGGTTAAATTACCAATAATCCGTTTCAAAGCTGAGGTTTCTCGCGGAACCTATATCCGTTCTCTGGTAAGAGATATAGCTGAAAAATTAAATACAAATGGAGTTATGACTTTTTTACTCAGAACTAAATCCGGTACTTTTAAAATAGAGGACTCAGTTAGTTATGAAGAAATTGAAGCAGAGGGTAAGGATTTATTGCAGAATCCTTATGAACCTCTTGCTTTTCCACATTACACCATTAAAGATGAAGAATTTCAGCGCGCGGAAAATGGTAATTATTTAATTAAAGATAATTTTGTCGAAACAAATATTGAGCTGGATGTTGGAGATTATTTTTTGCTTTTTTCGGAAACTGGTAAATTTATAGCGATCAGTCAACATCTGGTAGAAGATGATTATCATATATATCAACCACTTAAAGTTTTTATTTAGTTCTGGAGGAAATTTATATGCAGGTTATAACAAGTAAAGAATATAATAAATTTAAAAGTAGTAATACCTGTCTAGCTATTGGAGCTTTTGATGGTTTGCATAAAGGTCATCAGTTGATAATAAATCAGGCGATTAAAGAAGCCAGAAAAAATAATTATCCTGCTGCAGTTTTATCTTTCCATCCTCATCCCCTGGAAATAATTGCAGGGAAAACGCCTCCACCTTCTATAGTTTCCCGCCGCCAGAAGATATCTATTCTGGAAAATATGGGAGTAGATTATTATTTTGAGCAGGAATTTAATCAGAAATTTGCTCAACTTAGTCCGGAAGAGTTTATTAAGGAAATCCTACTGGATAAAATTAAGGTAAAAACTATAGTTGTTGGTGACGATTTTCGTTTTTCCTATAAAAATGAAGGTAATGTTGAAATTTTAAAGGAGATGGGAGAATTACATAATTATCAGGCTAAAATCATTTCTCAGCTTCATGCCAGTGATGATAGGATTTCAAGCACAAGAATAAGATCTCTGCTTAAAAAGGGCAAAATTAAGAAGGCCGAGAAACTGCTGGGAAGACCATATCAGCTCTGTGGTGAAGTAATTCACGGCAAAAAGAGGGGGAGAAAGTTGGGTTTCCCGACAGCAAATTTAAACTTAGAAACAAATTATGCATTACCGCCTGAAGGTGTTTATGCTGTTCAGGTTCAATATAAAGGCCAGGTTTATGCTGGTGCTGCCAATCTGGGCTATAATCCTACTTTTAATAATCAGGAAATTTCTTTTGAGGTTTATATTTTGGATTTTAAGGGAGATCTTTATAATCAGAGATTATGTGTTGACTTAATAGAATTTATTCGAGGTGAAAAAGATTTTGCTGCTAAGGAAGAATTAATTGAACAGATGGAACAAGATATTCTTTACACACGCAAGCTTTTATGTTAAAATTATAAAGAAAGTTTTAAATTACCGTTTGCTAGGATTACGAGTCTCCGACGTTATCTTGGCTTGCGGCGAATCAATAATGCAGGAGGTGAATTTTACATGTTAAGCAAAGAAAAAAAGCAAGAAATAATTGAGGAATATCAGTTAGAAGAAGGCGATACTGGCTCATCTGAAGTACAGATTGCTCTTTTAACTGCTAGAATAGCTGATTTAACTGAACACTTAAAAGACCATAAAAATGATCATCACTCAAGAAGAGGATTATTAAAAATGGTTGGACAGAGAAGAAAGTTACTTAGATATTTAAAAAATAATGATGTTCTGCGTTATCGTGAATTAATTTCTAAATTAGGAATTCGCGGTTAATAATGCATATTAAAAGAGCGGGGCAATCCCCGCTCTTTATTTGAATAAGGAGGAAAAAATATGAAAGAATGGACTATTGATTTTGCCGGGGATGAATTTAATTTACAGACCGGTAAGCTGGCCAAACAGGCTAATGGATCTGTTGTAGTTCGCTGTGGAGATTCTCAGGTTTTAGTTACAGCAACTATGGATGATCCAAGACCAGGTATGAATTATTTTCCACTGATGGTTAACTATGAGGAAAGAGTTTATGCTATCGGACAAATTCCTGGTAGTGTTATGAGAAGAGAAGGAAGACCCAGAGATGAAGCGACTTTAGCTGCTAGAGTAATTGACCGCTCTATCAGACCGTTATTTCCGGATGGATACAGACGTGATGTACAGATAGTTGCTACTATTTTATCTGTAGATGATGATCATGATCCAGAAGTACTGGCCCTAAATGGAGCATCTGCTGCACTAACACTCTCCGATATACCTTTTGCCGGACCAATTGGTGGAGTAAAAGTTGGATTAGTTGAGGGCGAGATAATTATTAATCCAGATGAAGAAGAAAGAGATAATAGTGACCTTGATCTGGTAGTGGCTGGTAGTAAAGATGCAATTATGATGGTAGAAGCCAGTGCTAATGAGGTAAGTGAAGAAAAAATCTTAGAAGCAATGGATGCTGCTCATGAGGAAATTAAAAAAATTATTTCTCTACAGGAGGAAATCAGAGAAGAAGCAGGTAAGGAAAAAGCTCCATTTGAATCTCCAACTGTAGATGATGAAATTCAGACTCAGGTTGACCAGATTCTGGGAGATAAAATGAAAGAAGCGATTCAAATTCAGGAAAAGAAGGCCAGAAATACTAGACTTGATGCCTTAAAAGAAGAACTTAAAATTACAATCAATCCTGATGAAGATGAAGAAATTAATGATCAGCTCGAACTGGCTTTTGAAAAGATGATTAAAAAGTCTGTTAAAAGCTTAATTATTGATGATGGAGTTCGTCCTGATGGAAGAGATTATGATGAAATCAGATCTATCTGGGCAGAGGTTGATTTTGTGCCAAGAGCCCACGGTTCTGGAATTTTTACCAGGGGTGAAACTCAGGCTTTAAGTGTTTTAACTTTAGGCTCAGCTAGAGATGAGCAGACTATATTTGGACTCGGTGAAAATGAGACCAAACGTTACATGCACCACTATAATTTTCCATCTTTCTGTGTGGGTGAAACATCTCCAATGCGTTCACCAGGAAGAAGAGAAATTGGACATGGTACCCTGGGTGAAAAAGCTTTACTGCCGGTTATTCCATCGGAAGAAGATTTTCCATATACAATCAGAATTGTATCAGAGGTCCTAGAATCTAATGGTTCTTCCTCCCAGGCGAGTATCTGTGGTAGTAGTTTAGCCTTAATGGCTGCTGGTGTGCCAATTAAAGCACCTGTTGCAGGTATTGCTATGGGGTTAATGAAAAAAGATGATGAGATTGTTGTTCTATCTGATATTCAGGGATTTGAAGATTTCCATGGAGATATGGACTTTAAAGTTGCTGGAACTAAAGATGGTATTACAGCTTTACAGATGGATATGAAATTAAAAGGTCTATCTTCTGAAGTCTTAAAAGAAGCGTTAGAAAAGGCCAAAAAAGGTAGAATGCATATTATGGGTAAAATGCTGGATGTTATTCCTGAACCTCGTCCAGAATTATCAGCAAATGCACCTGCAATTATAACTATGAATATTGACCCTGAAAAGATCAGATTTGTGATTGGTCCTGGTGGTAAGATGATCAATAAAATCATTGATGAAACTGGTGCTGATATTGATATTGAAGATGACGGTCTGGTAAAAATTATGACTGAAGATCAGGAAGGTGGACAGAAGGCTAAAGAAATGATTGAGCGACTAACCGAAGAGGTAGAAGTTGGTAAAATTTATCAGGGTAAGGTAAAAAGAATTATGAACTTTGGTGCTTTTGTAGAAATTCTACCAAATAAAGAAGGACTTGTCCACATTTCTAAATTAGCTGACCATCATGTAAAAGAAGTTGGCGATGTTGTATCAGTAGGAGATGAAATTCCTGTAAAAGTTATTGAAATAGATAATCAGGATAGAATTAATTTATCTCTTAAAGATGCAAAAAAGGAATTAAAAGATAAAGAGTAAATATAATTGAAAACTACAATTATAGAAATATAGTATTGATAATTGGAGATGAGTTTTAAGATGATTCTAGGCAAACATGTTTCTATAGCTGGCGGCCTTGATAAAGCTTTTAAAAGAGCAGCGGATATAGGCTGTAATTCTATGCAGATTTTTGTTAAAAATCCACGAGGCTGGAAAATGCGTGAGGTTGAGGCAGAGGAAGTAGAGAAATTCAAGGCAGAAAGAAAAAAATATAAAATTAATCCAGTTGTAGTCCATGCTGCTTACCTGATTAATCTTGCTTCTCCAAAAGTTGAACTATGGGAAAAATCAATTTCAGCTCTTAAGTCTGAATACGAACGTTGTGACAGGCTCGGAGCTGAATACCTGGTTTTTCATCCAGGCAGCCACACAGGTGCTGGACTGGAATGTGGTATCCAGAAAATTGCTGAAGCTTTAAATCAAATTTTAGCTGAAGTTGAATCCGAAACTATGATTCTATTAGAAAACACTGCAGGAGCCGGTACAAGTATTGGAGAAGGATTTTCTCAGCTTAAAGCAATTATTGATCGGGTTGATCAATCATTAAGACTCGGTGTTTGTATTGACAGCTGTCATGCTTATGCTGCTCAGTATAATCTTACTGAAGCAGAAGGACTGCAGGAATTAATCACTGATTTTGACCAGGTTATTGGTCTTAAACACTTAAAAGTTATTCATCTAAATGATTCTAAATATGACTGCTGTACTAATAAAGATGAACATGCTCATATTGGAGAAGGGAAAATTGGAAGCAAAGCTTTTAAAAGGTTAATTAACCATTTTAAATTGAAAGATAAAATATTTATTCTAGAAACACCATGGTTTGATAATCAGGAAAAAGATGATGATGTTATTTTATTAAAGGAATTAAGGGAGGACTAAATTTGTCTGCTAGTACTGAAATGTTATTAGAAGTTGGTAAAGAAATTGAAAAAGAAATCGAAGCAGCTTCTGGTAATGAAATATTTATACGAGCTCAATTAAATAGCAAAAATATCATAAAAGAAATAGAAGTGCTGGCCAGAGGTAATAGTTATTCTGCACCTGCTGTAATCAATAATCTAATGGCAGGGGAAATGATAATTCACAATCATCCTTCAGGAGATTTAACACCATCTGCAGCTGATATTAGACTGGCTGCAAAAATGGCAGCAAGAGAAGTTGGTTTTGCCATTATAAATAATCAGGCTGATCAAATATATGTAGTTGTAGAAGCCGGCAGTAAAAAAGAAAATAAAAAATTGGATAAAGAAGAAGTTTTAAGTTATTTTAAAAAAGAGGGGAAATTAGCCCTGGAATTAGAAAGATTTGCGGAAAGAAAAGAACAGCTGGTGACAGCTGAAAAAATTATTAATTCCTTTAATCAACATCAATTTGATTTTATTGAGGCAGGAACTGGAACTGGTAAATCTTTTGCTTACTTAATACCTGCTCTTTTTTATAATAATTTAAATCAGGCCCGAATAGTAGTTTCGACAAATACAATTAATTTACAGGAACAATTGATTAATAAAGATCTTGTTACCCTGCAGCGGGTTCTGGATTTTGATTTTAATGCTGTTTTAGTTAAAGGCAGAAATAATTATCTCTGTCTGCGTAAATTTAAGAATTTCAATAAAAACTTTGAGAATAATGAGTTAGAAATTGAGGAAAAGATTTTTAATGAATTAAATGATTGGAAAAATCATACTGAAAGTGGCGAAAAAACAGAAATTAATTTTCAGCTGAAAAATAAAGTCTGGAATCAAATTGCTGCTGAAAGTGATCTCTGTTTAAAAAGCTCCTGTCCTTTTTATTCCAATTGTTTTTTTATGCAGGCCAGAAAGAAAATATATAAAGCTGATATTTTAATCGTTAATCATCACCTTCTATTATCTGATGCCCGGGTAAAAGCTGATACGGGGTCTGCTGATAGAGGAATCTTGCCCAATTTTAATCATCTAATTATAGATGAGGCGCACAATATTGGAGAGATTGCCACTGATCACCTGGGTTATCCCTTATATCAGCCGCTTTTAGATAACTGGCTGAAAAGATTGAGTGGAGATAAAAAGTCTCTTCTATCTGAAATTAGAGAAGATATCGCTTTTACTGTTGATTCTGATCAAAAAAGATTGAGAAATATTTTAGATAAAAAAATAATCCCTACAACCCAGAAAATAAGAGATTTAATTCCCCAATATTTTAATGAACTTAAAGATTTGATTTCTGATTACAAGGATAAAAAAATAACAGTTAATGCTAACTTAAAAAATAATCTTAAATGGCAGGAATTTCATAAAACCGCTGAAGATTTAGCTGCCTATTTAAAAAATGATTTTTCTTTTTTGCAGATTATTTATGAGAATTTATATCTAGGACTGGAAGCTGAAACTGAGGAAAGTGAAATGAAAATCAAATCCAGCCTCAATCGCTGTCAGGACCTGATAAAACGAGTAGAATTCAACTTAAAATCTGATGATGATGATTATGTCTTCTGGCTGGAGTCCAGCTATTATCGAGGTTCTGAGCAGATTGTACAAAAATCTGCTCCCATTGATGCCGGTAAGTTTTTACCGGATATGATCTGGTCAAAATTAACTAACGTTATTTTTACCTCTGCTACAATCACAGCTGCCAATTCGTTTGATTATTTTTATCGAGAAACTGGGATCAAAAAAGCTGAGGAATTAAAGGTGGAATCTCCTTTTGATTATTCTAAGCAGGCTGAATTATTGATTCCATTAAATTTTCCAGATCCGGGTAATAAAAACTTTTTAAAAGAACTGGTTTTCAGTTTAAAAAAAATTATAAATAAAACTCAGGGTTCAACTATGGTTTTATTTACTTCCTATAAAATGTTGAGTTATTGTTATAATAATTTAAAAACTGAACTGGAAAAAAAGGGGATTAGAATTTTATCTCAGTCAAAACTCTCTCGTAACTATATAATGCAGGAATTTCGCAGTGAATACAAAACAATCATCTTTGGAACTTCAAGTTTTTGGGAAGGAGTAGATTTACCGGGAGATATTCTTAAATATTTAGTTATGGTTAAACTACCTTTTCCAGTACCAGGAGAGCCGCTTTATAAAGCAAAGGAAAATCTTTTAAAAGAAAAAGGTTTAAATCCTTTTTATAATCTTGCTTTACCACAGGCTGTAATTAAATTTAGACAGGGGTTTGGACGTTTAATCAGATCAAAAAATGATACAGGTTTTATAATTTTATTTGATAGAAGAGTAAAAAGTAGGTCTTACGGCCAGAAGTTTTTAGATTCTCTACCTCAGGGCTGTCCGGTTTCAGAAATTAATCATGAAGATTTACTTGCTAAAATATATAAAAATGGAGAGTAAAAAGATGAAAAATAAAAATATATTCATTCAAATCTTTATGACATTTTTGATAATATTAATATTTTCTACAGCTGCTTATACTGCTCCCAGCTTGAGTTTGATCTATGTTATTCAGCAGGGAGATACACTTTCGGAGATTGCAGCTGAATATGATGTTGACTTAGATCAACTTAAATCTGTGAATAATATTTCCAATGAAGCCAATATTAGGATGGGAGATGAATTAGTTATTCCGCAGAATAGTAAAGATAGAAAAGAGAAAAAAAAGAAAAAAATATTTTCAGAATACAGCCCCCAGCAAGAGGAGCTGTCTTTTGCTATTAATACTCATTATGCTGTTCGAATTAATCCGGGACATCAGGTGCCTGATATTGATAAAATACCAGAAGATAAGATTATAGATTATTATGTTGGCTCAGGAGATACTCTTTATGATCTGGCAAGAGATTTTAGCACTACAATTGGCACTATTCTCGCTCTCAATAATAAAAAAAATAGTTTTTTGAGAAAAGGGGAAAAAATTCGTTTACCAGTTCATAATTTAACTGATCATCAAATTTTAAATCAAAGAGTTAGTAAACAGGAACTGGATCTTTTAGCAAGAGCTGTTTCTGGGGAGTCCAGAGGGGAACCTTTTATTGGTCAGGTTGCTGTAGCTGCAGTTATTATCAATAGAGTGCTCAGCCCTCAGTTCCCGGATACTTTTGCTGAAGTTATTTATCAAAGAGGACAGTTTTCTGCTGTCAGTGATGGACAGATTAATTTAACTCCAAATCAGACTGCCTATCGGGCAGCCAGGGCTGCTTTAAATGGCAGTGATCCAACAAATGGAGCTCTTTATTTTTATAATCCTAAAACTGCAACCAGAGTTAGTTTTTTTAAAGGAAGAAGAGTTATTACCAAAATTGGAGATCATGTTTTTCTAGAATAGAGGTGATTTTATGACTTATTTTTTAAATAAATCTTTCCAGCTTTTTAAAACAGGGCTGGTTTATTTTTTTATAATAATCTTTATTTTATTACTTTGTAATACATCTGCTGATGCTGAAGCTGATTATTTAAAGGAATATACTGGCAGTCGGTTGGTTCCAATTTACCGGGTTCAGAGAGAGGATAAAAAAATAACTCTGACAGTTGATGGTGCCTGGGGCAGCAATCAGACAAAAGCTCTGCTCAATTTATTTGAGCAAGAAGAAATCCCAGTTTCTTTTTTCTTTGCTGGAATCTGGCTGAAAAATAATCCCGAGCTTGTTAATAAAATAATTGCTTCCGGTCATCAAATATATAATCATTCTTACAGCCATCCTCATTTCAATACATTAAATAAGTCTGGAATAAGAGAGGAACTGCTGCGGACAGAGGCTATAATTAACAGTTATCAGGGTTCTCAGTCAGAAATAAAATTATTTAGGCCTCCTTATGGAGAGTATAATAAACTTGTAATTGAAACTGCAAGAGAAATGGGATATCAGGTTCTTCAGTGGAGTCTGGATTCTCATGACTGGATGAATCCGGGAAAAGAATATATTATACAGAGAGTCAAAGATAATATTAATTCAGGAGATATCCTGCTTTTTCATAATGATTCAAGTAATATCGTAGAAATACTCAGTGAGATTATTCCACTTTTAAAAAAAGATTTTCAATTTGTCAAAATTGAAGATCTAATTTATAATAATAACTATCAGATTAGTTCCCTAACTGGTCTGCAATATAAAATAAAGGATGATGCTAATGGAAATTAAGGTAGAAAGAGTTAATAAAGATATAGAATTACCGAGATATCAACATTTTGGAGAAGATGCCGGTCTTGATCTGCATGCAGCAGAAGAGCTGACAATTAAAAGTGGAGCCTATAAATTAATAAAAACAGGTCTAAAAATAGCTGTGCCGAAGGGTTATGCTGCTTTTGTTTATCCCCGCAGCGGTCTGGCTTTAAAAAAAGGAGTCACTGTTTTAAATGCTGATGGAGTTATTGACTCTGGTTATCGAGGTGAAATCGGCGTAATTTTGATTAACCATGGGCCAGATGATTTCAATATAAACTTTAATGACAGGATTGCCCAATTAATTATTCAGAAAGTAAATACTATCAAATGGAAAGAAGTAGATAATTTAAGTACAAGCCAGCGAGGAAAAGGCGGTTTTGGCCACACTGGTCTTAAAAAGAATTAGAAAGGAAAATAATTATGCCTCAAATAAAAGTTCCTGCAACTTCAGCAAATCTCGGTCCTGGTTATGATACACTGGGGCTTGCTTTAAGTTTATACAATAATTTTAAAGTAAAAAAGCGAAATGATCAGCTGTTAAAAATTAAAATTATTGATAAAAATCAAAATAAGATTATAAAAATTGCTAATTCAGAAAATCTAGTAGTTCTGGCCTATCAGAAGTACTTTGATTTTATCGATCAGAATTTAAAAGGTGCAGAAATAATTGAAGAAATGCACACTCCCCTGGCCAGAGGTCTGGGAAGCAGTTCTTCTGCTATAATTGGGGGGCTTGCTGCTGCAGCAATAGTCTCAGGTACTTTAATTAGCGAGAAAGATTTTATCCAACTTGCTGTTGCTCTGGAAAAACATCCGGATAATGTGATTCCAGCTTTAGTTGGTGGACTGACAATAAATTTTTATTGCAATAATAACTATGATTATTATAAAATAGATGTGGAGCAGGATTTAGATTTCATTTTAGTAGTCCCCGATTTTGAATTAAAAACTGAAAAACTGCGGCAGGTATTACCTAAAAAAATTAGTTATTCCGGCGCTATTTCTAATTTGAGCAGGGTCAGTCTGCTGACAGCAGCTTTTATAAACCGTGAATATCATCTCCTGAAAACTGCAATGGAGGATCAACTCCATCAGCCATTTAGAAAAAAACTAATTAAAGGTTTTGACCAGGTACTCAAAACTGCCTATGATAGTGGCGCTTATGGTGCTGCTTTAAGTGGAGCAGGTCCAACAATTTTAGCCTGTGCTGGAGATAATTTAGAAGTAATTGCAGAAAACATGAAAAGTGTTTTTGAATCTAATTCTATTAACACAGCTGTATATAAAGTAAAAGCCTGTAATCAAAGTTTATATCAGATTTTAAAAGAGGAGATATCTTAAATGCTTAAACTGGCCCTAGTTACCAATCGGGAAGATCTTTTGCAGAATTTTTTTGATTTCTTTGAAGAAAATATAAATAAAATCGAAAAATTAACGGCTCAAAAAATGGATATTACATATATTTTAAATAGTTCTGAGGATAAAAAAATAGTTTCAATTCCTGAAGGAAAATTTAATCAAGCAGAATTTATAGAAGACTATAATAAAATTTTAACAGACTCTAAAGTTGATATAATTCTGGAATTGAGTAGAAAGCAGGAGCCTCCAGATTATCTCTTTCAGGCACTAAAAAAGGATAAGACTGTAATAACTTCCAATCTCAAAGTAATTACAGAAAATTATTTGGAAATTAAAAAGAGGGAAAAAAAATATGGGAACAGGATATTTTTTGCAGCCGCATTTTCGCCTCTGCCTATAAAAACACTTATCGATAATTTTTATGCTCTGGATGAGCCGAAAGAGCTAAATGCAGTTTTAAATGCCACAACCAATTATATTCTAGCAGAGATGAAAAAAAACAAAATCAGTATGAAAGAGACAGTAGAACAGGCAAAAGAGTTAAGTTATACTGAAGAAAATACCGATCTGGATTTAAATGGAGTTGATAGTTTAAATAAAATAATTTTACTGGCTAATCTATTTTATAATACAGCTATAAATCCAGCATTGATTAATGCCAGGGGAATTAAGGGGATTACAAGTTATGATTTAATTTATGCAGCAGAACTTGGTTATAAAATTAAACTGATCTGTGCTCTTAAAAAAGAAAATGAAGAATTATATCTGGGTGTAAGGCCTAATTTGATTCCGCAGGACAGTTTTCTGGCATCAATTAATGAAAACAGCAATGGAGTGGAAATGCTCTCAGACTATAATGCTAAGACTACTTTTACAGCAGAAAATTGCGATCAGGCTCCTTTAAATTTATTGAGCCTTGATCTTATAAATGCAGCTAAATTTATAAATAATAAAAAGCGAACAGATTTTAGGGTTGAGATAAAAAATTTTAATGTCTCAGATTATTATCAGAAAAAGTTCAGTTCTTTTTATGTCAGGCTGCAGATCGAAAAAGATGAGGAAATAATAGATAAAATAAAGAAAATATTTTCAGAAAAAAATTTAGCAGATTTGATTTTACATGACAATTCAACAGAAACACCACTGCTGCCGGTAATAATTTTAACTAAAAAAATTAGAGAAAATGATTTAGAAAAATTATTAGAAGAAGTAGAGAATCTAGAAGGAGTGTTAACTGTTAATAATATTATAGCAGTTAAGGAAGATTAATAATTTATAATTTACAATAGGAAGGTGAAACAATTGTCATTAATTGTACAAAAATATGGAGGAAGTTCAGTTGCAGATCCTGATTTGATAAAAAATGTTGCCAGCAGAGTAATTGAAGGTTATGAGGAAGGCAATCAGATGATTGTAGTAGTCTCAGCTATGGGAGATACTACTGATCATTTAATAGACTTAATGGGAGATATCACAGATGATCCTGATCCAAGAGAAGTAGATATGCTCTTAACAACAGGGGAACAGGTTTCAATTGCTCTTTTAACAATGGCCATTCATTCTTTAGGTTATCCGGCCATTTCTTTAACCGGCAGTCAGATGAAAATTAGAACTGATGAAAAGCATAATCAGGCAATGATCAAAGATGTTGATACAACACGCCTAAAGAAGGAACTTGCAGAAAATAAGATTGTTATAGTTGCCGGTTTTCAGGGTGTAAATGATAATCAGGATTTTACAACTCTAGGTCGAGGGGGTTCTGATACCACTACTGTTGCAGTAGCAGCGGCTATGAACGCCGATCGCTGTGAGATATACTCTGATGTAGATGGTGTTTATACAGCAGATCCAAGAATTGTTGAAGAAGCAAGCAAACTGGATTCTATTTCATATCAGGAAATGCTTGAACTTGCCAATTTAGGAGCCAATGTACTTCATCCCAGGGCTGTAGAACTTGCCAATAATTTTGGGCTGGAATTATATATTGCATCAAGTTTTAATAAGACAGAAGGTACAATTGTTAGAGGAGATGAGAAAATGGAAGGTAAAAAAAATGTAGTAGGAGCAGCGAGTGATTTAGGAGAAATTAAGATTACTGTAGAAAGAGTGCCAGATGAGCCGGGAATAGCTGGTAAAATGTTTAAAGCTCTTGCCGATGCAGGGGTCAATGTTGATATGATTATTCAGAACTTACAGCGGGATGAACTGAATGATATAACTTTTACTATCAATCAGGAACAGGAAAAAATGGCTGTTAAGGTACTGGATAAAATTAAAGAGGAACTAAAATTTAACAACTATACTATTGATCGAGATGTTGCAAAAATTTCTATTGTTGGTGCAGGAATGCAGTCTACTCCTGGTATTGCTGCCAGAATGTTTACTTCTTTTGGTGAAAATGAAATTAATATTGAAATGATAACAACCTCAGAAATAAAAATTTCCTGTTTAATAAAAAAAGAAGAAGCCAATAAAGCATTGAATGTATTACATAATGAATTTGGGCTGGATCAGATCAATAATTAAATATTGCAAAAACTTCTTTTTTCACATATAATATATTTAGTATAAAGCAGATAGCTTTACAAATTTTTAAGCTTGCTGTTTAAATCTTATGATATTATAGATAACGTCAAATAAAATATGATAGTTACCATAAAATGTAAGCAAATAGTAATAGAGCACCACTAATTTAATTATAAGAAAAATCTTTAGAATGT